>JAKPCT010000096.1 GCA_029553165.1 Bacillota bacterium
GAAACAACCGTAATGCTGTCAGTAAGGCTAAAATCACCGGCATCCGGTGCGCTCCCTTCGCTTGTCACTACCGGTTCAGAGAAGTGGATAAAGACCTGATTTTGACCCGGCAGGGCCAAAGTATAGCCCACCACAGGCCAAACCGTATCGATGGTCATCATCCAGTCCCCAAAGTCTGCATCATTCGTATCTTTAAGGATTGGATGGTTGCTTCCCAGATTTCCAACAAATTTATTCCCCGTAGTTCCATCCTTAAGACTTGTGTTCTCCACTACCCGCCAGAGAAGTACGGTCCCGCCATCCAGATAGGGTTTTTCCATGAGGTGTATATAGAAATTTGGCCCCGCTTCGGGTCTGCTGTAACCGGTTACCTGGTAAGCTTCGCCGGTATCTCTGTTTTTTACCTCCGTCCGGAAGCCCGTAAAATCATTTGCTATAGCCCCTTCGCATTCTACCCTTATGCGATCTATCTTGCCATTATAATCAGAGTCCTCAGTATAACTGTAAATAGTATACCAATAATTCAGCCATTTATAGCAATAATAAGTATTATAAGGAGTTGCGTTAACATTCGGCGGAACAGATACGGGATAGGTTCTGGCATTAGAATAGTATACATTCACATATTCCATATCAAGGGTCGCACCAGGTACAAGCTCAAAAAACCAGAAATACTGATCATCCGCCGGTTCGGCTGGGGGATTAAGAGGAGTACCCGAATTAGTTAGCCGGGTAAGTGTAATTGGAGAGCCATTTGCGCCCCTGACTCTGAAAACCCCTCCGGTTTTAATGCGTTGTATAACAACAGGGGGGGCAGAATTTTCAAACCAAACCGTAAGTCCCGGCGTGGTACACTCAAAAACATACCATTCATTGGAACCGAGGATTTCTATCGTATTATCCAATCCTTCACTACTACCATCGAAAATAACTGTGCCGGACCGGCTATTAAATCCCGTAAAACCAACCGTATTGGTCCAGTTCCCATGGACAGTTATGGAATAATTATTTGCAGAAACATCAAGGGCGCCACCGTTAATGATAACATCCCTTTGTACTTCGATATCGCCTTCGAGGGTTTTGTTACCGGATCCCGCAGCAATACGCAGACTTGGGTAATGGTTCCCCGCGGAACCAAAACCGGTTGCAAACACTGAACCAGCTGCAGCACCATAATATTCGATAATCCCCTTTGTGGTATCTAAAGTACTAATGGTATGACTCGTTTGGGAACCAGTCAGCCGTAATATGCTTGTATTACCTGAAAAGGTGATTTTGCTTATATTAAAGTTAGATGAAGTGAGGTCTAAGGTAATACTTTCAGGGATAGTTATTGTTGTATCAAT
>JAKPCT010000118.1 GCA_029553165.1 Bacillota bacterium
CATTCAGCGTTTTTTCTTCCCTTAAGACCTCAATCACTATTTTTGCTTTTTCTTCCGGTGTAAAATTTCTTCTCTTTTCCATAGTTCCATACTAACTTATTTTGGCCGTTTTGTCTGTCTTAATTTCTGGTATCATTATAGGGTATTAAATCAAAAGATTCGATTAATCTATTAATTAACAAAGCTAATGAAACCGGTGAAATTACAAAAAAGGTAACTGAAAACATCCACGATTTAAATATTAGTATGGAAGAAATTCTAAAAATCACCGATGTAATCACTGGAATCACCGAACAAACAAACCTGCTTGCTTTAAATGCCGCAATTGAAGCAGCTCGTGCCGGTGAAGCGGGAAAAGGCTTTGCGGTAGTAGCTGACGAAGTTACCAGGCTTGCCAACCAATCAAAAGAATCGGCAAGAATGATCACTAATATCATTAAAGATATCTTAACAAAGACTAAAGTTACCGCTCAAACTTCAGAACAAGCCCACGTAATTGTTGAGAAACAGATGGATGCTGTTTCTTCAGTTCGGGTTTCTCATGATGAAATTATTATAGCATTAGATGGCATTACTAAACGAATTTTGGATATAATTACAGCAATAAAAGAGATTGATAGCCTGAAAAACCAAACAATTAATTCAATCATGGTAATTAGCTCCGTCTCAGAAGAAACTGCAGCTGCAACTCAGGAAGTTCTTGCTTCTACAGAAGAACAAACCGCTATTTCCGAACAAGTTAAAACTTTAGCAGTCAAATTGCATAATCTCGCAGAAAACCTAGTTGAACTAACCAATTCGTTCGTTGTTCCAGAATAATATCCAAAATCTCTTTCATAGAATAATAAATACTTATGTTGTATAAATGAAAAACCCCGGATTACCGGGGTTTTCATTTATACAATAAAAAACACGGTATCGGTTAACCGTGTCTGTTTACTAATATTATACAATTTGGTGGGCCCACTCGGGTTCGAACCAAGGACCGATCGGTTATGAGCCGACTGCTCTACCGCTGAGCTATGGGCCCAAACGTAACATAGAATATTATACAATCAATCTTTTAAAAAATCAAGTATAAAAGAAGAGCTAATCAAGAAAGTCTTTCAACTTCTTACTACGACTGGGATGGCGTAACTTCCGTAATGCTTTTGCTTCAATTTGACGGATCCGTTCCCTGGTAACATTAAAGATCTGTCCAACTTCCTCCAGCGTCCTTGCCCGGCCATCATCAATTCCGAACCGTAAACGAAGTACCTTCTCTTCACGGGGTGTCAATGTATTGAGTACATCTTCCAACTGTTCTTTTAATAACCTAAATGATGCAGCTTCAGCCGGTGCAGGAGCATCCTGATCTTCAATAAAGTCACCTAAATGACTGTCTTCTTCTTCACCAATCGGAGTTTCCAAAGATACCGGCTCCTGAGCGATTTTAATAATCTCGCGGACCCGTTCCGGGCTCATCTCCATCTCGGCAGCAATCTCTTCCGCAGTTGGTTCGCGCCCTAACGTCTGTAACAACTGACGGGAAACCCTAATTAACTTATTAATAGTTTCGACCATATGAACCGGAATTCTGATTGTCCGTGCCTGATCAGCAATCGCTCTGGTGATCGCCTGTCTAATCCACCAGGTTGCATAGGTACTAAACTTATAACCCTTTAAATAATCAAATTTTTCAACGGCTTTGATCAATCCCAGATTACCCTCTTGAATCAAGTCAAGGAAAAGCATCCCGCGTCCTACATAACGTTTCGCGATGCTGACTACCAAACGCAAATTAGCCTCCGCCAACCGCCTTTTAGCAGCTTCATCACCGGCTTCGACCCGTCTGGCTAATTCAATCTCTTCAGCTGCAGACAATAATGGAACTCGGCCAATCTCCTTGAGGTACATTCTGACCGGATCATCCAAAGCAATTCCTTCAGGAATAGTCAGATCAATCTCAACCTCTTCTTCATCATCAAGGTCCGGTTGAAACCGATCTTCATCAAGACTGGTATCAATGCTATCTACTATGTCTTCGCTCGTATCAGGGAGAATCTCAATACCGTGATTCGCTAAAGTCTCATAGACTTCATCTATCTGTTCAGTCGTAAGGTCAACTTGTTCAAGACTGTCCATTATTTCACGATACGACAGAATTCCTTTGCGCTTGCCCTTTGCAATTAATTCTTTAATTCCATCAATATTTGGCAAGGTTTTTTCATTGCTCAACTTTATATTACCATCCTTCCAGCGGATTAAAAAACGGGTTAAAATAATTCTCCTGTAAAATTCGGAAACTCTTTCTGTAATTTCTTCTTCAATTCGGTAAATTCCTTTATTTTCTGTTTTAATTCTTCATCAGTTAAACTTTTACCTGCTTCATCACGCCCCAAAGATATTTGGGTTGTCAATATTTGAATCTTCTCCTGAAGCCGTAACATTGCGATTCGGTTTAACAGACCGTCAACATCAGTCTGGTAATCTTTGATCTGCAATTCAGCAACTAGGCTCGCGGCTGTTTCTCTCAAGGAACTGCTAATCTCTTCAAGTACTGTGATATTTTCATTATTAGCAATATCTAATTTCAATAATTCCGAGAATAACTCCCGCCACGGCTCAAAATAAAGTTCTTCAGGCCTTAATTCTTCTTTAATTCGCTCAAATTTATCATATTCCTGCAAAGCGATTTGTAAAAGTTCTTTTTCAGCTTTAAAAATCGCTTTTTGTAAAGGCGACAGTTCTTCAAGTGCCGTAATACCTATATTAGTGCTATTTTTTTCGTTAGTATCTTTATTATTATTTCTATTATTATAATTAATATCCAAAATCTGAGTTTTTTTCCTGTTATTCAGACGCCATTTTTTTAAATCTTCAAAAATTGACGTTTCACTGACCCCTATTTCCCGCGACAACTTCCTGACATATTCTTCTATTTCGGTACTACTTCCCAAGGTGGCAACAATTGGAATGATCTCATTAACAACAGCAGCTTTTCCTTGAGTTGTTTTCAGGTCATGGCTTTTTACTGACAATTTAATCCGATAATCAACAAAATTTAATGCCTGGTCCAACAGTTCTTTAAAAGCAGCCGGACCATATTTCCTGATCAATGAGTCCGGATCTTCCCCTTCAGGTAATATTACTATCTTGACGGTTAACCCTGCTTCCCGTAAAATTTCGAGCCCTTTAACAGTAGCCTTTTGACCGGCTGCATCAGCATCATAAGCTAATATTGCTTCAGGGGCATAACGCTTGATCAGCTTTGCCTGTTGCAATGTTAAAGCTGTTCCCAATGAAGCCACCGTATTGGTAAAACCTGCTTGGTGAGCCTGGAGAACATCGATATTACCTTCGACAAAGATCGCCCGTTGTTCCCGCCTGATCGAATCCTTAGCAAGATGAATTCCGTAGAGGCTCTGACCTTTATGAAAAATACTTGATTCAGGCGAATTTAAATACTTTGGGGCGTTGGCATTATTATTAATAATCCGGCCACCAAAACCACAAATATTTCCTCTCGGATCAAATATCGGAAAAATGATCCGTTCTCTAAAGCGATCAAAGAAACTATTTTCGCCAAAACCCAATAAGCCTAACTTTTCGGCTTTTTCCAACGAAACATTTTTCTGACGAAGAATGTTTGTCAAATTGGTCCATCCCGGCAAGGCATATCCCAGATTAAATTTACTCCAAATCTCCTGATTAATTCCTCGATTATTTAAATACTCTTGAGCAACCTTTCCGTGATCGGGGTTCAACAGACATTGGTTATAATAGTATGCCGCTAATTTATTAATTTTGTAAAGTTCTGTTTTAGATTGGTCTTCATCAGTATGATCATCTGTTTGCCAGCTGATTCCGGCCCGTTCTGCCAACTTCTTAGCTGCAGCCATGAAATCAAGATTTTCGACTTTCATAATAAAACTGATCACATCGCCCCCGGCTCCGCAACCAAAACAGTAAAAGAATTGCCGGTCAGGATTTACATTAAACGAAGGGGTCTTTTCATTATGAAACGGACACAACCCAATTAATGACCGTCCGGCTCGTTTTAGGGTAACATACTCTGAAATTACATCAGCAATATTGTTCTTCTCTTTAATTTCTTGGATTAATTGTTGATGTTCCATTTCAATATTTCACTTCTTATCTTTAAAAATATTAACTCCGGATTGCGAAAAAAAACGCCTTACGGCGTCATTACTAAACCTTCCGTGTTAAATTTAACAGTCTTTGGAATTCCTCGTTCTCCGATTTGACTGATTTCTTTACCATTAAAGTATAATTTTATCCCTGCCGGGTTTCCGATTCGAATCTCTAACTGTTCCTTGGCAGTCCATACTTGTCGTGGAGTTTTGGAATCGAAGACAGCTCCGTTATTGAAAAAAATTGATTTACCGTCTGATTTTACTTGAACCCACACTTGTTCAGTGAACTCCGCAAAGACGGTCACCGGTGCCGGATAAATCTGGTCTGTAGTAACATCATCCTGATCAGCTTCGGCTTCATTTTCCGGCCTAAGATTAGCATCAGTCTCTGTAGTATTAATATTATCAGTATTTTCTGCGTTATCGTTCGCAACAACCCTATTTTCCGGTATGGTTGTCTCGCGTTCAAGGTTATCGGTTACTTGATTGCCCCCATTCAACTTCGGCAATACCAACATCAAACCCAATAATATAATAATTACTGTCAATGCGATAACAAGTTTTGAGAGATTACGGTTGGTCTTCTTACTCTTCTTAGCATTTTTATTCTTGGGTTTAATCTTTTTTTTGGGGTTTTCATTTTCATGAGAATTATCACTTGGCACGCTTTTTTGGGGTTTGGGCTGACTTTTTCTCTTATTACTTAACTTTTCCAACTCTAAACGCGCTTGGTTTTCTTGCTCCAGTTTTAAGTTATTATACTTTTCGACTACCTCTTGTCCATCCAAACCGATTGCATTAGCATAACTGGCAATAAATCCTTTACGATAAACCTCGCCAGGAATCACCTCCAAATCCCCTTCTTCAATTGCTTGAAGATAACGAAGACGGATTTTGGTAATCTCCTGAACGTCCTCTAAGCGGATCTTCCTTGCCTCTCTCTCTTTACGGAGGTATACTCCAATCTCTTTCACCGGAAACCTCCTTTACTAAAATATTATAGTAAATCAAACAACGGTATAATTTATACTTAAAGTTACTTAGTTTCGCGGTTTTTTCAAATATTGTATAATATGTTAACTTCAATGATGTATATATTCTCTGGTTAAACTAAAGATCCTTCTTCAAAAATTTAATTCATCCCTGACTGCGCATTCTAATTTCCTCCATCTGACGCGCAGTAATATGAACTTCGCGTGGTTTGCTTCCTTCGTAGGGGCCAACTATTCCTTTCGATTCCATCATATCTACTAAACGCGCCGCTCTGGTATAACCGATTCGCAAACGACGTTGTAAAATCGATGCCGAAGCTTGTCCGTGATCGACCACAATTTTAACAGCATCCCAAAACAGCTCGTCTTCTTCCTCTTCAACTACTTTTTCGGTTTTTTCAGGGATATTTAAGAATTTCTCCTGATAATCCGGCTCGCCTTGTTCTTTCCAATGCTTGATAACAGCTTCTATTTCTTTTTCAACAACCAAAGCTCCTTGAACCCGCCGCGGTTTCATCGACCCGACCGGAGAAAAAAGCATATCGCCTCTCCCCAGTAAACGTTCGGCTCCCATACAGTCGAGGATGGTCCGTGAATCAACTTGTGAAGAAACCGCAAACGCAATTCGTGACGGGATATTGGCTTTGATCAATCCGGTAATGACATCGACCGAAGGACGCTGAGTAGCAACTACCAGATGGATTCCTGTTGCCCGGGCCATTTGCGCCAGCCGGCAGATCGAATCTTCTACTTCAACAGGTGCAACCATCATTAAATCTGCTAATTCGTCGATCAGAACAATGATAAAGGGAAGTTTTTCGGCTTCATCCTCCTGTAACGCATTGTACTTCTCGAGATCCCTGACTCGGGCTTCGGCAAATAATTTATAACGGCGCTCCATCTCATCAACGACCAGTTTGAGTGCACCTGATGCCTTTTTGGCTTCAGTAACGACCGGTGCTAATAAATGGGGTATTCCATTATACATCGACAACTCAACCATCTTCGGGTCAATCATGATGAATTTGACTTCATTGGGAAATGCTTTAAACAGAACACTCATAATCAAAGTGTTAACACAAACACTCTTTCCGGACCCGGTTGCTCCGGCGATCAAAAGGTGTGGCATCTTGCCCAAATCGGCCAAAACCACCTCACCCGCAATATCTACCCCTAAAGCAACGCAAAGTTTACCTGAATCCCAAAAAGCCTTTGATTCAATCATATCCCTGAAAACAACAATTTGGGTTTCTTTATTGGGGACTTCCACTCCGATAGCAGCTTTTCCGGGAATTGGCGCTTCCAATCGAAGGCCTTTGGCCGCCAACGCTAACGCCAGATCATCTGTCAAATTAACAATCTTACTGATCTTCACGCCCGGAGCCGGCTGTAAATCATATCTGGTAATCACCGGTCCGTGATGAACATCAATAACTTTTACTTGAACTCCAAATTGAGCCAATGCCTCTTCAAGTTGCTTTGACTGATCGGGCATTTGACTGGTCTTACGGCTCCGACCCGCCGGTTTTTCAATCAACTGAATATCTGGCAACTTATAAGGACCTGATTTCATCGGAGTCTTCGGAACGAAATCGATCGTATTATTATCTAAATCCTGATCCTCTTTTTTATTATCTGATTTTAATGCATCCTTACGTTGTCCCTGATCGCGCATCATCTCTTGTAATGTCACCAGCACCTTATTTTGGGATTGCGGTGCGGCCGGAACTTCATCTTCCGTTACTACTTTTACCTCTTTTCCCTTAGCTTTCTTGTTATTGGATTCTTCGTAACGGTTATCCTCCGAATTCATCTGAGGCAGCATACTCTTTACAACCTCAATCAGCGGTTTTTCCAAAGCTAAGATAAAGGCAATTAACACTAAAATCACTAAAACAATTCCGGTCCCTAATTTACCAAAACAAGCAAGAAAAAGTTTGGTTAACAGATAGCCAATAACACCACAGCTTTTAATGGCAACCTCCCAATCAGAGTTTGTAATTGGGGCCTTACTGATAATATTTAAAAAAACCAATGCAAAAACCATTAAGAGCAATAGTGAGATTAAACGCCGATTGAAGAATCTAAGCTTCTTCCGACTGATTAACATTCCGCCAAAGATTGCAACAAAGACCATCGGCAGGAAAGCGCCACGTTCGCCAAATAAATAGTAGATAACACGTTTAAGAATATCCCCAATAACTCCTGCGTTATCAAGATACATTGCTACAACTGCCAATGACGCAAAACCAATTAGTAATACTCCTGTAATCTCTGCTTTTTGTTCCTTAAGCCGCTGGTTAGATTTTGAATTTGTTTTCCGTTTATAGCGAGGCATCAGGCTTCCCCTTCTTCTAAAATCGCACTTGCAATATTAGCTGCATGAGCAGCGATCCGCTGTAAATTACTCAACATTTCTACATAGACAACTCCCGAACTGGGCCAACATTTTCCTTGATTTAGACGATGAATGTGATTTTGGCGCAGTTCCTCTTCCAGTTTATCAATATTTTCTTCACGGTTTAACAGTTGCTTTGATAATTCCGATTTATCTTCATAAAATGCCATGCAGGCTTTATTATAGAAGTCCATTGCCTTACCAAACATTAATTCGATTTCATTAATTGCCAGTTCCGAAAATTGCAATTTTTCAAGATACTTTTTTTCAGCCAGATTGGCAACATTATAAGCATGATCCCCCACCCGTTCGATATCGCTAACAATATGCAACAATCCTGCTAAACGGTGCGATTGTTCTTCAGTTAACGAATTTTGGGATAATAATGCTGACAGATAAAAAGTGATCTGCTCCTGCATCTCATCAACAATCTCTTCATCACGACCGATACCGTCAAGTAAATGGATCTGTCCTTTGGAAAAGGCTAACCGGGCTGATTTTAACATCTCCCGGGTGATATTGGCCATCTGTTTGATCTCATGACTTGCCAACATTAAGGCTAAGGCCGGAGTTTGCAGCGCTCTGCGGTCCAGATAAGTAGTGCCGTTAGTTCCGATTTTGCTTTTTTCAGAAAAGAAGGCTACCCCTAATTTAGAAGCAAGTAATGTAATCGGAAACCAAATAAAAATTACTGACAAATTATAGATGGTATTCGCCATTGCAATCTCCCAAATATTAAACCACCGTTCGGTAGGAATAACATTGGGAATTTTGATATTAAAAACCACTGCAAAGAATTTTTGAAAAATCTGATATAACTGAACACTAAAATTGCTAACCATGTAAAAAGCAACCGGTAAAAAGGTTAACCAGATTAGACCAGTTATTAAATTGAATGAAAAATGCATCCAATTTGCTTTTTTGACGATTGGTTGGCGGTCCATTCCGACCAGCATGTTGATGAAAGTAGTGCCGATATTGGCCCCAATCACAATTGCAAATGCCCCGCTTAAAAAAGTTACCGGATTTAAAGCTACTTGAAGACCGACCATACTTTGCGTCAATACAACAACCGTATTGCTACTACGAAAGATTGCCGCTAATCCTAATCCAACAAAAAAACAAAGCCACGGATTGAGGATTATTCCTCTTAAAGCGTCAACCGCTAATGATTGCATCCCTAAGGTTTGAAAAGCATAATGAAAAATATAGAAACTAAGATACATCAGGCCTAAATTAAACAATATTTGCCCCAGATAGTGCCAGCCACGCTTCTTTCCATAAAAATTCAACAGATAACCACAGAACAGCAATACAAATAAGAAAACACCAATATTCAGCGACATCAATTGTGCAGTAACAGTCAGCCCCAAATTAACACCAAGCATGATACATAAAGCCGGCAATAAGCCAAGTAAGCCCGCATTAACCAAACTGGAAACCGTTCCAAAAGTTAAGTAGTTACTTTGAAGCGCCGCTGCCATCGCGATGCCATTTAAAACACTTGGTAATGGTTTTCTAGATTGTTTTTCGATGATGATCCTGATCTTTTCGCCGACTCTTTTTTGGACACCGTCTCCAAATCTTCCGATAGCTTGGAGAAACAGCCCTAACGCTCCTAAAATGATTAACAATCCCTCAATAACCGCTGACAAAGCTATGGCCTCCTGTAAATAGATAACTCAAATCTAACTTAACGTTCAGTTACAATACATTCTTTAAATCTCCTGATTTTCCTGCATATTAATAATCAAAATTAAGCCTCATTCCCTCAAAATATTGTTCGCTTATGGCAAAACAAAAAACTCTAATCAGTAAAAAGATGATTATTTTACTGTTAGAGTTTTGCTTTCTTTCATTAATATTAAACTTAACTTTTATTTAATACTGAACCGGGTTGCCAATCAGGATTCAGATAATCTTGGGGGTTACTGCTGATAATTCTATTGATGATCAGTTCGCCACTGGATGAATGATGACAGATTAAACTCAGACTTCCTTGACGAACCTCGATTTCTGCCTGGTTTGTTTCGGGTAGAGCGTTATTTTCTTCAAAAATATATTCTTCAGGAATGATTGTATAGAGCATCTTATTGAAATCCCCTCCTCTTTGAGCGGACTTTAATCTCAATCAACTCATCCAGTTTTTTTAAAGCTTCCCTAATACCGCCAACCTCGTCGATTAAACCAGAGCTTACGGCATCTTTACCAACTAAAACCGTCCCAATATCACGAACCAAATCGCCATTCCGAAACATTAACTCCCGAAAATGTTCTTCAGTAATCTTGGAGTGTTTAGTAACAAACTTAATGACCCGATCCTGCATCTTATCAAGGTATTCATATGTTTGAGGAACTCCGATTACCATTCCGGTTAGACGCAACGGATGGATTGTCATCGTAGCAGTCTCAGCAATAAAACTATAATCTGTCGATACCGCAATCGGAACTCCAATTGAATGTCCTCCGCCTAAAACCAGCGACACAGTTGCTTTTGAAAGGCTTTCTAACATTTCTGCTATTGCCAAACCAGCTTCGACATCGCCACCAACAGTGTTTAAGATTATCAAAACACCTTCAATGCTTTTATTCTGTTCAATCGCTACTAATTGGGGAATAATATGTTCATACTTGGTAGTCTTGTTTTTGGGAGGCAGAATAATATGACCCTCAATTTGACCAACAATGATCAGCGTATGAATATTGTTCTCAGGCGCTGCAGGAGTGTTTATTTGTCCAAGATTCTTAAGATTTTGTAAAACCAACCTTTGTTTACGGGGACTTTGCCGGACCGGCTGTTCAACCGGTTCGATCGGAGCCTCATTTTGATGCTGATTCTGATTGACAGTAAAGTTATTATCCAACAAAAAAACCTCCCTCATTTCTTTATTATGTGTTGTAGCTAAAAAAACATGCGGTATTCGGGGAGGATTTTTATTTCGATTTGCAGAAATTTATCTTCATTAACTAAAACAGGTAATCTATTTGTTAAAGAACTTTACCTAAACTCCAAAGGTGGCATAACGATGTCTAGTGATTCATTCAATAATGAGTTATTCAAACCCGGCAATAGTATCCAAATTGAATTTCGTGACCAAGCAAATGTTAGAAAAGTCTATAAAACTTTTATTATGGAGGCGAACGCTGCTTCTTTGACTATCATCTTACCCGAAGATCAAGAGATAAATATCCAGCCAGGTACAGATCTGGTCGTAATCTGTAAGGAATCTTCAGAGAATTACTACTTCATCTCGGAGATTATTGAAATTATTCCTGGTACTCCTCCCAAGTTGATATTGAACAAGCCAAAGCAAATCAAAACATACTCCCGGCGCAACTTCTTCCGGTGTGATGTTGATTTAACCTTGATCTATTGGGATGATTCCAAAATTGAAAAGGTTGGTAAAGTAATTAATCTTTCAGCCAGTGGCTTATATGCCATTGTCCCTTATGATCGCTCACTTAAAAAATCAGCATTACTCCATTGCCAAATCAATTTACCGACACTCACCGAACCAATCTTCTTTGACGCCAAAGTAATACGGTTTGAAAGAACGGAGTCAGAAACCAATCAGGGAGTCGCATTAAGTTTTGAAGGCATTAATGAAAAGATTGAAAATGACATCATCAAATACCTCTTCCAACGGCAACGGGAGCTAATTCAATTAGGCCACATTAAAGTTGGAAGATGGCCATAAACAACTTATTTTCCAAATAATTCAGAATGTCTGACTTCGGTATTTTTCCTCGCCCCGACCTTTATCATTTAGTATCTTTTCTGATGAAATTCTAATTCAATCTTACTTTTCGTTACCTCTTCAGTAAAACGCCACTATAGAAAGATTTAAAAATAAATAACTATTTAACTCTCCATATTTTGCCGATATATACTTATGTATTATATTTATTAAACGGATTTAGGGGAGAACAATTTGAACAAACCAACTATCGGAATCTTGGGGTCAAATCTTTTTTTGGATGGTTATGAGAATGAAATCTGGAGCAGCGTAATCCAAAAAGCAAGAAGTATGAAGATCAACCTGCTCAATTATGCCGGTGGTGGACTGGACGACTGGTATCATAACAAAACAATCAAATTAGTCAGCACCAAGATGATCAATGGTATTATT
>JAKPCT010000135.1 GCA_029553165.1 Bacillota bacterium
TTATCATCTACCTTTATGGCCTCGGCCAGTGATGAGAGAACCGAAAAGTTGGTAAGTTCCTTTTCGCTGCTAGTGTCTGCTACAATATCAATTAGCCTGGAGTCCACCCATCCCGGGTAGCTGTCAAGGGTGCTTTCAATTCTATACCATTGCTTATAATTCTCAAGAATTGTAACCTTTTCGCCAAAAAGTAGTTGGTTAACCATCTCAGTGGTTTCATTGGGTTCCTTGCGAACCGGAACCAAACTTTTAGCTGCCAATCCCAGCATAATTGCTATTTTTTTTGTAAATATAGCAATTATCAGGTTTCATTCAATAACTATTGTAGCTATTGCCACATGGCAGTTATCCGAGCGGTAAGGTTCTTCCCGTTTACAATTTGTTCCACATCGACCTTCAAGGGTGATTTAAGTGTGATTTCAAGGGTATGCTCAATCCAGCCTGCAATTCGCTCCATTATGAGTTTTTCGTCGACATGGAATTTTTCAAGCTGAAGTACTGCTTTTTTATCGGAACTTTCCACCACTTTAATGTCGGCAGGTTGGTAGTAAGTGGAAAATATACTTGATGCTCTACTTAATACAAACTGTGGTGAACTTATCCTAACAAATATTTTATATATGCCTTTGAGGGCTATATCGGCGCTAAACCTTCCAATTTCACGTGCTGCCTTATTGTAATCGCCATTGTAAAACAAATCGGCTACTTTTTGCGTAGGTATGATTACCGATTCAATTAACGGGTACCATGTTGTTGCATAAATAGGTTTTTCAATAATCTCACGCGATGAGTTTGGTAGTGACTTTAGCCATTCCGAGTAGCGGTTAATAAAGTTGGCTTTTACAAAGTCAGGGGTTGCTTTTACTGCTGAACCTTTTATTTCCATGTTTTTTCATTTTACACAATTTTAAACAAACTTTTGATTATTATCAATTTTTTTTGACGTTAATTCTATGATTGATGATGAATGTTTATAGTTATTATTTTCTGCAGGTGTTGAAATGCAAACCCTGAGCATCGATGTTACCCAAACCGCCAGATATTGAGAAGCATTTACAAGCTTCTTCCCTTTCGCCTACTTGCAGCAGAGCTAAACCTTTTAGCAGGTACGACTCTGCAGTGCAATAATTCTGGCTGATTGCTTTTTCAAAGTCGAAAATTGCTTGTCGGGGTTGGTCGGTTTTTAGGTAGATTTTTCCCCTAAGCAGAATAAGTTCTATGTTATCGGGAGTAAACTTGAGCATTTTGGCTATTGCCAGCAGGGCATCGGTATAGTATCCAGACTCATAAGCATACCTTGCTAGGTTTAAATTTGCTTCGGTGTTGTTGGGGAAATACACAAGGTATTCCTTTAGGGTTTCATACGCCTCGCTATAGCGGTTTAATTTACTGAGGATTTTGGCCTTCAACAGCAAGTATTCGGGTTTACCCCCTGATTTGTCAATAGCTTGCTCGATTTGCGTTAACGCTTTTCCGTTTTGATTAAGGTTAAATAGTGCATTGGCCTGCAGTGCCAAGTAATCATAATTCCTTTTGCTGCGATGGTATGCGTTCTCAAAATCTCTTAGTGCAAGTGAAAAGTTCCCGGCATAAAGGTGCGCACGTCCCCGTAACTCAAATAGTTCCGCTTTTGATTTTTTACTTTTTATCCTTTTGTTAAGGAGTTCAATAGCCTCGTCGTAGTTTTGGTTACCGATCAGGTAACGGGCATAGTGAATATCCTTTTCAATTGCGGAATACCATTCTTTGTCCCAGATTTTTTGCCATTCCTTTAAGGAATGCGCAAATGAAAAGTCGTCACTGAGTAGGTAGCTACTTTCAGGTTCTCTGTATATCGACTGTAAATTCTGACGAGTCCATTCAATACAGTTTATTGTATCGCCCATGAGGCAATATGTTCTTGCCAGTTGATACGATGCAATACCTGAGCGTTGTTGTTCTGCCTGTAAAAAGGCCTCAATGGCCTCATTATACCGATTGGCTTGCAAAAGGGCTTTTCCTTTTATAAGGTAATACTGGTAACGGTATGGTTTGGCATTGAAGCACGAATCAGCCCAGCTGAGGGCATTCTTTGTATCGTTTAGTTCAAGCGCTGCCTCTGCTCTGTAGTAAGCATTTGGCATTTTCTGGGAGTAGCCCAGTTGGCAAATAAGTTGAATAGCTAGAATTGCTATGTGCAGTTTTACTGATTTGCCTAAAGAATCGGGCATTTTTTACTTTTTGGATACCAGATTTTTTACCTTGCTAATTTCCATGAACGAAGCACCATTGCTGGGCCCAAAGCTACCTCCAATGATAAGTACCATGTCCTCGGAAGCTATTTTTCGGCGTTCGAGCATGGTGCCAATGGCATCGGTTAGGAAATGGTCGCGTGAGGTGCGGGGCTCCATGTAAACTGCTTCCACTCCATACGATAGTGCTAACTCGCGCATTACATGTTGCTTGTAGCAAATGGCAAATATGGGAATTCGACCACGGAATGCAGCAAGGTATCGGCCGGTGCGACCTGTAAGTGTATCAACAATAATAGCTTTGATGGGAAGCGATGAACATGCCCTAACGGCAGCTTTAGCCAGTGTTGCTGTTACCTCGTTGTTAATTCGAACAAGGTTTACTGAAAGGTCAGCCTCTTGGGCTTCCTCAACCTCGCGTGCAACGCGGGTCATCACCTCAACCGCTTCAACGGGGTACTGACCGTATGCCGTTTCGCCGCTTAGCATAATGGCATCGGTACGTTGGTATATGGCATTGGCAATATCGCTGATTTCAGCACGCGTGGGACGCGGATGCTCAATCATGGTATGCAGCATCTGGGTTGCAATTATTACCGGCTTTTTACTCTCTATACATTTCCTAACAATTCGGCGTTGTATAATTGGCAGTTTCTCGGCAGGAATCTCTATACCTAAATCACCACGAGCCACCATTACTCCGTAGGCGTGGTCGAGGATTTCGTCAATATTATCAACACCTTGTTGGTTCTCAATTTTGGCAATAATTTTAATTGGGCTATTGTGCTTATGGAGTATCTCCTTGATTTCAAGTACATCGTGTTTGTTACGAACAAAGCTGTGAGCAATGAAATCTATATTGTTTTCAATGGCAAACTGAACAAACGCCTTATCCTTTTCGGTTAGCGAGGGAAGGTTGATATGCACATTCGGTATATTTACACTTTTCCGCAGTTTTATGGTACCACAGTTTGTTACCTCGCAGTAGAGGGCATTTTCCTTTTTATCAACCACTTTTAGCTCAATTTCGCCATCATCTATAAGAATGGTGTTACCAACTGGTACTTCGGCCGCAATGTTCGGGTAGCTAACGTACACGGTGTCGTTTCCTGAGGCTCCATCGGGGTTGCCAATAATCTTTATTTTCATTCCGGTTTCCACCTTAATTTCCTCACCATTTGATGAGGTTCTAATCTCGGGGCCTTTAGTATCGACAAGTATAGCGATGTTTTCAGAAACACTCCGGATATTTGAAATCAGATTTTTAGCTGATTCCGGGTTCATGTGGGCGGTGTTCAAACGTGCAACGTTCATTCCAGCCTGGTAAAGGGATTTTATAAAATCTACATCGCAACGCTTATCGGATATGGTGGCAACTATTTTTGTACGTTTGAGCATAGGTGGATTTTTTTGCAAAAATACTCAAGTTTTTGTTAAGCTTTCTAAAAAAAGAAAAGGGCAATCGAAAATTCGAAAGCCCTTTTGCGTATTACGTTAAGTAAATTATTCGGGAAGTATTTGCTCCTTAGGTAGTTTTGATGGTTTGAAGATTTCAATAATTCCTTTTACTCCGATTGTGAGGACAAGGTTGAAAAAGTATGACAAGTAGGCTAAAAGTAATGCTGCTCCAGCTAATGCTGCAAGAATCATGAAAATATCAAACTCGCCATTGTAGTAGATGGTTCTGCGGAGCATGCCTTTAAGCCCAGCCATGCCCATGAACGCACCCATACCTATACCTCCAAGTAGATGTAGCCAGAAATGCCATGATGTAAGCTTTACGCTAAAAATGTTCAAACCGTTAGTTAGTACGGGTAGTAATTTATAAACTACTGCATATAGGGTCATGGTAAGTCCAATCAGAACAGCAACGTGGACGTGAGGCCCAACAATCCATTGTGTGTTGTGTAGTATACGATTCATCCCCATATCGGCTTGGATAATTCCTGCTGCAACAGCTAGGGCAAAACCAAGTAAACCTCCAAGGAAAAATTTTAGTTCTGGTGTCCATTTTAGAGGGCGTGCACCCCAAAGAGTTACTAAACTTATAAATAGAGCTAAGCCTTGGGTTATAAGCTCAAACGCTGTTACAAATTGACCAGACACAAGTTTTAGCATTAAGGGCTGCGCCTGATCGGAAAGGAGGTGGTGCGACCAAACTGTCCAGGAAACTACTAGTTCGAGCAAAAGTAGTGCCCTAGCTACGTTCTCCATGTATACATTTTTAACGCCAGTTATTAGCATGGCAAGTAGGTACCAAGTACCGGCAACAAAAATGAGAACTAAACCATCAGCTATTAGGTCGAGCCCCCACCAGAACATGTTCTTGTAGAGGAGCGCATCAATCCATGAGTTTTGTAGGTTAAATCCCAAAATATGTCCTAATAAGTAAACCAGAATAAGCACTCCCGTAAAGGTTATTATACCAGCATTCAGGAATACATCAACCGATCCCCTAGCAATGGCAGCAACTGGTAATGGTACTTGGTGATGTTTACGATTTTCTTTTTTTCGGAAAAGGTTTGCTAGCCCCGATACTCCCAGTGCCGAAGCCAAAAGTGAACCACCCGGTTGCTTTTCCCACCCTTTAGGGGTGTAAGTAATTGTTTTAAAAACAATAACAACAAAAATTATGGAGGCCACCATTACCAAGGCAATTCCAAGAATAAAGAATGTGCCACCCCATGGCCCAAATTGATTAAAGTCAGCTGGTAGTGGCCAGTATAGGGTATATAGAGGCCCATAATGCGAAAGGAATCCTGCAAACCAGAAAACGAAAACCCCAATAGTAATCAGCCAAAACGACCAATTTGCAGCTTTAAATCCCCATAATGGTTTTTTAAGAAGGAAAGGTAACGCAAAATAGAAGGCGCCAAACACAAGGGTGTAGGTGGCACCAAAGATACCAACAAGTGGATGTGCAGTTAGGATTGCAAAGTATTGATGTTCAGGAATTAGTTCAGTGAGTGAGTTTGGTGATGCAAGGATTAAGCGCATTATCATCCCTTCAATTACAGCAAAGCCATAGTAAACAAGTGATACTACAGCAAACCTTAAGGTTAATTTTTGTAATGGGGTAAGGCCTGCTAAGCGTCCGTTTACCTCATTGCCATTTATTAAAGTATCTATAAACTTTTTCATAGACCAACAATTTTATTATTCGACAGTAATAAAGTTAGGTATTATCATACGGGTGCTTTTTGGGCCTGCAAATTCGGTTGAACGCAAGGTGAAAGTCCCCTTTTCATTGAACTCCCATATGATTTTGTTACTGTAAAGTGGTAGTACCTGCATTTGTAATACCATAGTATTGTTAGGCCTGAATAATCCAAATCCATAGGTTAGGTCTTTGGAATACACATCGAACATAACTGTTTCACCCTCCTTGATTTTAATAGGCTCAGCAACGGGCAACTCCTGCCTAATTGAATCGGTAAGGATGTAAAACTTAAAACTATCGACCTCCATTTTAATCAACCTGTCAGGGTTGATTTTTGATGCATCCATTTCCAGTTTTACCCAAGGAATGGTGTGCATGGTAGTGAGGTGGAGCGATACGCCAATTATTACAAGCAACGTAGTAAAAGAGTAAAATAGTACAGGCTTTATTACAGGCGTTTTAGTTGGTTTGGTTATTCGGTAGGCAAACCAACCAAATAGACCAATTGCTACCAAACTATAAAGGGTGTAAGCAGCAATTAGTCCTGTTGCAACTAAATCGGAGTTTACCATAGTTTTGTTTGTTTTGGTTTACATGCAAAATTTACGAAATTTTAACGTAGGTTAAAGTTGATATAAAACAACCATAGGCTGATTCTAATCATTTATGGGTTATTGCATATATTTGTATAAACCTAACGAGTTAAAATGGGATGGAGCAACGCAATAGACGATTACATTAACTTTCTGCGACTTGAGAAATCGCTTTCCGAGAACTCCATTGCAGCTTACCGCACCGATATGGATAAGCTCTGGAAGTTTGCCGAGGGGAAAGGCGTTGAGCCTGA
>JAKPCT010000137.1 GCA_029553165.1 Bacillota bacterium
CCATCAATCCCTAAATCGTCACACCCATCACTGACTTCACGAATGATCTCCCGCAATAAAGTTGTCTTTCCGGAAGCAGGAGGTGATAAAATCAATGTTTTTAAAAACCGGCTGTCTTTCCACAAAAACGGTAAGACCGGCCTGGCAATCCCTCTGATCTGCCGGGCAATTCGAAGATTGAGACTTGACAGATCGCGAATCAATTTGATCTTTCCCGTTTCTAAAATAACATGACCGGTAAATCCAACCCGATGTCCACCGGGTAACGTTAAATATCCTTGGGCAAATTCTTCTTCTAAGGCATAAAAGGACCCGTTGGTAATTGAGTTTAAAGTTCGGGCAAAATCTTCAGGGGTTAAAATATACGTCTGCGAGCTTACCGACTCCAAGCCACCAGCCCGATTAAGCCAATAGGAACGATTTCCGGTAATAATTTCGATCGGACGTCCGATTCGCATCCGAATTTCAGTTATCTTACTCTGTTCCAAACTATTGACGTTCTTGAGCATACTCCTAAGCGTATTGGGAAAAAAACGGATGATCTCATCCCAATCGTGTTCAGCTCTGCTAAATCGCTTATCATTCATCTTTAGAACCTTCTCCAATAAAAAAGTAGTAGCCCGTCCCTTATTTATGTTTATGGGGACGGGCTACTAATTATGACATCAAGAAAGATCATTTTTATAATAAATCTTTGTCACGATATACTGTCGGTCCATTGTCTTCCACTGTATGACTCCAGACCACCTGATTACACTCCGGACATACTACTTCATACTCACCGGCTTCATCAGTAAAATAGAGCTCTTCATGGCAATTGGGGCAAGAGATCTCGATCACTGTATCATCATCGTCGACCTCATTGGTAAAGATGATATCCGAATCACCCTGTTCTTCATCCTCGATACTATAAAATTGCTTCTCTAACACACTTAAATCTTCATCAATTGCTTCAATATAATCGGCAAATTCGTCCTGGGAATTGGAGAGTTCATCCAAATCATCCGCTACTACCTCGCAAAAATCGATCAACCCTTCCCAGACCATCTTTTCTTTACTATTTTGAGCAAGATCAACGCCTTGTAAAAGTCCTCGTAAATAAGCGGCGCGTTCTTTCAGATCGTTATTCATTTCAATTCAACCCCTTTCACTAAATAGTATTGCTGAAAAGTGAAGGGTTAATACAATCAAACTTTTAAAACCTGACCGATTATGTTTAAACAAAAAGCACCACCAAGGTTTAGGTTTATACCTAACCCAGCGGTGCAATTTATTTAAACAAAACTTTTGAAAGTTCTTATTTGTTTACCCGTTTTAAGTATTGATTGGTTCTGGTATCAACTGACAATACATCGCCAACTTCGATGAAGAATGGGACGTTAACGACAACTCCAGTCTCCAACGTTGCCGGTTTCGAACCACCGGTCGCGGTGTCACCTTTAAATGATGGGTCGGTTGCAACAACCTCGAGCTCAACCGTATTTGGTAATTGAACTCCCAAAATCTCGTGGTTATATTGTTGAATCTCAACAATCATGTTTTCTTTGAGATATTTCGGAGCATCACCCATTTTAGCGGTCGGAATGGTTAACTGGTCGTAAGTTTCCATGTCCATAAAGGTGTAGCCGTCTTCCGTGTTGTAAAGATACTGCATCTCGCGATACTCAATCCGGGCAGTTTCCACTTTTTCATTAGCATTAAAAGTACGCTCTACCGAATAGCCTGTCCGGATATTTTTAAGTTTGGAACGGACAAATGCAGCACCTTTTCCAGGTTTAACATGCATAAACTCAACAACGGTATATAAGTCGCCATCAATTTCAATAGTGAGACCCGTTTTAAAATCAGTTACCGAAATCATTACTAACTTCCTCCTTAAAAATGCTCAATAACCCTAAAAATTTTACCATAAAATGCGAGTTTTGTCGAGGAATATATTGTTAATCTTATTATAACTCGATCAGTTCTGTTTTGGGACTGCCCGTCAAATTGCGAACTCCTGTCTCACCCACTACTACCAGGTCTTCGATCCGTACTCCACCCCAATTGGGAAGATAGATCCCCGGTTCAACGGTTACAACTGAATCAAGCGGGATTTGATTTGGCTCAGAGGGAGAAAGCCTCGGACTTTCGTGGATCTCCAGCCCAACACTGTGACCCAACCCATGACCAAAGTTAGCTCCATAACCCGCATCGGTTATCAGTTCGCGGGCAAAAGCATCGGCTTCTTTACCGGTAAGCCCGCTCTTGAGCAAACTTAGCGCCCGCATTTGAGCATCTAAAACCAGCTGATAGATCTTCTTCTGTTCATCCGTTGCTCGACCAACCACAACGGTACGGGTCATATCAGCATGATAACCTTGATACAATGCACCACCATCAATGATAACCAGATCACCCGCTTGAATCTCTTTCCCGGAAGCAGCCCCATGCGGTAATGCCGAACGATACCCCGAAGCCACAATCGTAGTAAAGGCACTGCCTTCGGCACCATTCAAGCGTAACTGATAGTCAAACTCTAACGCCAGATCCCGCTCTTTAACTCCCGGTTTAATCTTGCTGATCGTCTGTTGCCAGGCAAGATCAGTGATCCTGGCCCCTTCGGCCAGAGTTTCAATCTCGGCAGTATCTTTTGCCCAGCGTCCGCGTTTAACTTCATCCGTCAACGCAACCAGCTCAACGTCTTGAGCCAGCTTAGCTATTTGGAGATAATCCCTGTAAGTAACATCCTCTGCTTCAAAACCGATCCGTTTCCAGGCAGCAGCATTAATAACCTCAAAAACACTGGTCCAAACATATTGTCCCTGTTTAATTAGCTCAAATTTAACCGCTTCAATCCCCGCCTGCTCCCAATAACGAAAGTCAGTCACAATATAAGCTTTGGTTAACCCGACAACCAAAACCCCGGCCGAACCGGTAAACCCACTATAGTAACGACGGTTTTGCGGATTAGTTATTATTACAGCATCCAGTTGTTGATCGTTCAAGATCCGGTATAATTTGTGGAGTCGCGTTTGATTCATGTTTTCACCCTACTCAATAGGCTTATTTGTAATTGTCAATAATTAAATCCTTGATTATTCTGATATTTTCCGGCGTTGCTTCCCATCTTCCATAATTCCCGCGATAGGTATTAAAGATACCATCAGTTTTGGAATCCACAAACAAGATCCAACTGCTCCCCTTTTTGGGCATGATCAGATCGTGAAATTGCCACCCATCCTCTGGAAGACATGCGGAACCATCCTCAAATCTGTATTTAACCTTGAGCGTTTTATTTACCGCTGCTCCTTTAAGGATCTCTTCAAGGCTATATGTTGCAATCGGACCATTAAAATAGTCAATTGTATTATTTGAAGAATAATGCTTGTACTTAGCGATCACAATAGATGTAGAATGGACAACAGCTTCCTTTACATCCGGCGCAACCATCGGTTTGGCTTCCACTACAAATTGGAACAGCAAAAAATTAACCACCGACAGGATTAGCAATAACCCCTTTTTCATCATTTACTCCTCTTTAATACTGGAAAATCCGCCCAAGACATATTAATCTTCACTTCTAATATACTGATGATCTTTGAAGTATTGGTAAGGCGATATTTCAGCAATAATAGAGCCCTTTAGTTCGCCACATTTCGGACAAGCATTTTTATATGTACCACCACATTCACAACTTGGAGGTTCAGATTCTGAATAAACCGACTTAAAATAGACGTTGCCGCACTCCGAGCAGATCAACGAAAATATATCCAGAAATCCACTCACACCCATTGAGAAATAATGCGTGTTACATTTTGTACATCTCTTTTTTAATACACTTTCAACAGGTCCACGCAGTTGGACGATTGCTTTCCATTCATCTCGCTTATAAATAGCTAAAAGATCAATCCGCTGCTGATATTGGACCCATTTCAACAAACTCAATAGCTTTGGGATTCCCTCAAGACACCCTGGTTCAAAGGAGGTCATCCCTCTCCATTCACGCATGATAATCTCAATTGCTGAAACTTGTTCACTGGTTAAAGTTGGTTCTCTAAAAACCTTCTCCGCAAAAAGGGGCTTAATAAATTTACTTATAGCAGCAACAGACTCTTTGTTTCCTTGTAACTGCTCTTGGAGCATGAATATTAATTGGTTTAAGTAATCCACTTTATCACCCACTTCAATTGGGCTTCTATTTCACAGATAACTTCTCTGTCAAGGTTCACTTAAGTATTTAGAAAAAACATTAACATACCTGCTGTCAAAGGTCACATTGGTAATCTCGGAATACTTAATCTTGGTCGGTTGTTCGTCCCAACATGTTCCTTCCAATATTCTGGCCGCATCGTCAGGATCTACTCCCGGACTATCCCAATAAATACCCAGACCAGCCCATGAATACTCTTGACTTGCATTTATCGCTATTACTCCCCACGGCAATTGATATAAATAGTCTAAAAACTCCTGCTTTAACCGAAGTTTTTCTTCATAAGTAAATCTTTCATCTAAAAATAAAGCTTCTCCCAAAATACATAATGGGAAATGTTCCTTACCACCTATTGATGACCCGGATCTATCAAGCCATAATAAGGAATCAGGGTAATCGTTAATATCTAGCATTGGTTCAGAATCAAAAATTTCCTCAACCGAATAACCCCTTTTTAATTTGGTCATTACTTTTCGAAGTTCTGCTTTTACTTTTTGATATTTACCATAGAACAGTTGGGGAACTTCCAGGGTTATAGGTGTATTCATAAATTAATTACACCTCTCTTAAAGAATACCTGTTCTTAACATTAAGCTATTCCCGTAAATTCTTCTTCAGATAGATCATATCAACCAACTGGATATCGCCATCAAACATCAGGTGGTCGTAATTGTCGACAAAAAAATCCTTCACCCGATGGGACTGGACAAAGCCGCAACTTTCATAAAACGATAAGGCCCGTGGCGTTTCACCGGTCCCGACAAGCATCGTCTGAAAGTCTTTTTGATAATAATCGCAGATGTATTTGATCAATGCCCTGCCATACCCTCGGCCCTGATATTTCTCATAGGTCGCAATGTTTTTCAACTCGCAGGTTTCACTGTCTAATGCCACTACTACACAGACACTCTTTAAATCACCATCATATAAAGCAAACAAGTCTCCCTGTAGCAAGTACTTGTCGATCATATTCTCCTGCTCATCCGCCAACAACAATAAATCAAGAAACTGTTTCTTATTTTCAGTAACTTTTTCAATTTTGATCATAGCGTTATTTCCTCAGCAACTAATTCATCAAGTTATAATTTTCGTTAAATCGTCCGCGTTAGCAGATCGCCCTCACTCAACCTTTCTTTTCACACAACAAACTCCAGATCGCCCGAAGCCCTAACAAGTAACTATCGACGCCAAAGCCCATGATCTGCCCGGTGGCGATCGGCGCAATCACCGAATGATGACGAAATTCTTCCCGTCTATGGACATTGCTCAAATGGACCTCAACCACCGGATGAGCGACACTCGCCAACGCATCACGTAAAGCGTAGCTATAATGAGTATATGCCCCGGGGTTAATCAGGATTGCCTGAGCCCATTCGGCTTCCGCCTGGATAGTATCGATTAATGCTCCTTCCGAGTTGCTTTGGAAGATCTTTAACGTAACTCCAAGTTCACTGGCGAGATTGGTTAACTGTTCATTGATCTCTGCCAAAGTGGTATGACCGTAAACTTCCGGTTCCCGTTTCCCCAGCCAATTAAGGTTCGGACCATGTAATACTAATACTCGATACATTTCAGATCGCCCCCATTTCGGTTAAAACCCCTTGGACCACGTCCAGCGGTATATCCGTTGCGATTTCCACTTCACCAAGGCGTTTTGGCATCACCCAACGCAACTTACCATACTCGACCTTTTTATCAAGGTTCATACTGTCGCAAATCGCTGTAACCGCTAATTCCGGAATCCGGACCGGTAGATTTAATCCTGTCAGACACTTCTCCAGCAGTTCGATCAATGATGCATCTTTCAACAATCCGGTTTTAACTGCGATTCGTGTTGCAGCTACCATACCTAAGGCAACGGCTTCACCATGTCTAAATCGGTTGTAATTAGTGATACTTTCTAAACTATGACCGATGGTATGTCCAAAATTAAGGTACGCGCGGATTCCGGTTTCTTTTTCATCTTCTTCAACTACTGCCGCCTTAATCTTACATGAGCCAAGGACCACATAGGTCATAAAATTGGAGTCCAGCTTGAGGATTGCTTCTCGCTCAGCTGCAACCAAATTAAAATAATTTTCATCCAGAATAATTCCATGCTTGATTACTTCCGCCATCCCCGCGCTCAACTCTCTTGGTGGCAATGTCTTTAAGGTAGTAACATCCGCAATTACCACATCCGGTTGATAAAATGCGCCAATCATGTTTTTACCAAGCGGATGGTTTACTGCCACTTTACCGCCGATACTGGAATCAACCTGCGCCAGTAAAGTGGTTGGGACCTGCACCAATCTTACCCCCCGCATATAGGTAGCGGCAACAAAACCGGTCAGATCACCGATCACTCCGCCGCCAAGGGCAATCAGTGTTGTCTTGCGGTCGTAACGATCATTCAGCAACCGATCGTAGATACGATTGGCTTGTTCCAATGATTTATATTCTTCGCCATCGGGAATCTCGATATAGTCAACCTGGTAACCGGCAGTTGTCAATGATAACAGCAATGGCTGTAAATACCACTGGGCAACCGTCGGATTGGTTACGATTAAGATTCTTCCCTTAATTTGGTGTTCTTGAAGTAAACGTCCCGCCTCTTCAATCAATCCTTCACCAATCAAGATTGAATAGATACGGCTCTTCTCAGCTAAATGCAGTTTAACAGTCTCCATCAATCCTCAACCCTCTCCTCTTCATTTCTGCAAGAATATCAGCAATAAGCACTTCAGGATCCCAAAGCGAAGTATCAATTGCCAGGTCGGCATTGGCATAACAGCTGGCCCGTTCAGCAAGGAGTTGCTTGATCCTTGCCAATGGATCTGCTACTTGCAATAACGGACGATTGGTATCTCTGGACGCCCGTTGGTAGATCACCTCCGGCGCAGCAGTTAAACAAACAATCAGACTGCTTGGCCGCAGTTGGTGGATATTCTCCGGATTAAGGGGGAAACCCCCGCCGGTCGCGATCACTTTCTTCTCAGCAGAAGCTAATTCCTTTGCGACACTGGCTTCCAGTTGCCGAAAATAACTCTCACCCTTTTCCGCAAAGATCCGGGGAATTGAACAACCTGCTTTCTGCTCAATCAATTTATCAGTATCAAGATACTCCCAGTTCAAACGTTTCGCTAAAGCCTTTCCAAGCGTAGATTTACCGGTAGCCATAAATCCAATTAAGACTATATTCATTGGGCAGTTACCCGCTTTTGATATTCAGTATAGTAATTGTGGACGTCTGCCAAAGTAGAACCCGAAAAGTTTTCAAGGAAAGCGTCTGCCAATACCCAACAGGCCATCGCTTCCGCTACCACCGCTGCCGCAGGTACGGCACAGACATCAGAACGCTCCACACTGGCGCTAACAACTTCTTTAGTCTGAAGATCAACTGTCTGGAGTGGTTGGTACAAAGTCGGGATTGGTTTCATTGCCAACCGAATCCGGATCAGTTCGCCATTACTGATGCCACCCTCAATTCCACCGGCATTGTTGGTTTGACGATAGAAGTTTCTTTCCTGACTGTAATAAATCTGGTCATGGACTTCCGAACCGAACAGACCCGCCACTTGAAAGCCAAGTCCAATCTCCACTCCCTTAATCGCTGGAATACTCATCAGTGCTGCAGTTAACCGGGCATCCAACCGCCGGTCCCAATGAACATGACTGCCTAAGCCAACAGGAATCCCACTGGCCAGTACCTCAATCACTCCTCCTAATGAATCCCCGCGTTCTTTTGCCTGATCGATCTGGTTGATCATTGCTTCCGCAGCGGCCGGATCCGGAGTTGCAACAGGAGAATTAGCAACATTGAAACGGTATACCGCCAAATCTTCAGGTACCTCCGTAGCAACAGCCTTACCGATCTGCAGGACGCCACTGAAGACCTCAATCCCAAATTCGCCGAGCAGTTTCCTGGCTACCGCTCCCACTGCCACCCGCATGGCAGTTTCTCTGGCACTGGCACGTTCTAAAATATTACGCAGATCCTGATGTCCATATTTTAAAGCTCCGGCCAGATCAGCATGTCCCGGTCGCGGTTTTGTAACCGTGGCGGCGATCTGCGATAGTCTTTGATCAGCAGCAATAGTTACCGTCTCCGGTGTTTCAAGCTTCTCTACGGACATCACCTGCGACCAGCGTTCCCAGTCTTTATTCTCAATCTGTAACGCGATTGGCGACCCTAACGTCAGACCACCACGTACCCCTGACAGAATAGTTACCTGATCGCCTTCGATCTTCATCCGGCCACCCCGTCCATAGCCTTGCCGCCGCCGGTCCAAATCCCGTTGAATGTCCAAGGCTGTTAATGGCAGATTAGCCGGAAATCCCTCTATTATTGCAGTTAAAGCCGGTCCATGTGATTCCCCGGCAGTCAGAAAACGGATCATCTTGTATGAACTCCTTGATAGTGTAGCTATTATTGTGATTAAAGCCCGTCCAGGGCTTGCACAAATGATAATTTAAATTATAAATGAATTCGTCCTATAAAGCAATTTTTGGATCAAAAAAGAACCAAAACTTATTTATTTAATCTCATAACAACTCTTTGAAATCACTTTCTTTGATCGTTTTAATCAGTCTCCTGATATCTGCAACCCGATCTTTGGCAATGACCATTAAGACATCCGGAGTCTCAACAATGATCAGTCCGTCGATTCCCAGGGTTACTACCGGTTTTTCTTGATTAACGATAATACTGTCACTGGTATCCAGCCCAAGGTGGCGCGCCATAATCACATTGCCATGATTGTCAGGATTAAAAGTCCGTTCCAACGCAAGCCAATTACCCAAATCATCCCATTCAAAATCAGCAATAAAGACCGTTAAGCGCTTCACCCGTTCTAACAGACCGTAATCAACCGAGATTGCCGGTAAGTTGGAATAAATCCTGTTCGCGCTGGTATTGTCTTGGTCTAAAGCAAACGTTAATTGAGTCAATCCCTTATATAACTCCGGTAAGTAATCAGCAATTGCCTGCAACAGGTAATCATTGCGCCAGATACTGATACCGCCGTTCCACAGATAATCACCGCTGGTTAAATAACTTTTAGCAGTTTCTAAATCAGGCTTCTCGGTGAAACGTTTTACAGTATAATAAGATAACCCAGCACTCTCACCCAACAGTTCACCCCTTTGAATATAACCGTAGCCGGTTTCGGGGCGGGTCGGGATCGTACCGGGGATTACCGGAAGATTGGTCTGACTGCAATAAGAACACCCAGCTTTTAAAAACTCTTGCCACACCTCCGGTTTTTTTACCCAAAGATCACTTGGCATAAAAGCCACTACCGGATTTTCTTTTGGAAATCGCTGCTTAATAGTGAATGCAGCTAGTCCAACTGCCGGTGCCGTGTTGCGGCTTTCCAGTTCAACGATAATATTCTCGTCTGGCAGGAAAGGCAGTTGCTTCCGAACCTCCGCTTCATAAGCAACATTGGTCACCACCATTATCCTGCTACATTCAGCTAAATCCCGTATTCGGGCTACTGTCGCCTGGAGTAAAGATTGCTCGTCAAAGAGCTTTAACAGCTGTTTGGGGTAATTCGACCGGCTCAACGGCCAAAACCGTTCACCCCGGCCTCCGGCTAAAATGACATAAATTGGCTGCATCACCCAATCTCCCGGATCAATTGATTAAATTATGATAGTACTCCATTAAAATCTGCGAAATCTCCGGTCTGGTAAACTCCTCCGGCAATTGCATCCCTTCACTAAGCATCTGCCGGACTTTAGTCCCACTAAGAAAGATCTGACGGTCGCTCTGGTGAGGACAGGTCTTTGCCGAAGCCATATTCCCGCATTTAGTGCAGAAGAAGGTATTCTCAAATTTAAGAATATCAATACCAATCTCTTCTGGTGCAAATTGATCAAAGATGTTTTGGGCATCATAGGTACCATAATAGTTACCGACCCCGGCATGGTCCCGGCCGACGATAAAATGAGTACAACCATAATTCTTACGCACCAACGCATGGAAAACCGCTTCTTTTGGTCCGGCGTAACGCATCGCTGCCGGAAAAACACTTAATTTCACCCGATTGCTTGGATAGTAGTTAGCGATAATCACTTCATAACAACGCATCCTGATTTCCGCCGGTATATCACCCGGTTTCGTAAACCCCACCAACGGATGAATCAGCAGCCCATCAACCATCTCCAGCGCAACTTTCTGCAAGTATTCGTGCGCCCGGTGAATCGGGTTCCGCGTTTGAAAGGCAACAACACTCTTCCAGTTTCTTGCCTCAAATTCTCCACGTAACTGTTTGGGTGTTAAACGATAATTACCAAACTCCCGGGGCAGGTTCGCTTTTACTGCTTTGACTTTACCCCCCAGCAATATTTCCCCTTTTGAAAACAGATAATTCACTCCGTCATGCTTCTTATCTAAAGTTCCATAGACGGATAATGCTTCTTCCTGCCGGTTGCGGTGATAAATTGCTTCAACCTGCATAATTCCTAACAAAACTTCTTTCGGCGAAACCAGAGCAACAAGATCACCCTCAAAGTACTTGCTTGATAATTCAACCGGGATACTCAAAGTTATTGGTATTGTCCAGACCAGTCCGTTTGCCAGGCGATTATGATGTAATACCCCCAAGTAATCTTTCTCGTTCATAAACCCTGTTAAAGGGCTAAATGCCCCATTGGCAATTAACTCCAGATCAGATATCTCAACCGAATCTAACACAATCTTCTTTAATCCCGGCAGTTCTTCCTGATACTTTAAGACTTCTTCCGGAGATAAGTAATTTTCAACTAAAACTCCACCATGCGGAGTGATCATGCTGATACCCCTTTCTAAATATACCTAGTCATAAAACCCAATCGTTTTTTCTCTAACTTTAACTTATGCCGCACGTAATAAAACTGACAGTACTTTAATCATTATTTAAAAATTGTAAAAAAGTTCCTACTTTTGAAGGAAATTAACCTGATCTGTAGAAAAAGGATTTCGAACACTCTAATAGACATTTAATGAGTTTATGAGTGGAGTTGATATTGATGTTTAAACTCAAAAGTAAACTGAGAATAACGTTAATCTGTATTACCGCATTCATTTTAATCATTGTTGTCCTGGACATAAGTAAAAAATTACGCTTTAAAACAATGATGGAAAACTACCTCAAGAGGGAATACGGTAAAGAGTTTGTAGTGACAAAGCTTCACTATTACTGGCAGGAACTTGGTGGTTCAACAGTGATTGGCGGGATCGCTTATCCCAAAGATGATCCGGATTTAAAGTTTGATATTGGTACCGCTGCCAATGAAAATATCCCTCCAGAGAGACGGACCTTTGGTGAGACATATATTCGGGATTACTGGGAGAAACAAAAAGACAAAGAACTCAAAGCAATTTTAAATAACGACTTAGTATCTGCCATGATTTTAGCTACTTATAAGCGGAGTGAATTAAATGGGAAGACAATTGATATCGATAAAGCTGAACAATTATTTAAAGATCGGATTGATCTAAGCATTCGTTACGGCACGTTTGTCAGTTTAGAAGATTATAATCAGCGTTTAGATGAATTTATAAATTTGGCGACAGGAAATTTATCAACTAATCAAGCCGAAAATCTGTTCAATATTATTAAAAAGTTACAAAATCCCAACTACAAAGAAATAGATTTAGAAATCACCTATTTTAACAAGGAACATGAAAAAAAAGTGAAAAAAGCTCCCAAAGATCATCTTTTTGGACGAGTATCTGAATTTGTTGAGTTTGAACCAAATGATCGTGGCATAGTACTTTGTCGATTTCTCATTAACGACTTAAATAGCATAAATAAGCCAGAAGATATTAGCAATTTAATATATTCAAGAGCAAGTTACTTACATCAATACAGTCTAATTAATAATGAAAATGAAACGGAGAATTAAAAAATGGCTACCTATAAAGAAAATCTAATATTAAGTCAGATTTGTTATAATGATTTTACTGAATTTCTAAATAAAAAAACGAATGAAATAATAACCATTGAAAATCTTCTTAAAAAAGAAGATTCAAGTCTAAACAAATATTTAAGTAAAAAGGAAAATGTAATTTGGCAAAAACACTTTGAATCTATTAAAGACTGGAAAATAATAAACTACTGGCCAAATACTAAATCAGGTTTTTCAGCAACTGCTTTCATGAGTCCCCAAGGAGAGATCGTTATTGCCTTTAGAGGGACTGAACCAAATGAACTCCTAAGATTCTTTCAGGATGTTAAGATTGATGCCAAAATCGCAACAGCTTGGGACGCACAACTAATTGTGCAATTTGAAGATGCAAAACGCTTTGTCTGTGAAACTTTAAATGTTAAATCTTTAAAGGACCTCCCACCCAATACCAAACTGAGTTTTACAGGTCATTCTCTGGGTGGCGGTCTGGCCCAATACTTAGCTTATGAAACCATGGGTCGAAACTTTGAAACAACCACTTTCAATGCTGTTGGAGTTGCTCAATGCCTGTCAAAAGAAGCTCTATTAGCGGATTATTCCAATATTAAAAATTACAACGACATCTGGGATATCATTGCCAACTATGGGATCCACCTCGGAGAAAAGATTTACAAAAAAAACAATCAACAATTAGACAGTCCGATGTATCCAGCAATGCGCTCCAATTTTGATTATTCTCAAAACCTTGGCTATTATTTTGAAGATTTATGGAATTCAGGAGTATATAAAATTGATAGGAATATTGAAAATATCAGGGACTATTTCCGGCAAAAGCTCAACTTCATACTGGCTGGGGTTCCTTACTCCCATAGTCCAATTAATTTCATAGATAGTTGTAACCAAGATGGTCAGTTCAACGAAAAATACCGCGCAACAGAAAGTGAAGTGGAATTTGCCCAAAGCATCTCTAGGATAGTTTATTTGTATAAAATGGGTAAAAAGGAAGTCGGTGCAACAATTGAAGCATTAACCGAGAAAGCAAAAGACTGGCTTGATTCAGCATATAAAACAGTAACCGGTAAAGGCAAAAGAGAAACCCAACAAAAATCAGACGAAAAAAAGAAGGAAACAGGACAATCCGAGACCATCAAGAGTGAGCAAAAACAAGGAAAGGTTAAGCAACAGACAGTTAACTCGATTAATTCAAACCCAATCAGTTCCTCTAAAGAATTAGAGGGAAGTGAAAAATCCCGAAATACAGTAACTGGACAAAACAAAACTGAAAATGATAATTTCCACTGGCCCAAATGGTTCCATGAAGAACATCAACCTGTCAACTATGTGGCACTAGCCAAACAAATGAAATGGAACAACTTTGGAAAATCATTAGGATATGAAGGTTTTGAACAATTAAAGACAAACTCTAAACATTGCGCCGAACACAACGGTATTAATTTTTACATTACTGAAGATATCAAAACCGGAAAAATTATTTTATGGAATGATCAAAGCTGCAATTCACTTGCGGAGTTTCCTAATCGCCAAGCATGGAATACAATTGCTAATTCTGAGCAATTGCAAACAATCATACAACAAGAGATAACCAAAATAAATGGTAATCAAATGTCGAAAAGTCAAGCTATCATCAGTACACCAGGAAATTCAACCATCTCTAAAAGCATTACTTTCAATAAACAACAAAAAACCTCGGGAATTTGGGGCCATGCGGTCCCAAATTGCTTAATCATCTAAATCCCTCCATCAATGCACCTTATACCAATAAACTGTCTTCTCAAGCCCTTCCTCGAAACTAACCGCTGGTTTAAAATTCAGTTTGGTCTCACTCTTGGCGGTCAATGCTACTGAATGGAGCACCTCCCCTTCACGTGGCGGTTGGTATTCCGGGGTGCTATTGCTTAACAGCATATGCGAGATTTGGATAAAAAGGTCATTTACCGAAACCTGTTTCCCAGAAGCAATGTTAAAGACTTCACCCCCGATATCACTGCAACGGCAAGCTGCTATGTTAGCAGCTGCTACATCTTCAACAAAGATAAAATCACGGGTCTGTTCTCCGGTACCATAGATTTGAACCGGCTTATCAACAATTAAGTTGGCAACAAATTTCGGAATGACCGCTGCATATGGCGAATCAGGACGTTGCTTGGGGCCAAAAACATTGAAATACCTCAAACAGACTGTCTCTAAACCATAAAGCTCATAATAGAGCCGGGCGTAGATCTCACCAATCAATTTATTAACCCCATAGGGCGAAAGCGGGGCTGCCGGTTCGGTCTCCGCCAATGGCAGATTTGAATTTGCGCCATATACCGCTGATGATGAAGCTAAAACAAACCTTCTTACCTTGGACTTTTTGGCTAACTCCAAGAGGTTGAGAGTTGCAGTAACATTGATGTCGTGAAACCCAACCGGATCTTCCACCGACTCGATTACCGAAATCTTGGCGGCCTGATGAATGATATAGTCAACTTTTTGAATGATCTGACCCATTGTGGTGGTATCCATGATATCAGCCTTGATAAAATTGATCTGATCGATAATCCCCCGTAAATTCTCCAACGAACCGGTAGTCAGGTTATCAACCACAATTACCTGCTCATTCTCGGCTACAAGCTTATTGACAATATGTGATCCAATAAAACCGGCCCCACCGGTAACTAAATATGTCGCCATCGTTACTCTCCATCCTTAATGATGATTGATTAGCTTGCCAATCCCCTTAAGTATTCAATTGATGCCTCCCGCACTTTATTAACTAAGCTGTTAATCTGTTGCCAATTGACATTCTTTTCAAGACTGAACATGATGTCGCCACTTTGGTTATAGACATTCGGTAAATTAAGCCAGTTTAAAATGGGGGTGACTTTATTTTTAATCAGTTCATTCATCAAGACACAAAATGGTTTATTGTAATGAATTGCAAATACTACACCGTGATGCAACGAAGTAATTACACCATCAGCCGCCTTAAGCATACTTAGAAATTCAAAGGGCCCAGCGTTATGGATGTTCTGGTCAGCCCATGGTTGAATTGGACCAACTGCAATAATCTTTTTATTTAATCTCTCTCCATACGATTTGATCTCATTAATAATCGGTTGTTCAGTTATTGTCTTACTATAGATTAAAATAAAATTGCGATGTTTAACAGGTGCAGTCTCACTGTTAAATTCATATAAAAAAGTAGGATCGAGATGAATCGGAACTTCCTTTCCCAAAAACTTGGCCACCATCTTCTTGGTATTGTCATCGCGAACCGAGAGATGGTTAAACCGGCTTAATAACGCGGCAATATCAAAAGGAACATTCTCAAAATCAGTATCACTCCCAACACTGGCGGCATAAGAAGATAGCTGCACCGCTGCCAGGTCCTTACCGAAAAACAGCGAGATATCGTTAATCGCCGGATGGCTTACTTTCCAAACTTCATCGCTTCCAATCAGGACATGCTCAAACGGTTGACTACGCACTTCACTGCCTGACATTGGCTTGGTAAGCCTTAAAGCACGATGCGCTCGATCAAAACGGAGTTTCTTGAGCAGTTTGTGACAGGCGATTATGGGATGTCTCAAATATCCTATCGCTGCATTTTTAAGGTCATTCTGGGCCAATTCGCTCATCGCATTATAATTAATGACTTCTACATCATAACCTAATTGCAATAACGTCTGTTGTAAAGCATAGGCCTGCAAAAAGGTCCCATAATTAATTGCTTTGAAGAAAGTTAACATACTGATTTTCATTTGTTACCTCCAGTCTTGTAACTGCACAAAACAGCCCTGGCAATTAAAATTTTGCTTTTAACCGCCGGTACCAACGTTCGCCAAAGATAAACTGGCTGTACCAATATATTTTAAAGAGGATAAATTTTAGAGCCGGAAACTTTAAGTATTTTTGTTGGGCGGCAGCAAACCCCTTACTTCGATACAGTTCGAAAAAAGCTGCTGCCTTTGGGTTAATCTCCGCCGGCTGCCGCAACGGAAAATTATGTTTGACCACCTGTCTTAAGTCGGCCTTAAACAAATCCACCCCGGTGAGATTTTCAAATAGCCATCTCCCTTGTTTACTGTTGATTAGGATCACAGAGACCCCTTTGCGATCAAAATGTTCATTGTCTACGCCCCAAAAATCGCCAATTGTCAAATCTCCCCAACGCGGCAGACCAACATAAGGGCAGTGGTAACAGGAGCTTCTTAAATAAAAGTTGTTGATAAAACCAATCATAAACGGATCCGTCCACCACATTCGAAAATAACGTTTCTCATTTTCAAAATGGGCTTCACAACCAAAATTATTCCACCCGGCCTTCTTCGAACGAAAAGTAAATGCTTTAATTCGGGAATGCTTCTTCCTTTGCAACCATGCCAGATAATCCTGAAAGACACGTTCTGACGGTACCCCGTGACAGATCAGATCAACGGTAATCAGATTCTTCAATAAACTCCGATCTTGAAGATAACCATATAAACCGGCAATCTGACACGGTGTCCCCGAGAAAAGCACCAGACGGTTATTTCCTAGATGCTTTTCTACCGAACGAAAGCTGTAACCAATCTCACTTTGAAGATATTTCGACCCCTGCAACAATTGGAGATCGTCAATTTTATCAACTCCGATATGTTTTACATGATAATCCTCATCAAAAGAAGCTCCATAAACAATGCCACCCAGATTGATCACTGCTTTGGCTAATGCCACAAAAGCTCCACCGGAAGCGCTTCTTTGCCGTTCAGCCTGGTCGCTGATAAAACAACCATAAGCTTCCGCGTATTGGTTAACCTCCCTTAAACCACGATTAATTGCCGGGCAGATTTCCACACATAAGTTACACTGAATGCACCTTCCCGCAACTTCTTGCGGAATTAAAAACCCTGCCTGATCACAGGTCATTTCAAGTGCGTCATTGGGGCAGATATTCATACATGCACCGCAACCGGCGCATAATTCCGGATTGACCTGGTTACATACCGAACTGATTACAATCACCTCTTTGGTAAGTATATTGATGTCGCGACAGTACATTCGCTGTCGCCAAAGCAATTGATACCGAATACAATAAAGTTTCTTCGAAGATCCAACATAAAAACATTCCGGAGATTACCGCGGCGAACCCCATTAAAAACGGGATCAGATACGTCTGATCCAAAAAGCGTTTGCGCATCATAAACCAAATCGGTTTGGTTACAAACCCGGCATAGATTCCCAATCCGACAACTCCAAAGGAGATTAATGCCGCTAAAAAGATATTATGATCGTATGCGCTATAGCTGCCATAAATTCCACTGATTATCTTGATCGTATCTCTACCGACACCATATCCGAAAAAAATCCGTTCATTAGCGATTGAGCGTAATAATGCAATCCAGATATCAAGTCGCCCGGTTGATAATTCCGACAATGAACTTGAATCAAGGGTTCGTTGCATTAAGTCCTGACCCCAGTATCCTAACGCCAAGTATAGCAATACTGCCGAAGATGTTATTGCAATGAATTTCTGTTTCAGTGACAACGACGAATAACATAATGCCAATAATAGTCCCAGACTAATACAGACCAATCCGGTACGGGAACCGGTCAATAAAATCATATACAGCGCCAGCCCTAATGAAGCAAGTAAAAGCAGCTTGGTTCTGAAACGATATTCTTTTAAAGACAACGCAATCATTATCACTGGGGCAATAACTGCTAAACGGCCTGCAAAATCATTATTATTAACTCCCATAATGGTATATCTGGAATAAATACTGAAGGTTGTTGCACTGGTAAGAAAGTAAATAAATAACGCCAAAATCCCAAAACCAAAACAATAAAGCATCACTTTAAAGATTGCTTTCAGTTGTTCACTGGTTGCCGAAGCCAGGTCCAGAAACAACACAAAACCAATGATTACTTTGATTAAATTCAGAATTCCATTGAGAATATTCTCAAATAATTCAATTGGATAAGGAAAGAAATAAAGAAAATTAAATAATCCAAACAGGTAGATCCCGATCAATACAAAATAAAGATAAATGTCGTTACAGAGTATAATCCGTTTCTGCCCCAGGATCAGTTTGATTAAAAAAACTACGATATAAAAAACCGAGATTAAATTATAAATTGAGAAATACCCATAAAACTTAATTTCAAACAGCGAAAAAAAGATTAACATCGCATAAATGCTGTTTTGAAAGATGAGAATATTACAGCAGCTAACCACTAACCCAATATACCATGGCAAATAAAAGGCAGCTAACAAATTAATGCCAAACATCAAAGCCGCTGCTAGCGGATTGTCACGAAGATAATTCCTAATCCCTGATCCAACCGAAGGATTAACAAAAGCTCTACGCTCACTTCTAACCATTTTTTAATCGCTTCTTCAGACAAAGTTGATATTGCGCGGCAATAACCTGTTTATAGACTTCGGTGTTATTGCGCTGCGTTGCCGTAGTAACAGCTCCTTGCGACAACTTTCTTAACAACCCCTCATCAGTAAGTACTTCAAATAAACAGCCTGCCAACTCCAGATCAGTAGTCCCTAAAAAGCCGTTGACTCCGTTGTGAATCAGTTTGGTCATTCCATCGGTTGGAGTGGAAACAATTGGAACACCCAGCAGCATCTCTTCCAGTGCCGCCATCGGGTAGCCTTCAAATACCGAACAGAATAGGCCTACTTTTGAATTGGCAATAATTTTATAAGGATTGGAGACAAACCCCAAAAAAGTAATGTTGTTGGTTAACCGGCGTTCTTTGACCAGCACCTCGACTTCACCCCGCAACTCTCCTTCGCCAACGATGGCAACGTTCACCTCTGGAAGTTGTCTTCTTAATAAATCAATGATGTTGATCAATCTAACTGGATCTTTCTGGGGACATAACCTCCCCAAAAACAGGATATCAAAACTGTAATTGTTGGGATCGGCAGCGACCTGCGCTTCGATATAGCTTTGATCAATCACATTATAAAGCACCGTACATTTCGAACGCAGCGTCTTAGAAAACAAGTAATCGTTTAAGACCGAATCAGAAACTGCAAAGACATACTCAATCTTTGGGAGACACAGATAGTAACTTAACGACTTGAATCCGATCCGTTGCATCGACTTGTAATTGACATGAAGATGTGAGATTATCGGTATCTTCCCCGCAACTAAACAAGCAACGGTACTGGCCCGGAGATCATGAGCATGAATCAGGTCCGGTTTAATGGCATGGATCACTCGTTTAATCTTGGTAACGTTTAACGGACTTAGAGATGGAACTGGAACAAAACGTTCTCCTAAAACCGCAAGCTCATCCCTGATTGGCCCGTCTGGTGAGGCATAAAACATTTCAACCTCATTTTGAAACAGGCGCATAATCTGAATTGCTACATTTTCAGCGCCAGACTTAATATTACTGCTTAATAAATGTAAGACTCGCATCAACAATTCATCCTTCAACTGCTTTTTTTTGAAGATAAGGTTTAAATAAATTCCAGGTACTAACGATTATTGGTTGATTCAGTTTCAATGTCAGTACCAACGTTATCAGTAAACTCCCGGCGATAAGAGCCTGATTACCACTTAAATAGATTAGGATTGTTATAATTGCACCGGCTAACAAACCAAGCAACTGCTTAAAGTCAATCTGCATCGGAACCGTTTGGCGCAAATCCAAATAGCGTAAACTACTCATCACTACACCACTGATTAATTGCGCAATTGCTACTGCACTTAAGCCCAACTTGGAATAGCACAGGAGCAATACAACAACATTAACAATTGCGCCAATAACCGTTGTCGTCAACGCACCCATTGTCTTTTTGGTACTCAGATAATGGACTCCAAAGAACGAAGTGAATGAGATGAAAACACTAGATAAAAAGAGCATTGGTATGTACTCGCGAGCATTGTCATATCCCGAACCGACTAATAGCCCATATCCAAGCTGAACCAGCGGTAAAAAGAGCATAACAGCTGAAAAGAGTATTTTGGTATACGCTGCAAAAGTTTTGCTGTAAAATAAACCCCGTTCATCAGATTGACTCTCCTTGATCGCGCTTTCCTGCCAGGCAGTAATGAAAATACTGTTAATAATCGTCATCCAACCCGCAAACTTGGAGGCTACTGAAAATGTGGCCACGGCTTCAATTCCCGAAAAGTATAAGATAATATACCGGTTAGCCATGTGAAGAATCCACCAGCTAAGCGAATTAGGCAACAACGGTAGCGAAAATCTGATTAGTTCCCGTTGCAAATTAAAGTTTATTGCCTTAAATTTGATACTTTTCAATACTTTTAAGCGTAATTCCAGAAAAATAATTGTAATTAAAAAGGCGCAAACCGCTGCTAAGACCACCACCATCAGCCGGTGGTTCTGAAAAAAGCAGGTTGCCAGACTCGTTAAGCCAATTATCAAAACTCCACTGATTACACCGGATAACGCAAAGAGACGAATATTGGAATTGCCTCGGGCAACCTGCTGCCAGAGTGCGAAGACAGTCTGCCCAAAAGCATAGATTAATATCAACCAGAACAGATTGTTATTGATTTGATATTGGAGATAGACTTGATTAATAATCCAATAAAACAAATATAATATCAGACAGACTGATAGCCAAATACCTACTATGGTAAACGCATTGGAGATTATCCGGCTGCGTTCGGAATCATCCTTAGTATCCAGTAAAAAACGGAATAAACAATCATTCATCTGCAGCGTGATCAGCGGGATAAAGATTTGAACACTGGTAATAATTAATTCGTAGAATCCGAAATCTGCTTTTGATAAGTAACGGGTTACTAGTGGTAATAACAGAAAAATCAATAATTTTGAAGCAATACTCCCTACACCGATCACCAGTACGTTATTGAGTAAATCATGCTTTTTTACAGCCAAGTTCATTCAAGAATCTCCTTTGTCAGCATCCAAACACAGCTTACACTTTAGCGCCAAGTATCGTTTGATAAAGAACAGTGACTTCACCCAATACTGCCTCTAAGTCATACTTTCTGATCTGTTGGTGTTGTTCGCTCACTACCTGCTTACAAAACTCTGGATTGGCAGCCAGTTTGTGCATGAGTGTCACTGTTGCTGCAACGTCATTTACTGCTACCAAACAATTCTCGGTAACTCCCCCTAACAGATCAACATTACCGCGAATCCGGGTTGCGATGACCGGCAAGCCTGCCGCCATTGCTTCCATCACCGCTACCGGAAGTCCCTCCTGAAAAGAGAGAAACAGAAAGATGTCACAAGCTTTCAGTAGTTGGGAGATATCACGGCGAAAGCCCGCTAAACAAACCCGGTCGGCTACTCCTAAATCGACGGCCAATTGTTGCAATTTTGATTTTAACGGTCCTTCACCACAGATAATCAGGCGGGTATCACGTGTAACCTGCTTGGCAAATTCAGCAAAGGCAGTTATTGCTTGAACGTGATTCTTTCGATGAATCAACTCCCCAACCGCAATAAAGACTAAGGCTTGTTCCGGAATGCCAAATTCAGCCCTTTTTTGGGCCCGATCAACCGTGATATTTTGATATTTCTCAACATCAACGCCAACTCCAGGCACAAAATAGATCTTCCCGTCTTTTTGTAACTGTAATCTTTGGGCTGCCTCGTAGTCCTCCTGATTGATGGTGATCAGTAGATCCGTATATTTAGCCGCCAGGATTTCCATCTTTTTATAGAGGAGATTGTTGATCAACGGCGCCTGATGATAAAAATGAAATCCATGGGCAGTATAAATAACTTTTGTGCCCCGTTTTCGGGCATCCCGGGCGGCAAATCTGGTTAACACACTACCGACCGGTGTATGGCAATGAATCAAACGGTAATGGTTTTCATCAATGATCTTTTTCAGCATTAAAAAAGCCTTTAAATTATTAGGCTTAAACGGAAACCGTTCAAACGGAATGTCATACTTCCGGTCAACCCAAGGGATCTGTTTATTGCCTTTTGAAGCCACGTGCACTTCAAAACCGTTGTCATGAAAATATTTCAAATACGGCAGATGAAAGGCCTCGATATGCCCATCTACCGTCGCGCTGAATAAAACTTTATCTGCCATTGAGCTCTCCTTAATAATTATGATATGGATCGGATTCGATTACTTTTAAAACATTACGACGCTTTATCTTTCATTAAAATAACTTTAATCGTTAACAAAATGATCTGCAGGTCAAGTAATAATGAGAATTTCTGGAGATACAACAGATCATACCTAATCTTATCCTCAACCGAAGTGCTGTACCTTCCGGCAATCTGGGCCAAACCGGTAAGGCCTGGTTTAATAAAATGCCGGAAGTAATAATCGGGAACGGTCTTCTCAAACTGCTCAACAAAGAAGGGACGTTCCGGACGCGGACCAACAAAACTCATATCTCCTTTGATAATATTAAAGATTTGTGGTAGTTCATCCAGACGGGTAGCCCGCAAAAACCGTCCCACTTTAGTGATCCGTGGATCCTGCTCCGTTGCCAAAACCGGTCCGGTTTTATCTTCGGCCCCCTGGACCATCGTCCGAAATTTGAGTAACATAAACCGTTTGCCATGAAGACTGATCCGCTCTTGACTGTAAATAATCGGGCCGGGTGATTCCAGTTTAATCAACAACGCTACAATCAACATTACCGGGAAGAATATTATTAAACCCACTAAACCCAAACCAAGATCAATTATGCGTTTAATATGTTCTTTACCAACATTGTCAGCAGTACCAACCCGAAAAACCAATGTATCTTTAATCTGGCCAATCGGGTTTTGTGAAAGCATAATCTCATACAGACCCGGAATTACTAATACTTCCACTTCAAACTTGATTGATTTTTGGACCGCAATCTTCTTATACTCTTCCGGCGTATTTCCGGAGATAATTATTTTGTCTGGTTTATAGGTACTGCAAACCTCCATCATATCCTGATAAGTACCTAACCAACGATATTTATCATTATTAATTTGAGTTTGCGTATCGGAAACCACACCCAAGATCTGATCAAAACCATTATCAACCTTCTCAATAATTTCACCAATTTCAGTGCTAGGAGCAATAATAATCGTCCTACTGGGTAAGGTCATTCTTCGTTCGATCTCAAAGATAAACCAATGCCAGATGAAGAGTGTGGCGAACTGGACAACAGGTATCAATAACAAAAGCTTCAATGATAGATCATGAATTCCCATAATATAAAGGACAACTACCATCAGGAGATTTAAAAATACTAGCGAAACTATTAATGAAGCAATCTGTTCTGTCCATGTTTTTTCCTCATTATCATAAAGCCCAAAAAACTCAAAGGTTATCTTGGCAATAACTGTTGTCAGTAAAATAAAGATTAATTTAGCTTGCAAATCTTGCCACGGTTCATTTCCATTGAATATATACTTAACCAGTAAAACAATTGCCAGATTAACCAACACAAAGTCGCCAAGCATTTGCAGTAAATTGATGATTGTTTTTGGTTTCCTGTTAACCATTCTTAATGACCCCTTCACTAAGTTGTAATTCTTTCAATCCCCTTTACGACATCAATTTTGTTGCTCAATATAACAATAATAAGAGGCGTATTTGGATTCGATTTCAACGCGGTTCAAAACGACTCCCAATATATTCCCCTGGGCTTTTTGCAACAGTTCTTTAGCTTGTTTTGCAATCTCCGGACGGACAATACCAGCTCCAATTACCAATACCACACCATCCACCTTTGAGGCCAACACACAAGCATCAGTAACCGGAATTACCGGTGGCACATCAATGATCAAATAATCATATTTCTTACGTAATTCTCCAAATAATTGCTGGATTTTAGTTGTTCCAAGCAGTTCGGCAGGATTGGGAGGAATTGGGCCACTTGTTAATAGATCAACATTACGGTTTGTTGTGTGTTGAATTAATGAGTAAATCTCACAATCACCACTCAAATAATCGGTGAGACCACGATTAATTTTTTGAAAGATTTGGTGTTGTACCGGTTTTCGTAGATCACAGTCAATAATCAAGACTTTCTTACCGGCATTGGCAAAGATTATTCCCGTGTTAGCCGCTACTGTAGATTTCCCCTCATCAGGGCCGGCACTTGTAAACATTAGAATTTTAAGTTCTTGATCAATTTTGGTAAATTGCAAATTAGTCCGGAAGGAACGAAAGGCTTCAGTTACTGTTGATTTGGGATAACTGTCGACTACAATTCTATTTTTTACTGCCATCTTCTGCCCCCCTTCCTTCGCGTATTATTAGACTAAAATCAGGAATAACCCCTAAAACAGGAAGGTTTAAGTAATCAACAACATCATTGGCATCATTGATCGTCTTATTAAAATAGTCCAAAGTAAAAGCGAGCGTAATACTTGACACCAATCCTAAAAAAACGGCGATTAACAGATTAAGTTTAATATTTGGTTTAACAGGTTGATCGGAGGCACGTGGTTGATCGACAACTTGGATATCATTCGGTTGCATCACCTCACTAATCCGTGACTCTTCATAACGTTTGGCAAGCATCACATTGATCTCTTGGGCGATCGAAGCTTCCCGCATTACTCGCGCCAAACCTTGTTCTTTGGACGGAAGTGACCGTAGCTCTGCTTCCTTTTTACTAATCAGTTGACGGATTGCGGTTTGTTGGGCAAGTGTTGCCGCCAGTTCAACTTCAGTCTGGATTTTGGTCCGAATGATATTTTGGTAAAAAGGATTTAATGAAGAGGCCTCAGAATTAACTACCCGGTTGATCTCTCCGTTTAACCGCTCTCGGGTTTCAGCAATCGCAGCCTGCAAAGCTAATACATCAGGATGCTTTTCAGTATACTTCTCTAACAGTTGGACCAGTTCAATCTCCTGTAAGGTGAGTTTACTCTTCAACTGTTCAATTATGGTGTTCTCGGCAATCAATTCCGGCTTTTGATTGGCAAGCTGTTCTTGTGCTGCTTCTAAGGTTGCATTATAGGAGACAATTTTGATCTGATTATCATTGAGGATCTTCTCCATGGTTGACAACTGTTCAATAATTGCCTGCGTCTCTTCACTGGGAGCAATAACCCGGTGATTACGGCGATATTCTTCCAATTCCTGTTCGGCTTTAGCAAGTTCCAGCTTCGATTCTTCCAGGCGTTCCCCAATAAATTTTCTGACATTGGACTGTTCGGTCCTGGTCAATTCGGTGATTCTTTTAACAAAGGTCTCCACTAAAACACGGGCAATTGTTTCAGCTTCATTAGCCGAACCTGCCTGAACTTTAATCTTCAACAGTTCCGTATCCCGAATTGGCCACAGCGTGATCATTTGCACAAGATCTTGCGAAGAATAGTTTTTAGCAAGTTCTGCCTTAGTCTTCTCCAAGACTTGATCAATCACCGTCCGACTTCTGATGATCTCCGCATAAGTTGCCATTTGTAATTTGGTATTTAGATTATTACCATTCGGCAAACTTCCCAATAAAGATACATCCAGGCTACGGGGTTGCTTAATCCGTAACGTCGTCTCGGCTTCATATGTCTTGGGCAATAAAAAACTGATCGTACTTAAAGCAAGCACTTCAATCAGAAAAGTTACTATAATCAACTTTCTCCGTTTCTGAAAGATTCGGAACAGATCCTTGAAGTTTAAATTTACATCTTCAATCAGTTGTTTTTCCATCAGCAATTTCCCCATCACTTATTTAATCAATTCCAAAACCAGTCAGCTGATCCGCTTCTTAATCCAGATGTTTAATCTGATAAAACGCATTGATAAACGGAAAGATCTCCTTAACAAAATCCATGCCACTTCTGGCTAAATATAAAAGATCACCCTCTGCCAACAGATAATTCTGACTTAAGTCTCCTTTTTTTAAAATTTGGTTTAGATTAATCTCAACATACCGGCTGGGATCACCGTTTTTAATCAGATAAATCCGGCCTTTCTTGGCCCCCCTGGTAAACCCGCCGGCAATACTTAAGGCATCCAACACCCGATGTCCTTTTTCTAACTCATATAGTCCCGGCCGGTTAACTTCACCCAAAACATAAACCCTTACTGTCCGGTATTTGACAATATTAATACCGATCTTCACATTGTTCTGATATTGCCTGAAACTCTCCGTAATCTTGGCAATCAATTGACTGGTAGTCAGTCCCGCTGCCTGAAATTCGCCCATAACTGGAATTGTTCGAAATTTATGGACATTCACCGTTACTTGAGGATGCTTGATGTACTGACTTAAGGTTTGTTGTAACAATTCAGTAAGCTCTCCCGGTGTTTTCCCATTAAGGTCCAACTCCCCTACCAGTTTGAAAGCTCCTTTTCCATCAGGCCGGATAATAATCTCCATTGTTAATTCCGGATAACCCCAAACACTAATGTTTAAAACATCTCCGGGTCCTAACCGGTAATTTGTACCGTCAGTTGTCAGAAAGGACACTGCTATTTTACCGTCGGGCCTGACGATTACTTGTTGTTGCTGTACTGACTCAAATCCCCAGACCCAAACATTAAAATTTAAGACATCTCCAGGTCCTAACCGGTAATCATGATCTTGACCAAAATCCTCTTCCGCACCCCAGACCGGTAAAGTAACTAATAGTAACATCACTAACAATACAACCCAAAAATTCTTCATTCGCAAATGTTCCTCCCAAACTCAACTAAACTATCAATATGCTGAAGTTGTAAAAAGTATTATTGAATAAAAATTAAAAAAAATAAAATACTCCATCATTGAAGTATTTTATTTTAAAATTTGAATTAATTATAATTTTTTATCAATCAATACTCCCAGTCAAACTCGCCAACCTCCGGAAAACTACCAAGCACCTCTTTAAATTGGGCGGTGATCTGTTCCAGATCAGCCTGGTTTTTAGCTTCACACCGGGCAACAATTACCGGTTGGGTATTTGAAGCACGGACTAACCCCCAACCAGACGGAAATAGCACCCGGGCACCATCAACCTCAATAATTTCATTGGTCTGACGAAATTTTTCCTTAAACAATTCCACCACCCGGAATTTATCCCGGTCAGCACAAGGTACTTTGGTCTCTGCAGTTGAGTAATATTTGGGAACACTGCTTAATAAGCTCGACAGACTTGCTCCGGTCCGCGAGAGAATCCGTAATAAGCGGCCGGCAGCATAAAAGGCATCATCAAATCCAAAATATTCATCCGCAAAGAACATATGCCCTGACATCTCACCCGTAAACACGGCACCAATCTCTTTCATCTTCGCTTTGATCAATGAATGTCCCGTCCTAAAAAACAACGGTTTACCGCCAAGCCGCTCGATCTCTTCAACCAGCGCCTGTGAGCATTTAACTTCAACAATACACTGGGTACCAGGATATTGCGGAAGGATTTCACGCCAGTATAACGCCATCAACTGGTCACCCCAGATAATTTGCCCCTCATTATCAACCACTCCAAGCCGATCGCCGTCACCGTCAAATCCAATACCAACATCGGCTTTCTTCTCCAACACCAATTTTCTTAGATAGTGGAGATTCTTTGATGATACCGGGTCCGGATGGTGGTTCGGAAAATTCCCGTCCGACTCACAAAAGATCGGAAATACCTTGCAGCCTAACTTCTTTAAAAATGCTTCCGCAAATAAACTGGCGGTGCCATTACCACAGTCTACAGCGACAGTCAACTTTCTTCCTTCCAGTCTGATCTTGCTGCACAACATCTCCAGATAGTCATCGCTTGGCTGACGGTATTCCACCAGACTCTCAACAATCGGTAAGATTGCAATCTCTTGGTTTAACTCCTCAGTTATCTTCAGCAGTTTCTGGATCTCTTCGCCATAGATTGTTCCGGAACCCAATGCAATTTTAAAACCATTAAATTCCGATGGGTTGTGACTGGCGGTAATCATTACCCCGGCATTGATGTTATATAAAACTCTTGAATAATAAAACAATGGCGAAATTACGGTCCCAATATCCACCACTTTGCATCCCGCATTCGTCAAGCCGGCAACCAACCCATCCCGGATCCGATCGGAACTCAAACGATTATCACGTCCAACCAGGATTGTAGTTTCGCCATGCTCCTTCATGTACTTCGCAACCGCTTTGCCAAACAAAAACATAAACTCCGATTTTAAATCTTCGTCCGCAATCCCGCGAATATCATATTCACGAAACATCTCCGGATTAACAACTACCATTCCAGATCCTCCTTATTAATCATCATCTACCAACACCCTCATAAGTAGTAAAACCGGCTGCCGCCGCCTCTTCCTTGGTATAAATGTTCCTAAGATCGATCAAAACCGGCTGTTTCAACAGTTGCTTCAATCGATTTAGGTCCAGACGCCGGTAGGAGTTCCATTCGGTAATTATCACCAGAGCATCAGCGGCTTCCGCAGTTTGATAAGGGTCATCGCAAAAAGCGATCGCATTTCCAAAGAGCTTCCGTGCTTCATTCATCGCAACCGGATCATGGGCCTTAATCCTGGCACCTGCTTGAAGCAAGCCTTCGATAATCGTAATTGAAGGTGCTTCCCGCATATCATCAGTATTAGGTTTGAAAGCCAGACCCAAAATCGCAATCGTTTTACCGTTAAGTTCCCCCAGAACTTTTTTGATCTTGGAAACCATCCGCTGCTTTTGATTTTCATTGGCCGTTACCACTGTCTCAACTAACGATACCCGCTCACCATGCTGCTTGGCAATATGGACAAGTGCTCTGGTATCTTTTGGGAAACAGGAACCTCCATAACCCGGGCCCGCATGTAAAAACTTCAACCCGATCCGGCCATCAAGCCCAATCCCTTTAGCCACAACCTGAACATCCCCACCAACAGCTTCACATAAATTAGCCAATTCATTAATAAAAGTAATCTTAGTTGCTAAAAAGGCATTGGAAGCATATTTAATCAACTCCGCAGTCTCTGGATTGGTCAAAACAAAGGGAGTGTCGATCAGATACAAGGTACGATAAACTTCTTTCATTAATGTTTCGGCTTTCTCCGTACGGGTTCCGATAATAACCCGGTCCGGGCGCATAAAATCTCCAATGGCGCTTCCCTCGCGTAAAAACTCCGGATTACTTACAACATCAAACTCAATCGACCCCCGCAAATGCTGCTTAACAATCTCGGTAACCCGTTTAGCCGTACCAACCGGTACTGTCGACTTATTGACAATCACTTTATAGTCCTTCATAAAACCGGCAACTTCTGCCGCAACCGCTTCAACCTGACTCAAATCAGCCGACCCATCCGGAAGCGAAGGCGTCCCGACTGCGATAAAAATAACGGTGGAGTTATTGACTCCTTCACCAATATCAGTAGTAAACGTCAAACGGCCTTCATTAAAACCACGTAAAACTAAATCTTCCAGCCCCGGTTCATAGATTGGGATGATACCCTGCTTCAAATTTTCAATCTTTGACTGTTCTTTATCAACACAAGTAATAAAATGACCAAAATCGGCCAAACAAGCGGCAGTTACCAATCCGACATAACCGGAACCAATAACTGTAATCTTCATCTCTTCAACCCCCAATTCTATTCTTCTTTAACCAATCAACATACCTTTTAATCCCTTCATCAAACTTTATTTTGGGATGGTAGTTTAATAACCGGGCAGCCTTGTTCAGATCGGCCCAAGTCTTTGGCACGTCACCAAGTTGCGGTGGTAAGTAACTTAATTTGGCCTTTATTTTTAATTCTGCCTCAAGCGCAGTTACCATCTCTTGCAACGAGATTGTCTGATTATTACCTAAATTAATCACTTCAAAGTTGGTTGCCCGATAATTAATTGCCGCAATGATTCCATCAATAATATCACTGATAAAGGTATAATCACGGTAAGTATCCCCGTTACCGTAAAAGGGAATGGCCTCCCCGGCTAACATCAGTTTGGCAAACTTACTGATCGCCAGATCCGGACGTTGCCGCGGACCATAAACCGTAAAAAATCTTAACCCGATAAAACGGATTCCATATAAGTGTGAATAAACATGCCCCAATAGCTCCCCGCTCACTTTGGTGCTTGCATAGGGACTGATCGGTAACAGTACATGATCCGTCTCCTTCCAGGGAACATTGGGATTAACCCCATAGACACTTGACGATGAAGCAAAGACAAACTGCTTACATCCAGTCTCTTTAGCTAACTCCAACAGATTTTGGGTCCCCTGCACATTAACCTGTTGGTAAGTCAAGGGATCTTCAATACTGGGACGTACTCCGGCCCTGGCTGCCAAATGAATTATCACATCATACGCTGTTAAACCTGCTTTTTGCAGTAACTCGTGATAATTACAGATGTCTAATCGGTAGAGACGGTAATCTGGATTGTTAATATGCTCTTTGATGTTGGCTTCTTTAATTTCCGGATCATAGTACGGGTCAAAGTTATCAATAACCGTTACTAACCACCCTTCAGCCAACAACCTGTCCACTAAACTACTTCCAATAAATCCGGCCCCGCCGGTTACTAATGCATGCATCCAATCTGCTCCGTTTGCTACTATTTTTGGTTTTTAGCCAGCTTTTTTATCAGTAGCTGATTTACAGCCAAACTAATGCTAATTGCGCCACATAGGTCCAATAATACATCCAAAAGGCTTCCGCTACGAAAGCCACTTTGTGACTGGACATACTCATCTAAGCCCGCAACTGCCAAAATACTGAACCAGGAGAGCAAAATACTTCTCTCCCGAAATCCCCACAGATAATAGTAATACCAAAAGAGGATTCCAAAAAGGCCATACCCTAAAAAATGGATTGTCTTGCGAATGAACAAGATTAAGTAATGAGCTGATTCTGGTATAAGCCGAAACTTATTGATCAAGAATTGTTCCCAGTAACCGCCACCCCAACTTGGTTCCATTGAAGTATACAAAATGAATATGATAATCGCAGCAATCGTTAACGAAAGAAAACTGATTTTCAGTCTATTGATACAGGTCATTTTAGAAGGGTTTATTTATATGCCTTTCCGATTATGTTACTGATTTAACAATATAACAATACCATAATTTCCTTATTAATTAAACCAGTAATAATACTTAAACTGATTACTAAAATTAAAATACTGAAATTAAAAACCTCTTCAGAGTGTTAAGAGCTCTTGTTTTATCATTACTGAATTCTCCTTATTTACAGATATTCAAAATAGCTTTGCCAAGATTAACTCCAATAAATAATCTGATTTAGAATCTTCTGATTGTTTGGTTACCGACCATCCAATTGTTGAAATTAATGCAACATCCGGACAAATCTTAGTTCTACCGGTTATCCACAGCGAATGCAGCGTTTTGGAGTCAGCAGCACTACGATTCATTACTAATGATTCATAATTGAACGCCACCTGTGTCCCATCAGTCCAATAATGATTGAGCCGGAGTAACCAGCGTCCGGAATCGCACCCCATTGCATCACCGATAATTTGATCCCGAAAGACATAGCCATCAGTATATACCCAGTGACGATACCAGGCATCGGATGTTGTTGCTCCTTCAACCAGCAGATCCCAACTACCATCAACACTTAATCTTGGAAAATAGATACCCCAGACTCCGGCTATTTTTGAAGGTAACGGCGGAAGCGATCCGGCCTGGTCTTCTCCATAGATTTCCCCATACAAGATTAAGTTATTTATCTTGGGAAGCCGCCATGCAAAATCAAACCCGGCAATTGAATCCCATCTTTCAGCATCAGTGGTACCGGCATTCCTCCCCAACAGAAAATCGTCAAGATCGTCCCAGCCAACCGAACGTCCTTTACCGCCGACGATCGAAGTTAACACTACCGCAAACGTGAGATCTTTAGTTGGCGAAAAATCAAACCTGCCACCGATGAAAGACGTTTCCGCAACATCATTCCGATAACGATCCGGTTCACTGATAAAAAAGGTAGTATTCATCTCATTCAATAAACTAAACCAACCATTCAATCTAAATGGTTCAAGGTTCGCTATTTTCATCATCAGTTGCGGACGACTGTTATTACTTAAAATCAAACTACCCCGTCTGCCATGCCCCCACCACATGGATTCTTTACCAAACTGAAGCGAAAGGTTACTAAAACCGGTTTTGAAATAACCGGATTCCAGATTTAATTGATACTGATCCTCCTCATTGTAACTCAACTCCGGCGTCAATGATACCAACAGCAGATCATTGATCTCTCCCTCAAGGTTGAACGATACTCTGGAATTGAATTTTAGAGCAAGTTGGTCACCATTGTTATTAATATTTAGAGGTTGATAGGATGATTTGGTATAACTCTGTGACAATGTCTGCCCATCATAGTAAGCAGTCGACCAAGCTAACCGACGGAATTCAATCTGATTTTTCTCTTCTGCTCCCTGGATGATTGCCAGCTCTTTGGAAAACTCGGTTTCTAATTCCGCGATCAATGTTTGGACATAGGGTGAAAGTTCGCGTTCAGAATCAACTATTGCTGCTTTAACATCTAAAATCCATTTTGCGATCTGCATCCGGGTATAAGGTTTAGCCCCTGGAGTAACACGCAAAAAACCCAAACCGGTCAGCTTTTCAAGATAAAGATAATAAAGGCTGTCAAGCGGAAGATTGGCGGAATTTAAGCTAGCTTCACCTCTTGCACCAACCTGCAAAACACCTAAAAAAAAGAGCCCTAAAAAAATACTAATAATCAACTTTTTAGTCATTAGCTAAAACAACCTCATTAATATTTTATTGATTATTAGTATTCTTTAAATTATTATTTTAGTTCTTAAATTTTGATTTCAAATTCATAATTACAATCTATCTCCAAAACGTCCACCAGTGCTGCTGTGTTCGAATATTAACTTGCTCAATCTTATGACTCTGCAGGATCCGGTTAGGGTTAATTTCAGCTATTTGGGTGGCAGCTTCTGCCCCGATAAGCTTCGTTATTCTCCTTACTGCAGCGCTAAGTAATGGTCGCCGGGATTCGACCCCATGCGCATCCGAACCCAGACAATGGACCATTCCGCTGGTTAACAGCTTTGTTGCCGTATTGACAACCTCCTTGCCAAACTGGCCATTGATACTGGAAGCATTGAGTTGAATTAAGATCCCTCTTTCAAGCCAGCGGTTTAAGAGCTTCAGATTTTTTTGGAGTGCCAAATTCCGCTCCGGATGAGCGATAATCGGTGTTATCCCCTTAGTCTGAAGTTTAAATAGAAACTCTTCCGTAAAACCAGGGATCTCTAAAGCCGGTAGTTCAAGCAACATATAGCTGCCACCATTAATACAATATATCCCCGGATGCTCAATCCGCTTAAGCAAATCCATATTAATCATAACTTCCGCACCAGGATAGAGAGTGACATTAATTCCAGCATGCCTGGCATCTTGGTTTAGTCTTTGACAACAGTTAACAATCTCATCCCAGTCCGGTACCCATTCCGCTTCGATTACATGTGGTGTTGCAACCAGCCCGGTACTGCCATCGGCTGCAGCCATCTTTAACATCGCCAATGCGGTTGCCGGGTCCGGAGCGCCATCATCAATCCCTGGGATTATATGAGTATGAAGGTCAATCATTTTTCTGCTTTGTTATAAATAATTTTTGTGATCATCTTTCAGCTTTTCTAAAACCAGTTTAACATCCTGGGCACGTTCTTTGGGGCAGATAAGAATGGCATCATCAGTCTCAACCAAGATCAGATCGTGTACTCCAATTGCCGCCACCAATTTATTATTAGTCACCTCAAAGATACAATCCTGGGAATCAATCATCAAATAATTACTGCTATTCACGACATTGCCATCCCGGTCATGAGCCCTCACCCGGTCCAATGAAGTCCAACTCCCGACATCATCCCAACCGATATCGACCGGGATCACATACACTTCAGGCGCCCGCTCCATAATCCCATAATCAATCGAAATCTTCTCAAATTTTTGGTACTGTTCCGCTAAAATTTCGTTGTAATTTTTCTGACCAATCGCTGTCTTAATAATCTCCAAACCCTGATGTAAATCAGGCATATATTCAGCAAACAACTGCCGTATTGTAGCCGTTTTCCAAATAAACATCCCACTGTTCCAAAGATAACGGCCACTTGCTAAAAATTCACTGGCAGTCTCCAAATTTGGTTTCTCGGTAAACCGTTCAACATGATAAACTCCAGGTTTTTCTGCAAACTCCTGACCCATTTTAATATATCCATATCCGGTCTCAGGACGATCCGGTTTAATTCCTAAAGTGACGATCCCCCCGGTACTTTCAGCAACAGCAGCGCCGGTAAAAAGTGTGTTACAAAATTCGGTAGTATTTTTAATAATATGATCAGCCGCCAAAACAACAGTGACCCCATCGGGATCAGCCGCTTCAATAAACAAAGAGGCCAAACCAATACACGGAGCAGTATTACGACCTTCCGGCTCCAGGATGATATTTTGCTCCGGAATCTCCGGAAGCTGTTCTTTAATTGGACCGGCATACAGCTGGTTAGTAATAAAATAGATATTCTCACTGGGAACAATCCCGGCAACTCTTCGAACAGTCTCCTGAATCATACTTCCGTTACCGGTCAGATCAAGCAGTTGTTTCGGATGATTGATTCGACTCTTTGGCCAGAACCGTTCACCCCGCCCCCCAGCCATTATTAAAATATTCAGCATTAAATTACCTCCGTTCCGTAGTTAGGTAAATTCGCTGGAGTTTTCCTAAATCCTTGTTTGTATAATCAGTTTTCATTGAACACCTAAATACTTTAAAACCAGATCGTAGATCCGTTGTGAAGCTTTCCCGTCCCCATACGGATTTATTGCATTTGCCATTTTAATATATGCTCTATGATTATGTAAAAGATAATTAGTTTCAGTTACAATAGAATCCGGATTAATTCCAACCAGCTTGACAGTTCCTGCCTGAATCGCTTCAGGACGCTCCGTTGTATCTCTAAGTACTAATACAGGCTTCCCTAAAGCAGGTGCCTCTTCTTGAATTCCTCCGGAATCAGTTAAAACTAAAAAACATTTACTCATAACATTCACAAACGGTTCGTAATCAAGCGGTTCAATAATATAAATACCTTCTAAATCTTCAAATATCGTTTTAGCCAAATTCCTAATCAGGGGATTATAATGGATTGGAAATAAGACCCTAACGTCCTCATTTGCAATCAGAATGTCGCGAATGGCTAAGAAGATTGATTCCATTGGTTTACCAAGATTTTCACGACGATGAGTAGTTAATAAGATGATCTTTTGCTGACTATCAAAGAGTTGATTTAATAGTGCATCCTTAAACTGATAGTTGTTATTTACAGTATCATAAAGGGCATCGATGACTGTATTTCCTGTTACATAAATATTTTGAGGGTTAATTCCTTCCTGGATTAAATTTTGTTTCGCTGTCTCAGTTGGGGCAAAATGCAGATCAGACAAACAAGCAGTTAGCCTGCGATTGATCTCCTCAGGAAAAGGTGAATATTTATTAAAGGTACGTAACCCTGCTTCAACATGTCCGATTGGGATTTGCTGATAAAACGCCGCAAAACTACATGCAAAAGTCGTGGAAGTATCACCATGAACAAGCACTAAATCCGGTTTTTCAATTCTCAAGATTTCTTCAATACCTAATAAAATTTTGGTTGTTATTGTAGTTAAGCTCTGTCCCGAGCGCATTATATCTAAATCATAATCAGGTTGAATCTTAAATAAGGTTAATATTTGATCAAGCATTTCCCGATGTTGTGCGGTAACAATGATTTTAATCTCTACCTTTTTATTTTTACGAAATATTTTTATCAGGGGAGCCATTTTGATCGCTTCCGGACGGGTACCAAAGATGATCATAATCTTTTTCAAAGAAACACCTCAAAAGATCAGAATAGATATTAAATTCTATTAAGATCTTTAAGGTTTTAATCCATTATGTTTTATTTATCTTATCAAAATAAAAAAAGCTCTTCTCTTTTCAATTGAGTGAGCTTCTTCATAAAATCTTCTCTAAATAATCGAGATCAGCTGTTTTTTGAAACCTCTTGTTTCAGATATCGAGTCAGTGCATCCCGGTAATGGGGTAAAAGACTAAACCCGGCTTGTATTAGACTATTCTTTGACAGTCGTGAATTTTTCGGACGAACGGCCGGTGTAGGATAATCCTGCGAAGTAATTGGGATTATTTTAGTAGGACAACCTGATAAATTAATGATCTCTGTTGCAAACTGATACCAACTGCAAAAACCTTCGTTCGTCACATGGTAGATTCCATACTTATCGGTTACCACCAGATCCAGGATCAACTTTGCCAAATCATAGGCATAAGTAGGTGAACCAACTTGGTCATTAACAACTCTAATCTCCGGTTGTTTTTTGGCTAAGTTAAGAATCGTCTTCACAAAGTTATGACCATGATTGCCAAAGATCCACGATGCCCTGACAATAAAGAACCGGTCCAGATGCTTTTGAACTTCTAATTCCCCCTGATACTTTGTCAGACCATAATAATTAATTGGCGCCGGTTGACTGTCGATCTCAAATGGAGTATCACCGCTCCCGTCAAAAACATAGTCCGAACTGATATAGAGTAATTTGGCGTTAATTGTTTGACACGCCTGGGCCAAGTAAGCAGTTCCGTTGACATTGACCGCATAACATCGTTCTTTTTCGGTTTCGGCTTTATCAACGGCTGTGTAAGCAGCACAATGAATAACAATCTCCGGACGATAATTATTTACATAATCAAAAACCGCCGCCTGATCGGTAAGGTCAAAGTCATCCTGATCTACCCCTTGATATTGATGACCGGTAGTGGCTAACTGGATCATAACATCGCGGCCCAACTGGCCTTTTGCCCCTGTTACCATTATTTTCATTGTCTATCTCCTATGTTCATCTGTTGCCATACATTCTCTGATAATAACTCTGGTATTCACCCGACTTAATCCTCTCCCACCACTCGCGGTTTTCCAGATACCAGGTGATGGTTTCCCTAATCCCATCTTCAAATGCGATTTGCGGTTCCCAACCCAGCTTTTGCTTAATGTTGGACGCATCAATGGCATAACGCCGATCATGCCCGGGACGGTCTTTAACATATTTAATTAAACTTTTGGGTTTGCCAAGTTCTTTTAAGATTAACTCGACAATTTCAATATTGGCCTTTTCGTTATTTCCCCCAACATTGTAGACTTCGCCCGGGGTACCTTGATGAAAGACCAGATCAATTGCCCGGCAATGGTCCCTTACATGCAGCCAATCACGGACATTGAGCCCGTCTCCATAAACCGGAAGCTCCTTCCCCTCAAGGGCATTGGAGATCATCAACGGAATCAGTTTCTCCGGAAATTGATACGGCCCATAATTATTGGAGCAACGGGTAATCATTACCGGTAAATTAAAAGTATGATAAGCTGCCCTTACTAGTAAATCCGCACTCGCTTTACTGGCCGAATAAGGACTGTTTGGAGCCAGCGGAGTCTCTTCGGTAAAATAACCGGTAGCACCGAGACTGCCATAAACTTCATCAGTTGAAATCTGTAAATACCGTTTCACATTATACTTGCGGGTCAGATCCAATAAAACCTGGGTTCCTAAAATATTAGTGGTAACAAAAATATCAGGTTGTTCAATACTTCGATCCACATGTGACTCCGCCGCTAAATGAATCACTCCGTCAAGCCCTTCCGCAAAGATCGATTCGACCAACTCTCTGTCAGTAATATCTCCTTTGACAAAACGATAATTGGCATTCTGCTCCAAACCGCGAAGGTTCTCCAAATTACCGGCATATGTAAGCTTGTCCAAGTTGATCAGAGTATAATCAGGATAAACTTCACTTAAATAATATAAAAGATTACTTCCGATAAAACCGGCGCCGCCTGTAACTAGAATCTTCATTATTAACCCTCCTGCAAATAAATGAAATTATGATCACTGTCTTTTAATAAGGGGGCAGTCAAATCTTTCTCTGAAAGCACCGGATCTTTGATCCCCCAATCGATCCCAATATCAGGGTCATCATACCGGATACTGCGATCACATTCAGGAGCATAATATTCATCCACTTTATATTGGACTTCAACATTATCAACCAGAGTCACAAACCCGTGAGCAAACCCCTTAGGAATAAACAGCTGCCGTTTATTCTCCGCTGACAGTTCGATTCCGACCCACATTCGATAAGTGGGCGATCCTTGCCGCAGATCCACGGCTACATCAAAAATGGCCCCACGGGTACAACGCACCAATTTACTTTGTGACTTGGGGTTCTTCTGAAAATGCAACCCCCGGAGTGTCCCTTTGCACAACGAAAACGAATGATTATCCTGGACAAAGTCAACGTCAATCTTGAACTGCTCCAGCTTTAACTTTGAATAGGTTTCCATAAACCAGCCCCGTTTATCCCCAAAGACCTGGGGCTCAATGACATAAACATCGTTGATGGATGTTGGGATAACTTTCATAATTACTCCTTTTTCTCATTCAACTATTAATCATAAAGCCAACCTACCTAATTATAACAGATATCTGATTCGGTTTTCAGCAACTTTTTTCAGGTGTAAACCATACGGAGAATTACCATAACGGCTGGCAATCTCCACTAACATTTTGTTATCAATCCATCCTTGGGTATACGCAATCTCTTCCGGCGCGGAAATCTTGATACCCTGTCTTTTTTCAATGGTCTTCACAAATTCCGCCGCATCTAACAGACTGTCAACTGTTCCCGTATCCAACCAGGCAAAACCACGGCCTAATAATTTAACATCCAAGTCTCCCTGTTCAAGGTAGACACGGTTTAAATCGGTGATCTCCAGTTCACCCCGGTGGCTTGGTTTTAAAGATTTAGCATATTGAGCAACTCGGTTATCATAAAAATAGAGCCCGGTAACCGCATAGTTTGACTTCGGTTGTTTTGGTTTTTCTTCAATTGACAGTACCTTACCATTCTCATCGAATTCAACAACCCCAAAACGCTCCGGATCATTTACATAATACCCAAAGACGGTTGCTCTTCCTTGATTAGCCACTGCTTCGCCTAACAGTTTGCTCAAACCATTCCCATAAAAGATGTTATCCCCCAGAATCATTGCGCAGTTATTACCGGCAATAAACTCTTCGCCAATAATAAACGCCTGGGCTAAACCATCCGGCGATGGTTGTACGGCATAACTTAATTCAATTCCAAACTGACTGCCGTCACCCAATAGTCTTTTAAAATTATTAAGGTCATCAGGGGTAGAAATTATTAAAATCTCCCGAATCCCTGCTAACATTAAAACCGAAAGCGGGTAGTAGATCATCGGTTTGTCGTAAATTGGGAGCAACTGTTTACTGGTCACCATTGTTAATGGATAAAGCCTGGTCCCCGAACCTCCAGCGAGAATAATTCCTTTAGTTTTTATCGCCATCTTCACACCTCAACCCATCTCTAATTATTGTTCCAGTAATTACGGTTCATACTTAGATGTTTTTTTATTTTCGAAGGAATATGCTTCTCCATCTTCCCTAATTTATAAGCAGTTAATTTTAAAAAAGAACGTAGCAAAGCTGAAGGAATTAACCAAAAAGCCTTCCGTAAGAGGTATTTAATTTCTGAAATAACAAACCTTTTTCCTTCTCCGCCTGCTGTTCCAAAGTGTTGTTGAATCCAGTTTTCGCGGTTATGCAAAACACCAATGTCAAAATAACGCCGGAATTCACTAACATAAGAATAATGGTGCGAATGATAAACCTTTGCCTCAGCGCAATAAGCAACTTTCCATCCGGCAAGGACCATTTTAGCCGCAACATAAGTATCCTCACCAAAAATTATATTGTTAGGAAATCCCCCAACTTCCATTAATGCTTGTCGACGATAAGCCGCAAATGAATTGGAACAAAAAACCGTTTTAATACCTAGCTTGGGAATATCATCTACTGATTTGGTAATGCTTTTGTCAGGATAATTAAATAATCGGGCATGGGCCTCAATCGGCCTGGCATTTTGATGTGGCAA
>JAKPCT010000149.1 GCA_029553165.1 Bacillota bacterium
AAGAACAGCCGGAACCGTAAACTTATTGCTGGATAATAAAAATGGCATCCATCAAATAATGGACCATTTAATCAATGTTCATCATTACCGGCGGATTGCTTATATCGGAGGGCCTCCTAACAATGCTGAAGCGCAATTAAGATTACAGGCTTATCTGGAAGCCTTATCAGAAAACCAAATCCCTTATGATCCTGATTATGTTTTTCATGGCAATTTTTGGGGCGATACCGGCAGTCAAGCGATCAGTGTTTTCCTTGATGAACGTAAGATTACTCCTGAAGCGATCGTCGCCGCAAATGATTTGATGGCAACTTACGCACTTATGGAGCTACAATGCAGAGGTTATCGCGTCCCCGAGGAAATTGCGGTAACCGGTTTTGATGATACCCTTTATGCCCGGACTGTAAAACCATCATTAACTACAATGAGTCAGCCGTTTGTTTCTTTTGGCGAAACGGCAATTACGACAATTGCCGCGCTGGTCAACGGCGAATCGTTCCCCACAAATATTTATTTAAAACCTCAGCTAATCATAAGACATTCCTGTGGTTGCGGAACTCATAATAATATTATTGAACTAAATTTGACGCAAACTCTAGATCCGGACAGTTCATTTTTGAATAACACAATTAATGCCCTAGAAGAGAAAATTCCGGAAATTGCAGAAATGTTAAATCTGGATCCTTCCCTGAAATGGTCTTGGGAATTTGTTGATGCCTTTAATCGTTCACTTAAAAACAGTACCAATGATTTTGAGGCAATATTACATGAATATGTTAATTTGGGATTGCAAAATGGCCTTTCGGCAACACCTTGGATTAAAACGATTGATCTGTTAGAAGAAAGTTATAAAAAACATCCTAATTATGATCAATATCAAAATCAAATTTACGAACTTACAAAAACAGCTTATAAGATTATTGGGCTAATATCGGATGAATTTCTAAACTCACGTTATAACAGGCTTGAAACCAACTTCAACATAATTCACCGCATCTATTGGGCAATCAATTTTCGCTTTGAAGGTTCAGAAATCGATAAACTAATACCCTTAGCAGATCTGGCGCCTAATTTTCAGCAGATGAATATCAACAGTTTTTTTCTCGCACTTTATGATGAAAACAACCCCACATTAGCAAAGATTAATTCTTATTTTAATAACAGTACCAATATTAAGCTGCATAAGAATGATGAAGCCTTTTTAGCCCAAAATTTAATCCCCGGCGAATTTTGCCAGGGGGAATCGGGTTTCTCCTATTTCATTTTACCGATTTTGCAAATTGGTTATGCGCTTTATGAATTAACTAATCTTGATGTTTTTAACAACAATGTCTTTTTCATTCTGATTAATAATGCGATTAAATTAATCCTGATAACCTGTGAAATTGCCAAATACACACAAAATCTTGAAGAGAAAGTTGAAAAACGGACTCAACAGTTAAAGGAAATTCAGCAACAGATGTTAGAAACTGCTCATCAGGCCGGCATGGCTGAAATCGCCATTGGAGTGATGCATAATATTGGCAATTTACTTAACAGTATCAATATCTCTGCTGAAGAAATCTACAATATTATCAAAAATACTAAAGTTGATGGTTTATTGAAAGCAAATGAATTATTTATTGCTCATCAAGATAATTTGGCCGAGTATTTTACCTCTGACAAATCAGCAACCCATCTTCCTAAATACTACAATAGTATCGGACAAAGCTTAAAGTCAGATCAGTCCAAAATAACCAGTGAGATCCTGGAATTAAAAGACCGCATCAATCTAATTGATGAAATCATTCAAAATTTGCAAGATCATGCCCGTAATAATTTTGATACCGTACTGGAACTTAAAGTTGATCTAGCGGAGCTGATTGATACTGCCTTAAAAATTGAAACAGCCAGCATTATTAAGTATAACATCCAGGTCATAAAGAATTATGCAAAACTCGACTCTTACCTTGTCCAAAAGACCAAACTGACTCACATTTTAGTAAATATTATTAAAAATGCAATTGAAGCAATGGAAAATACTCCCGCGGATGAAAGAGTCTTAACATTAGAATTGTTTCTTGACGAGGAAGAAAAACCGGTTATTAAAATCAAAGATACCGGCCATGGTATTAGCCCTGAAACTGTTACTAAACTTTTCACATATGGATTTACCACCAAAAAAAATGACCATGGATTTGGCCTTCACACCTGCGCCAATTATTTAACAGAGATTGGCGGCAGTATCTCCGTAGACAGCGAAGGTGTTGGTAAGGGAGCAACGTTTACTATCGTTTTACCTAAGAAATGATTCTTCAGTATTGGATCAAATATTGTCAAACTGATTGTTTTTTCAACTGATCGATATTTTTCAAGTTATCAAGAACAACTATTTTGGTATAAACCATTATCCTTCAACGGCATAATTACTGATTTGGTTCGGACTATAATATTAACAACCTTAATTGATGTTGATCAGCTTTGATTATTTTGGTCAAAGAAACAAACCTGCATAAGTCATCGAAGCTGACGGTTCAAACTTCCAATGGTTCTCTCTACTATTATTAAGCGATTGGCATAATCCTCGACTTTTACTATAGCCATCCAGATCCGTAATCCAACTTTACTTGCCATAATAAACTATATTAATTTTGCCGATATATATTATGTACTTATCTGTTATTTCAAATAATTTAGGAGAGATTGAACTTGAACAGTAAATCCCATCCAACTATCGGAATCCTGGGGACAAATCTTTTTTTAGACGGTTATGAAAATGAAATCTGGAGCAGCGTAATCCAAAAAGCAAGAAGTATGAAGATCAACCTGCTCAATTATGCCGGTGGTGGACTGGACGACTGGTATCATAACAAAACAATCAAATTAGTCAGCACCAAGATGATCAATGGTATTATT
>JAKPCT010000094.1 GCA_029553165.1 Bacillota bacterium
GCCGCCCGATATTTCGGTCCAATTCTCATCTGTAATATTTTCCCTTTTGTCATAAGCATCAAGAATCTCACGAAGCAACGCAACTTTCAAGTCCGCAGGAAGGGAAGGACAACCCGTTGCACCATAACCGACCGTGTATTCCACTACAACATTAACTTTTTTACTTCCTCCGATGTTTTGAAAAATAATCCTTCCCCATGGCAAGCCCCAGACATAATAATCAGTTCCTGCTGTCAACTCAGTTTCAGTTCCTTCATAATCAATTATTTTAACACTGTCAATTGACGAAACAGGTTGCAAAGGCAGTTTAAATCCTCCTTCAAGATTTTCTGCTATTCTCCTATTCAATTCTTCAATCGTTAATGAAGTATATACTACCTGTGAAGCCAGTGCCTTCCCTGTGTAACTCTCCAGAGATTTACGGCAAGCAGTTATGAGTGTTGCTATCAGAGTGTCATCACTCGAAGTGTTGATCTTACAAAAATTCTTGACCTCCGCAACAGTAACCGGCTCGCTCGACACATCCGTTTTTACCCAAGTTCTCATTTCACTACTCCATCATTTTTAAGTGACTTATATCTTCTTTCTATTATTATCGCACAGTCGCCTGCTTTGTAATTTCCATAATCCTGCAAAAACTTTGCATAAATGTAACCTTCAGGAACAGGCACTGGTGTAGAAATTTCCTTCTTTTCCTTAACCTGCTCACTTTTAATTTCTTTTTTTTCTCTGGCAGGCTTAACCTTTTTTATAACTTTCTTCTTCGTTGCCATAGCTTTATAGTTTTTTATTAATTGCATCAAGTAAAAATAATTCAAGTTCATCAATCTCTTTTAGAAATTTTACCTCGTGTTCCTTTGCCCTTTTTAAACACTTGTCCGAAATCTCATTGTAATAATCTTTGTCCTCAAGTAATTTTTTAATCGCCTGCTTCCATCCTTCAACATTTTCAATGTCAACATAAATTCCTGCCTCTCCAAGATTTTCTATCAGCCCCTTTGTCGGCGTTGCCACAACAGGAATTCCGTTAATCATTGCTTCAAGTGCGGTTCTCCCAAAACTTTCATAAGCTGAAGGCATAATTAAAACTTTTGTCTTTGCATATACACTTGCAATGTCAGGAGTGTTCTCAACATACTTTATATTTTTAATTTTCTCGTCAATCTCCTGACGTCCATAGCCTCCCTTAACACCCAAAAAATCCACTTCCGGCATCTCTTTTGCCAATTGCTGTAACACTTTACCGCCTTTGCCCTCCCATAGATTTATCAGTGTCACATATTTTTTCCTTTCTTTCTTCTTAGCCTTGACCCTATCGGGGTCGACGAAAGGATGCACAACTATTGAAGGGTTCGGATAACGTAATGCTTCTCTTGTATATTCAGAATTATACACAACATAAATCCATCTGTCACGTTTTTCTGATTTGTGCTTTTCAGCAATCCCGGCATAACGGTGCGTGTTATGAACCAGAAGAACGTAAGGCTTCCCAAAGAACTCAGCCCTATTTAGGGCCTTGCCGTAACGATCCAGATGCGATATAATTATATCACACCATGCAATTTCTTTTTTAACGACCTCGACATCATTATCTCCCACAACCTCAATGCCCTGATAATTATAATCTTTAAGCCCTGTTATGGGAATCATTACCTTACATTTATGACCTTTCTCTGTCAATTTTTTTAACAGATCAAAAAGCATCCACTCTGCACCGGCGTTGTGCATCGGAGGGAAGCCATGTACCATCGCAAGTAAATTCATATCAGTTAATTTAAGTTGTGCTCAATATTTCAAAGATACAAACTGAAAGCAATTCACAACTATCAATTCATTTATGATTATCGGCAATATTGCAAACGATCCTATCGGCATAATCTTTTTTTTAAAAAGGGGCCGGGAACAGGTCCCGGTCCCCAGTTAATTAATATTAAGCTGAACCCTGAGCCAGAGCTGCAGCAAAGCCTCCGTAAACGAATGCGTGCGGACAATA
>JAKPCT010000154.1 GCA_029553165.1 Bacillota bacterium
TTAAGGTTTTCCTTTTTTGAGCCAAGTGAAATCATTCTTTCAATCAATCGTTCAATGGCAATGTTACCATACCTTGGGCTTGCAAGCCCCTGTCCATTCCACAATGGCAACATGTAATGATTAATTCCACCTTGATTTAATACCGAATCGTAAAGGCATACTGCCACACATGAGCCCAGAATTGTGGTAACAACATGAGGCTCCTTATCGGCAAATAGCGATGCAGGGTATAGGTAATGTGACTTAAGGTGGTCCATCAACCGGCTTTAAAAAATTTCTGCATCCTGATCAAAAAACATCTCGTTAGCATCGGTGGCTAAATCGTCAACGTCAACATTGGGCTCGGGTATTGAAATTGTGAAGCAAGCGCCTTTGCCAAGTTCGCTCTCAATTTCAATGCTACCATTGAGCATATCAATAATAGCCCTATTTACCGATAGTCCTAAACCATGCCCTCGGTTCAATGAATTTATTCCTGTGTCGAGCCTTTTAAACCTATCAAAAATAATTTTGTGGTTTTCCTGAGAGATACCAATGCCATGATCCCTAACACAAATCGTTAGCTTGTTAACGCCTCTACTGGTAATTATTTCAATTATGCCACCCTCAAAGCTAAAGTTTACTGCATTGCTGAGCAAATTTGCTATGATCAGCTTGAGCTTTTCAGGATCAGTTTTAAAAATTTTAGGATTAACCAAATTGGTGCTGGTATTAAAGGAGTACTCAACCTTTAGGTTCTTCTTGCGAAGTTCATACTTGAACGACTCAATAACACTTTCGAGCAGGTTGTTAACATCAACCTGCATGATCTCGGGTTGTATTTCGCCAGCTTCAATCTTGGCAGCCACAAAGATATTCCGGAGCTGAAAATCGAGGTTGAATGCTTCGGAATGAATTAGGGCCACCATGGAGATTACCTTTTTCCAGTTCTCCTTATCAACTGAGAGTATTGCCTTGGAAAGTCCTATTATTGATGTAAAGGGGTTAATAATCTCATTGGTGATGTTTGAAATAAAGTGCGATTTTAGGGCTTCGGATTCCTCCAACTTCTTGTTTACCTGCTTCAACTCAGCATTCAGAACTTTTAGCTCATCGAGAGCTTTCTTGTTAAGTTCAAACCTGCGCTGGAGTTCAGCAAGCAGTTCGTTATCGGTTAATTCTTCAGGTTTTTTAGCCATAGTAGTAAGCTTTATACTTTCCGGTAAATAGTAGGTTTTAGCTGTTTAAGCGGGACATCCATGTTTAAAATCGATTCGGAATGCCCCAAAATTAGGTAGCCATTGGGTTTAATACGTTGGCACAGTTTATTAATAACGGCTTCCTGTGTGTTCCTATCAAAGTAAATAAGTACGTTTCGGCAAAAAACGACATCGAACAAGTCCTTGGTATCGTAGCTGGAATCCATGAGGTTTAAGCGAGCAAAGGTTACCTTGGAGCGAACGTGAGGGGCAATTTTGATGGTTGGGTTTGCTCTATCCTTGCTCCTAAGCATGTATTTCCGCTTAAGGGTTAGTGGAATAGCCCCAACTTTTTCCTCCTTGTATATGGCATCAATTGCTGTTTGAAGAATTCGGGTAGAGATATCGGTAGCAAAAATGGAAAAATTAAAGCCAGGGTGTGTTTCAGCAAACTCGAAAAGCACCATGGCGAGGGTGTAGGGTTCTTCACCGCTTGAACAGCCTGCACTCCAAACCTTAAAAATACTCGACTTATTTGCCCCGTAATACGCCGGAAGTAATTCGGTTGTTAAAAACTCAAAATGGGCTGGCTCACGGAAAAAATCAGTTTTGTTGGTGCTAACTACATCCAACATATGGATAATCTCGCTATCAAAGCCTTCGCGGCTGAAAAGGTAATCGATGTAAGCCTTAAAAGAGCCAATGTTTAAATGC
>JAKPCT010000166.1 GCA_029553165.1 Bacillota bacterium
AAATAATCCCAACATTAGATACTGAATAACCGTCTGCCACGAAATTGCTATTTCTGATTTCTGACCACTCGAAGCTGTTGGCTTAGTAAACTCAATTGTTTCAACTGTCAGTTGATCACCCCGGTTTTCTGACAATCCTACCGCAGCTCCAACCGTATTGGCTACTTTTTGGCGGATATCATCAGGCAGATTGCCGTCCACCCAGACACCGACCGCTAATCTTCTTACTTTACCAGGGGCACTAATCCGAAATTCTTCTACTTTACTGATCTCATAATTAACAATTCGTTCTTCTTTTTCAGCCCGGTACCTGTTTCCCTGGTCATCATCAGCTTTATATTGGGTAATATTCGTATCCGTACCAGGGACTCCATAACCGTCGCCACCGGCACCTTCGTATTTTTCACTGCGTTCCTGTTCACTGCGGGGAACACCGACATCACCATATTTCTCACTTTTGATCTCCTGATAGTCCAAATCCAGTTCGGCGTTAACTCTTACTACCGACTTATTGAAACCAAAGACCTTGGCTAACATAGTTTCAATTCGTTTCTCTAATTGGGACTCATATTCAGTTTGAGCAGCAAAAAGCTCGGTAGCTGATCCCATTCCAAATTTTTTCCCCCGTTTGGAACGCAACATTGCAGTTAAATCATTGGCATAGTTATCGACAATCGTTACATTTTCCGGCTTGATTCCGCAACTGGCGGCCAACAGATTGGCAATTGCCTCAACCTGCGATTGTGATAAGACTCCCTGCGACCGTAACTGAAGTTGCACCGAAGCGGTACCCTCCGGTTTATCATCACTAAAGAGGTAATCTCCGGGATCAGGAATATTCAATAAAATCTTGGCATCAACAATCCCATCAAGCCGTTGCAAGGTACGGGTCAGTTCGCCGGCAATGGCGCGTTGCCGGTTGATCTGATTGCTAAAATCAGTAGCGCTGAATGAACTTTGATCAAAGATCTCCCATCCCACAACACCGCCATTAGGAATACCTTCCTTCAGTAACGAGGCTCGTACTGAAACAGCATTGGGAACCTCGATACCACCACCAGCGGTAGTGCGATATGGCACTTTCAGCTCTTCCAATTTTACAATAATTTCACTCCGATCCTGCTCGGACAACCGCGCGTACAGCAACTCATACTTCGGAGTACCAATCCGGACTGCCATCAAGATAATTGTAACAATAACTAACAGTAGAACCACCGCAGCAAATATTCGCCGGGTGGTATCCATTTGATTCCATAAATTCTTAACTTGAGCGACTAATTCATTCAAGGGGTTAGCCTCCAAAATGAAGGTAGAATATTATAATTAAGAATGATCAGAATTGAGTTCGCATAATTTCCTGGTACGCTTCAACTACTTTATTACGAACCTGAATTGTCAGTTGCAACGCTAAAGTTGCCTTTTCAGAAATAACTGTTGCCTGATGCAAATATTCCAATTGGCCGGATGCCAACTTGTCATTCAGCTCGGCTGATTGAAGCTGAAGTTCGTTAACATCATTAAGGACCCTGCCAAGTACTTTCTCAAACGACTCGGTAGTTACTTTGGGCTCGGTTTTATTATTTAAAAAACTCTCTGGTCTAGTTAATGATACTGGGATTACCGAACGTACATCCATTAACAGTTACCTCCTATGCCCGTCCAAGTTCAAGGGCTGCCCGAAACATGTCTTTTGCCGCATTAAAAGCGGTAATATTGGCCTCATATGCCCTACTGGCTCCAATCAGATCGACCATTTCAGTTACCACATTAATATCGGGATAAGCAACATAACCGGCTTCATTAGCATCAGGATGTGACGGATCATACACTATTTGGGGAGGACGATTGTCATTTCTGATCCCGACCACTTTAACTCCGGCATAATTTCTAACAACCTGACCCGCCGCATTAATTTTATCTTCCAATACTGTTGCAAAGATCGGGACTTGACGCCGGTATGGACCACCTTCCTCAGTTCTGGTTGTCCGTGCATTTGCAATATTATTAGAGATTAGATCCATTCGCAGCCTTTCAGCCGTTAAAGCGCTTGCACTAATATCAAAATTACGAAACAAGTTCATCATCAAACTCTCCCTTCAATAGCCATCTTCAAGCGCGACATCTGCCGTTTCCATGATGAAGTTAACGCTTGATAAAACATTGAATTTTCTGCGATTTTGACCATTTCATATTCGACATCAACATTATTGCCATCCATTCTGGATGTTGTACCTGCTTCTGTCATAATTGGAGGATTGTTAATTCCTGTAGGATATCCAGCTAAATGCCGAGGATGGGTCTTAGTCAAAGGAAGAGTTGTCTGATTGACATTTTCATCTAAAATTGCTGCAAAATTAAGGTCAACACGTTTATAATTAGGCGTATTTACATTGGCAATATTATGCGATAATAATTGACCCCGTAATGCCGAATAGTCCATTGCTTTTTCCAATTTTAAACTGGTTCGACTATTCAATAGGTTGTGCCACATATGTACCTCACCTCATCCGATTAAATCCTCAACCAAACAAGCATCTAATTGTATAATCGGAAAAACTTTTAAAAAAGTTTAGATGATAGGTATTTTTTCTTTTTGGAAAAAAACGATCCATTCTCAGCAATAGATGACATAAGTGGCAAGCTTTATAAAAAATTCGTCGTAACAATTAAAATTCCTGCAAATAGCAAAAAAATAAGCAAGATTAATCCTGTCATAAAAAAAGAAGATCGGTAGATCTTCTCTAAAAAAATCACGTTCTGTTGATTTGCAGCTCCAAATTTAAAACTTGATAATCACTTGCATTATCAATGGATCCTTGGTCAATAAGCTCACCTTGAAGTTCTCCTAAAGTTTTTAATTCAGTCAAAAAACTATTTAGGTTAACTTTAGGAATTTTAATCCTTATCCGTACTATATTCACATCATGGTCGTTTTGACCCAATATCTCCCCTTTAAAAACAGTAACTTGTTTTGCAATTGAATTGCTTAAAAATTGTAACCGACCTGCTGCAACTTCTGACTCGCCAGACAGTGACTCTTCCATTATTTCAGCTTCAGGCTCTGGTTGCTTAATTCTCCTATTTATCAAGGGCAGCGGATGTTTGGCTTGGGATTCAAGTGCATTATTGGCAACTGCCTCAGTGCCAACTACTAATCTGTATGTTAACTCATTCTGAACTTTATTGGTATCAATAGTTAAAGCCGGTTTTGGAACTGTTTTGGGTTTTGAACTCTCCGCAGTTGGTGACAAGCTTACATTTGGTGCAGACTCCACCGCTTGTTCAGAAGCATCCTGATTAAGATCGGTAATCGTTTCTAACGGTTGCGGACTCTGTTTTTCTAATGATGATAAACGTTGCTGGTTATTTAATAACAAGATTAAACATAAAACCAGTGTTAATACCCCTGCCCCTTTTAGAATAAACTGCTTTGATAGCAAAAAGTATTGAACAAGTATTGATCTCTGCTTTTCCAACCGTCCATGCACCTTATTTAAAAACCCGGCTGGGGCTGTCGGCGCTTCAATATCTGCTATACTCTGCAAATAGACCTGCATGAACCGGCAGTAAGAATGGCATTGTTCACACTCATTAATATGACGGCTAATATTTTGCTTGGCAACACTATCGATCTGATCTTTAATATAGTCAACGACCAACGCTTGGCATTCACTACACTTTAACTTACTCAATCAATCACCCCCTCAAGCTTACTGCGGAGCTTTTCTCGTGCTCTGGCAAGCTTTGATTTGACGGTTCCCATTTTATAACCGGTGATTGCAACCAATTCGGTATAGGTCTTACCTTCAAAATCAAATAAAACAATTAACGTCTTTTGATCGAGTGGTAAAGACTGAATTGCTTCACAGATCGCTCGCGTCACTTCCTGACGTTCAAAAGCCTGCGCCGGACTGTCAATATTGCTTTTTAATTCCGGTAAATAAGCATTTTCAATCCCAGCTTCAGGTTTATCAAGCCAGTAATAAAGCTTTCGCAACCGGAATTCCAACGAATTATTCTTATTTTTGCATGTATTTACTACAACCCGGTAAAGCCAGGTTGAAAATTTTGCCTCAAATTTAAAACTTTTTAAGTTATGATATACTTTAATAAATACTTCTTGGGCGCAATCCTCCGCATCATGACTGTTTCCCAAGATTTGCAGGCACAACCGGTATACCGGATCTTGATACTTCAAAACAAGTTCATCAAAAGACCTGATATCTCCAGCGATAAAACGGCTGATCAGTTGCCGGTCATCATCAGAATCATTAAGTTGTTTTTTGATGATACTTTCGTTCATTTAGACAATCCTTTTTTCAAAATGTTCCATTGTGAATATTGTTTTCAACGAAAAATATTTTGGAATGTTTCTAAAAAGACGTTAATAGAATTTAGTTATAATAGCAACTTTAGCCAATCATCCAAAAAAACAGTAGTTTCTCAAGTAACTACTGTTTTTCGTTTCCAGTATTTTAATTGTCTTACTCGTTCTTATCCTTCTTCTTACCAAAGATCCGCCGGAAGATATTTTTAAGCCCGCCTTTTTTCTGGCCTTCGTTCTCTTCATTAGGGCTACTTTCTTTCGGACGTTCATTTTCTTTGATTAATTGCGGAACACAAGTCGTACAAGTTTCAGTTGGTACATCTTTAGAAATCATCGAGCGTTGAACCTGACGACAATGTAGCCCTGGTAATTTCCCGGTAACACTACATACTTTTAGGTCTACCAGAAGATGTTCTTCACATTCATCAACTGGCTCCGTACCTTTAATAAAAAGTTCCGATCTGGTTGGACAACCCTTCACCGGAAGCATCCCTGACTCGGTACAGATCATCGCGCTGGTCAGGTTAGCCGGTTTCCGAAATTGCTTCACCGGTTTTCCCTTAAAAGCTGCAGCCATGAAATCAGCCCAAATCGGCGCAGCGACCCGGTTCGCTGCGCTTGGCAAAGTCCGTTCATTCTGGTCATAACCTACATAAACCCCGGCGACCAGATCCGGAGTGTATCCTACAAACCAGGCATCACGGTTTTTATTTGTAGTCCCGGTCTTTCCGGCAGCAGGGCGATTGATCTTGTGACCAACATTAGCAGCGGTACCGCCACTGCGAAGTACTCCTCTTAATGCATCAGTGACCAGAAAAGCTACTTTGGAATCTAGTACCCGGACACCTTCCTGTGGTTGATTATCATATAATACATTACCATAACTGTCTAAGATTCGTCTGATCACTCGCGGTTCGTAGGCTATCCCTCCATTAGCAAATGGAACGTATGCAGTAACCAGTTCCACCGGAGTTACCTCACTGGTCCCTAAGGCCAACGACAAGTTAGCTTGTAAATCTGATTTAATCCCCAATTTTTCAGCCAAAGCAACCACATTGCCGGCTCCAACCTGCTCGATCAATCGAACTGCAACCACATTACTGGAACGTGCTAAAGCGTCCCGCAATGTAATCTTACCCTCAACATCCTTCTTCCGACCATCGGTCGGGCAATAGCGTCGGCCATTAACAATATAAGTCTTTGGTTCTAACTCAAAAGCACTGGCTAATGAGAAACTTCCTTTTAAGGCAGTTGCATATAAAATTGGTTTGAAAGCGGAACCTGGTTGCCGTTTAGCTTGAAACGCCCGGTTAAACTGTGACTTTGCAAAATCAGTTCCCCCAATCAACGCCCGAATCTCTCCGTTAGAAGGATCAATTGCTACAAATGCTCCCTGTGGATGATAGGGAATTCCGTCTTTAACCCGAACCAGCTTTGACAAGCCCTGCTCAAAAGCATCATTCGCCGCTTTCTGCAGCTCTAAATCAATCGTCGATTCGATTCGCCACCCGGCAGTAAGCATCATTTCCGGATCCTCGGGAAAAATGGTAGCAATCTCGCGCTTAATCAAATCCATAAAATAAGGTGCTGTCTTATAGGTTTTAAGTCCGGGTAAATTCAGCTCTTGTTTCGAATAGATTTCATACTGTTCTTCAGTTATGTACTTACATTCCACCATTCGCCTTAAGGTTTGCTTCAAACGCTCGCGGGCCGCTTTCGGGTTTTTATATGGTGAATAATGAGCCGGCCAACGCGGCAATCCCGCAAGCAATGCCATCTCGGCCTCATTTAACTCCGATAATTCTTTATCAAAATAGATGTCAGCAGCTACTTTCACACCATACGCGGCATGACCGAAACAGATTTGATTTAAGTAGAGTTCGAAGATCTCATCTTTGGTAAGACGCATCTCCAATTTAATGGTATAATACAGCTCACGTAATTTACGTGACAATTTCCGTTCATTCGATAAGTAGACATTCTTGGCTAATTGTTGGGTGATGGTGCTGCCACCCTGTTCAATCCGTCCGTGGATCAGATTATGCCATGCCGCTTTGAAAATTCGTCCGAAATTAACACCATTATGTTCATAGAACCGGTGGTCCTCCAACGCTAAAAATGCTTGTTTTAAGAATAAAGGCACCTCTTCCAACTCAACCGGACGACGGTTTTCATCATAAAAGGTCGCCACCAGATTATTATTGATATCATAAACTTCACTTGCCGCGAGGACCGGTGGTGTTGGTAACGGTGTTAATAAACAAACCAGATAAAAAGCAACGATTGACAAGATTATTAATCCGCCTAAATAGATAAAAACCCATCTAAACTTAATTTTGGTAAAAATCCGTTTCCAAAATTCCCAGACTGGATTTACCTTTTTAATTGGTTGAGTTGCTTGGTCGACTCGATTCAGTTGTTCCATGATCCGTTCTTAACGCTCCTTTATCCCTGTCAAATTCTGTTTCAAAATAGCTCCTTCTAAACATCAACTATAGCATTATTTGATATTTTTGGGTATATTTTTTAAGAATTTTAATTTTAAAACTTTTTTGTAGTAACTCTAAACAATTATGCATCTACTGAAATATTTAGTTTATTTTTTATTGTTATTATCAATTTATCATTATTCATTTCGACTGTCAAGTCTATTTTTATATTCTCCAGAATCGTTATTTTAGTATATAATAGAGATCTAAATTAAAAATTTAATTGGAGTCGTTATGAATTCTGTAATCGAGTCAGACAACCTAATAATCCGCAGGACCGAACAGACCGATATCGGTTTTGTGACAGAAGCCGAAAACCATCCCGAAAACAGTATGTTTGTCAGTCAATGGACTGAAAAGGAACATTTACAAGCGCTTCAGGATGAAGCTGTCCTTCATCTAACAATTGAAACAAAGTTAAATAAGAAAAGAGTCGGATATTTAATTATTGCGGGAATCAACAACCCCAATAAGAATATCGAGTTAAAACGAATCGTTATTGTTGACAAAGGCTTGGGATACGGTAAAGAAACAATCCAGTTAATAAAAAATCTAATCTTTAAGCAATATAACGCACACCGGTTATGGCTCGATGTTAAACTCAATAACATTCGCGCCCGAACACTCTACCAAGCAGCAGGTTTTAAGGAAGAAGGGATCCTGCGGGAATGCCTCTTTAATCAGGCCAATCAGGAATATGAATCATTAGCAATTATGTCAATTTTAAGGTCAGAATACTTCCAAGTCGAAGCGGTAATCTTTGACATGGATGGAGTAATAATTGACAGCGAACCAATCTATTACCAAGTAAATCTTGAGATCTTCAACCAACTGGGAATAAATCTTACTGAAACCGAGTATCAAAAATACGTTGGAATTACTGATACCGATATGTGGAACCAGTTAAAAGCAACCTACCAATTACCACAGACAATTCAACAATTATTAGAGTTTCAAGTACGGCAAAACCGGGAGTTGCTTAGTACTTATCCATTTGAGCCTATTTCCGGTGTTGTCCAGTTGCTTAACCGACTGAAACACAACCGGATCAAAATCGGGCTTGCTTCATCATCACCACTTCACCTGATTGAAACAGTCTTAGAAAAATGCAACATTCGCAATTATTTTGATGTAATCGTCAGCAGTGAACAGGTAGCTAATGGCAAACCCGCTCCGGATATTTATTTACTGGCAGCGAAACAACTGGCTGTTAATCCTGGCAGATGCTGGGCAATCGAAGATTCAACCAACGGTGTAAAAGCCGCCAAAGCAGCCGGAATGTCCTGTATCGGTTACGTTAATCCTAATTCATACAATCAAGATCTAAAACTCGCTGATCAAGTTGTTGAACATTTTGACCAGATAATTTTTTGATCAAATTCAAAAACAACCAAACTTTAACAAAAAGGAGCGTCAATCTTTGAAACTATTCAATAAATTGGAACGAAAGTTAAGTAAATTTGCGATCAAAAATTTGATGACTTACATCATTGCATTTAACATCTTAGTCTTTATCTTGGAGTTTCTTTTTCCTCAAACGTTTGATATTTATAACCTATGTTTGGTCCCTGAATTGGTACTCAAAGGTGAACTCTGGCGGTTAATCACCTTTATCTTTATCCCGCCCAGTTCACACCCACTTTTTATTATATTTGCGTTTTACTTTTATTATATGATCGGAATCACTCTCGAACAAGAATGGGGTACCTTCCGGTTTAATTTATTTTACTTTTTAGGAACTGCTGTAACGGCAATCGCCGCGTTATTGACCGGCAATATTGCCACTTCATTTTACCTAAATCTCTCACTGTTTTTGGCATTTGCCACCCTCTATCCGAATTTCGAAATCCTGATCTTTTTCATAATTCCGGTAAAGATCAAGTATCTTGCAATGATCAATTGGATTTTCTTTGGATATATTATTTTATTCAGTCCTTCGATCCCCCAAAAAATATTTGTAGCAGCTTCACTCACCAATTACTTTGTATTTTTTGGCAAAGATCTCTTATTAGCTATTAAACAACGCCGCACCGTATACAAAAAGCGGCAGCATTTCTATGGACAATTAACCAAGGAATCTGAAAAACCGTTTCATAAGTGTACCATCTGTGGTATCACCGAAAAAGACAACCCGAAGCTTGATTTCCGCTATTGTTCAAAATGCGCCGGTGATCACGAATACTGTATGGAACACTTAAACAGTCATGAACACATCACAAATGATATTTCGAACCAATGAGCGTTCAGCCATTATCATAATTGATCAACAATTAAGGAGGCCAGAATGAAATATACCGAAGCAGCAATTGGCAGAGTTTTTATTTTTCGATTAGAACACGGCGATCGAATACCCAATGTCATTGAAAAATTTGCAACCGATCACAATATCAATATGGCTTCAGTCTTATTTTTAGGTGGAGCTGACACTGGCAGCAAAATTGTTGTCGGGCCAGCAGACGGTAATTCACCCCACCCGGTGCCAATGGTAACTGCTTTAAAGGGGACCAGTGAAGCCGTCGGAGTCGGAACATTAATCAGAAACGAAAGTAACATTCCGAAGCTTCATTTGCACGCGGCATTTGGACGCGAGGAGCATACCACTTCCGGTTGTACCCGTGAAGGTGTTTTAATCTGGCAGATCGGCGAAGTGATCATTACGGAATTGCTGCCACAGAAGCTCACTACCAGAAAGATTAATCCTGCCACTAGTTTTGAATTACTGGAAATTGAGCCTGATTCCAATACAAACTAGCATTAATCAGCTAGTTTTTTTTATTTGATTACTAATGTTTTAAGTTTCACTCTCGATTTTAACTTAATTACCAATCAATATCGATTTTCCACTGAAGCCACAATGCTCATAAAAGGATTTGGCACCATTCTCCCATAAATCGGTAGCTACCTCTAACCCCCGACAATGTCGCTCTTTAAGTTTCAACTTTACAAACTCAACCAATGATTTCCCTACACCCCGGCCACGAAATTCTTCAGTAACTATCAACTCTTGAATACTGGCGATCTGACCAGAACGATGAAACACATCCAAATAATATAATGTAACAAATCCAATTACTTGTTCTTGAACATCGGCAACAAAAGCTTCCCGGTCTTGTTTTTCAAAAAAACTCTTGAAGATCCTGGCAAAGGTTTCTTCAGAACAATAATTACCCTTACCAATCAATTGGCGATACAAACGATAAATCGAATGATAATCCGTGTTTTGCATTGGACGGATATGTAAGCCAATAGGTAACCGCTTCACCCTCAACACCTCCTCTGTTAATTATGAGCATTTTATTTCCCAGCTAGAACCGTTCTTATATAATATATTATCGTCAATTTGTAATATTTTTGCACTACTTTTTAAAAATGCAATATTTTTAATCTTTACTAGTCTGAATAATATTATATTGGATTTTGACATCAAAAAACGCCCTTTGTTACAAGGGCGTTTTCAACTCTAAAATTTACGGTTATCAATTACTCGTTTTGCCTTACCAATACTCCGTTCAATGCTCTTTGGTTCAACCAATTTTACTTTCACACTGATATTCAATAAAGAGTCAATCTTACGTTTGATCTTTTCGGTTAGGTCCTCAAGATCTCTAAGATTTCCGGTAAAGATATGCTCCGGTACTTCGACTCGGACTTCCAGCGTATCCAGATGACCAACGCGGTCAACTATTAATAGATAGTGGGGTTCGACCTCTTCAATCTCCATTAAGACACTTTCAATCTGCGATGGGAAGACGTTGACCCCCCGAATAATCAGCATATCATCGTTTCGTCCCAAAGTTTTCCGCATCCGGACCATCGTCCTGCCACATTGGCATTTCTCATAATTGAGTGCAGTAATATCACGGGTCCGATATCTAATGATTGGTAGCGCTTCTTTGGTCATTGCCGTCAGTACCAGCTCACCCTCTTCACCTGGGCCTTTGACTTCGCCGGTCTCCGGATCGATAATCTCCGGAATAAAATGATCTTCAGCAATATGCAGCCCTGAACAGTATGTACATTCACCCGAAACTCCGGGGCCCATGACTTCGCTCAAACCATAGTTATCAGTCGCAATAATATTCCAGGCTTTTTCAAGCTCTTTTCGCATATTTTCCGACCAGGGTTCGGCTCCAAATAAACCAACCCGCAGTTTTAAGTCATCCACCATGTTAAGTTCTTGGGCAATCTCAGCCATATATAAAGCATAAGATGGAGTTGCCACTAAAACAGTACTCCCAAAATCCTTCATGATCTTGATTTGCCGTTCCGTATTGCCACTCGAAACCGGAATTACAGTTGCTCCAACCCGTTCCATCCCATAATGAAGTCCAAATCCTCCGGTAAACAAGCCATATCCAAAAGAAATCTGGACAATATCTTCACTGGTCACTCCGGCTGCAGTAATAAAGCGGGATGCCAAATTCGACCATGTTACCAAATCATTTTTGGTATAACCAACCACAGTAGGAATTCCGGTAGTCCCGGATGAGGAATGAATCCGCACAATCTCTTTCATTGGAACTGCGAACATCCCATAAGGATAATTGTCACGCAGATCGTTTTTGACGGTGAAAGGCAGTTTGGCAAGATCCTCCAAGTGTTTGATATCACCGGGTTTTACTCCAACTTCATCAAACTTCCTTCTATAGAAAGGCACTTGATTATAAACCCGTTCAACTACCTTTTGCAACCGTTCCAACTGTAACTTACGTAATTCGTTACGTTCCATGCACTCAAATTGTGGTTCCCAAATCATAACCCATTCTTCTCCTTATAATTTTTATCCGGCCATCTCTTCTAAATCGTCACCAACCTGATCAGTCTCGGACACACCAAAAACCCGTTCCAAATGACCGGTGTCAAACTTCTTTGTAACTAAACTTACTACCGGAACAACCAACATTGGAATAATCATTGCACTTATACTGATTAGTGGGGCGATCTTTTCATCAGGAAAGATCCGGCTACCTACAACCGAAACTACAATTCCGGTTATTAATCCGGCCCAAGCGCCACTTTTAGTAGTGTTCTTCCAAAACAGTCCATAGAGATATGGGGCTAAAAACGCTCCGGAGATCGTCCCCCATGACAAACTCATCAGTTTGATTATTAAATCAGACTTGGAGATCGCCACCCCAATTGAACAGAGAATAAAGATTCCACAAAAGATTCTTAAAATAGTTACTGAATGTTTCTTGTCCAACTTCGGGAAGAAAACTCCCTGGAGCAGGTCAATTGTTAAGGCCGAACTGGCTACCAATACTAATGATGATAAGGTGGACATCGAAGCCGACAATACCAATAATAAGATGATTATTAATAAAAATTCCGGCATCGTCTGTTCAAGTAATTTTGGAATCAAAGCATTAAATTCCGGATTACCAGCTGCATTTAGTGGAACTGCATCAAAGAACAGATGCACGGTTGAGCCGACTAAATAAGCTGCACCGGCAACAATCAACGCAAACAGCGAAGCCACTATTGTCGCCGTTTTAATTACTTGTTCATTTTTAATAGCATAAAATTTCTGGACCATCTGCGGCATTCCCCAAGCTCCCAAGCTGGTCATTAGTACTAAACCCAACATTCCTGACCAGTTCTTCGGGATTACCTGAGTTAAACCAGGATCAATCTTGGAGAGATTGGTCAACCAGCCACTGAAACCACCCACTTCAGGTTGATTAAAGATACAACCGATCATCAGTACCGTTCCAACCAGCATAATCAGGCCTTGAATAAAATCTGTCAGGGCGACTGCAAAGTAACCACCTAAGATCAGATAAACTCCAGTTATTAAAATCATTACAATCAACGAAAGCTGGTAATCGATCTTGAGGACATTTTCAAAGAGGAATCCTAATCCCGTAAACACCGAACCACAGTATGGGATTAGAAAAATGAAGATCAAAGCAGCTGAAACAATCTTGAGCCATTTTGATTGATAACGGGCTTCTAAAAATTCGGGCATTGTCATCGCATCCAAATTGGTGGTCATCGCTCTGGTACGACGTGCCAGTAGCTTCCACGCTAACCAACTGCCAACAATGGTATTGCCAATCGCAATCCACAACGTGGAAATACCATAACCCCATCCTAACTTACCGGCATATCCGATGAAAATAACTGCCGAAAAGTAGGATGTACCATAAGCAAATGCCGAAATCCAAGGACCGACATCTCTCCCGCCTAAAAAGAAGTCTGATGCTGTCTTCGTACGACGCATCGCATAAATACCGATTCCAATCATTACTGCTACAAACGCGAAAATTGCTGCCCAACGAAATAATACCAGACCCACTTTCAACCATCCTCCCGTCATATACCATTCTGCAGATCCCTACCCGTAGTACCATCAACTTCATTCTTGATGACACAAAATCCATCATAAAATTCGACACCTGTATCTCTTTTCCTCTTTTAAAATTATAAATCCAAACACAAAAAAACCTCCCTTAAGGAGGATTATTGTTAATTTATATAATAAATGGTGCGCCCGACAGGAATCGAACCTGTGCACCTGGCTCCGGAGGCCAGTGCTCTATCCCCTGAGCTACGGGCGCAAGACTGCATTAGTATTTTACAATATTCCATTCATTTTGGCAATACCAAGATTAAACCAACCCTGTTAGATGATAGAAAAGCAGAAACTTATTTTGGAGTAAACGCAATAAACTCTTCAACCATCTTTATCTGTCCTTCAGTTACCGGGCTGACGTCATGAAATAACGGGCTATCCCAACCAAGTTTCTTCCATTTATTCTCCGCCAAACTATTATAGGGTAAAATCTCCACTTTCTGAAGATTGGGTAATCCGGAAACAATCCTACGTAACTCTGCTAAAGCATCAGGCTGGTTAGTCCAGCCAGGAATCAAAACATAGCGTAACCAGAGCGGAATCTTTAATTCTGCCAAACTTTCAAGGTTATCCATTACTGCCTCTAACCGACACCGCGAAACTGACTCGGGAGCAAGCGGGTGTTTAATCGAGAACAATACTAAATCAAAATTCTTCGCAACCTTAATAAACTGCTCCCGGGTTCCCCAACCAGAAGTATCTAAAGCAACATGCCATCCTTCGTCACGCGCTTTCTGTGCCAGTTCGATAGTGAAGTCCGGTTGAAATAATGGTTCCCCGCCACTGATTGTCAACCCTTTCGAACTTAAGAAAGGACGAAAACGTTCCAACCGGCGCAATAATTGATCAACCTCAATTACTTCTCCACCATCTCGATCCCAAGAATCAGGATTATGACAGAATAGACAACTAACTGGACAACCCTGTAAAAAGACTACTGAACGTGTTCCGGGGCCATCGACTGTGCTAAAACTCTGGATCTGTTGAATTCTTCCTGAGCCCAAATTAATCACTCCACTGGTGGTCATCAAGCACTTAACCGATCAACCACTGAAACTTTGTCTTACATCCGTTCGTGAATCGTACGTTCAATCACTTCCAACTGTTGTTCCTTACTCAACTTAATAAAGTGGACTGCATAACCGGAAACTCTGATTGTCAAATTAGGATATAATTCCGGATGTTCCATCGCATCAATTAGTGTTTCGCGACTATAGACATTAACATTGATATGATGTCCGCCAGAAGTGAAGTAGCCATCGATCAAACTGATTAAATTTTTAGTCCGTTCGCTTTGATTACTGCCTAAAGCCCTCGGAGTTATTGAAAAAGTATAAGAAATACCGTCACGACAAATATCATAGGGTAACTTAGCTACCGAACGCATCGCGGCAACTACTCCGGTCAGCTCACGACCATGCATTGGGTTGGCTCCCGGTGCAAATGGTTTGCCAGCTTCCCGTCCGTCAGGCGTAGGACCGGTTTTCTTACCATAGACCACATTTGAAGTAATCGTCAGTACCGACATTGTTGGAATCGCATTGCGATATATTGGTTGTTCTGAAAGTGAATTAAAGAAATAACGCAAAACTCTTACCGCCAATCCGTCAACCCGATCATCGTCGTTGCCAAAGCACGGAAATTGACCATCAATTTGGAATCCAGTGGCAATTCCTCTTTCATCCCGGATCACTTTAACCCGGTTGTATTTAATTGCACTAAGCGAATCAGCGACAACTGATAGACCTGCCACCCCAAACGCCATATGACGGTGCGGTTTGGAATCGATTAAAGCCATCTGGACCCGTTCGTAGTTATATTTATCATGCATATAATGGATGCAATTCATTGTCCGGCTGTACAAGACCGATAACCAGGTCAAGACTTTTTCATAATTGCTCCAAACCTGATCCCATTCCAAATAGTCACCTTGCAATTGAGGTACCTCAACGACCGAATCTCCGGTAAGCTCATCTTTACCACCGTTAATTGCTAATAACAACGCCTTGGCCAGATTGACCCGCGCACCGAAAAACTGCATATCCTTCCCCAATCTGGTAGCTGAAACGCAACAAGAGATGGCGTAATCGTCACCAAAGATCGGCCGCATCAAATCATCATTCTCGAACTGGAGCGAAGAAGTCTCAATTGCCATCTCAGCACAAAAATCCTTAAATGCTTTTGGTAGCCTTGGACTCCATAAAACGGTTAAATTCGGTTCAGGTGAAGTACCTAAATTACGTAATGTCTGTAACCAGCGATAGTCAGTCTTTGTAACCAATGGCCTTCCATCCTCAGCCATTCCTCCTAAAGACTCCGTAATCCAAGTAGGATCACCGGCAAATAACTCATCATATTCAGGAGTACGCAAATGACGCACTAATCTTAGCTTAATCGTCATTTGATCGATCAATTCCTGCGCTTCTGTCTCAGTAATTGTGCCTTCTTCCAGATCCCTTTGGATATAAATATCAAGAAACGGACTGGTATGACCGAATGACATCGCCGCTCCGTTTTGTTCTTTAACGGCACAGAGATAAGCCATATATAACCATTGGACAGCTTCTTTGGCATTTAAAGCGGGACGGGAAATATCACACCCATAAGCTTTCCCCAGTTCCGCCATTCTTTCTAAAGCACGGACCTGGTCAGCAATGTCTTCTCGAAGATGAATCGTCGTATCGTCAATATTATCCAACTCATATAAATCTTTCTTCTTCTGTTCCATCAAATAAGCAGTACCATAGAGAGGGACCCGCCGGTAATCACCAATAAGCCGGCCCCGGCCATATGCATCCGGAAGCCCGGTTATGATTCCAAGACTACGCGCCTGACGCATTGCCGGTGTATAAATCCTAAAGATCGCTTCATTTTGAGTACGTCGATAGCGAGTGAAGATCTTGGCCATCGTTTTATCAGGCTCGACTCCCCTTGCTTTACAGGCAGCTTCGACCATTCGCCACCCACCCCAGGGGTTAACCATTCGCTTTAAAGGTTCATCAGTCTGTAATCCGAAAATTACTTCGTTCTCTTGATCAATATAGCCTGGTGGCCAAGCGGTGATCCCAGCCACTCTTTTGGTGTCAATCTTTAAGACGCCACCGGCTTGCCGTTCTTCTTCCATTAAATCCTGACACTTCTGCCACAACCGCTTAGTCCTTTCGGAAGCTCCTGCCAAAAAAGAGGCGTCTCCATAATATGGTTGATAATTATCCCGGACAAATTCTGCAACATCAATTCTGCTCCGCCATACTTCTCCTTTAAAACTCCGCCATGGATCCATAGTGTTCTCCTCCAATCGCTTCATTTCTTAAAAGGATATGCCTGCTAGCTTCCTTATATAAAACAAAAACCACCCAGGCATATTCTGCCCAGGCGGTCGGCAATTCTTACCCCGTACTCCCCAGTGGTTTAATCCACTTATCCGCCAGTCATACGGTTATCTACTTTGATTATAACCCAAAAAATAAAAGAGTCAAGTCCGACTCAAGGGTTTAAGGAAAAATTAATTATTAGTATAACCAAGATCAATTCTCCTCTTTTTTACTGCCAAAAAATCGGATATAATTAGAATGTTCTAAATGAAATTAGGAGAAAAAAGATGGCTGAACAATCCAAAGTCCGTTATTGGGAAATCGACACCTTACGCGGGATCGCCATTATCATGATGATTATCTATCATGGATTAGTCGATGTTGAGTTAGTATCAGGTATCTACCTGCCACTGACTACGGGCTTCTGGAAGTATTTCCAAACGGTTACGGCTGCTCTGTTTCTGATGATTTCCGGAACATCATTGGTATTAAGCACTTCAAACCTCAAATCTCCCAATGAACTGGTAACCAAATTACTAAAGCGGGGGACAAAAATCTTCTCTTTCGGGATCATCATCACTATCGTCACCAAGATTGCCCTTGGTAACAGCTTTATCATCTTCGGCATTTTACATCTGATGGGATTGGCTACTATTATCGCAATCCCGCTGCTCCGTCTGGAATATACCAATCTTGTCGCCGGAATAGCAATGATCCTGATCGGCAATTACCTTGATCAACAAACATTTCCCTTTTCATACCTGCTGTGGCTCGGTTTTATCCCCCGAGGCTTCAGCAGTTTTGATTATTTCCCTCTTTTACCATGGTTTGGTTATTATCTGATCGGTATCTTTCTTGGCAACAAATTATTTGCCAGCAAAGATAAACCATACCAACTGTTGCCTTCCAAATTATCTAACTTTTCGCTAATCAGATTGTTATCGTTTTTAGGAAAGAACTCTCTGGTAATTTATTTACTCCACCAACCGTTATTACTGGCGATGATCGCTCTATTCTTCTTTATTTTTCCCTTAAACTAATCGAGTTCCACCCAAACCGGATTATCTTTACTTCCAGCCCCGCCACTTACCATTACCCAAATGGCCTTCTCTTTTAATGACAAGGCATCATCCTTACGAATGCAATAGATCTCATTCTTGGTCTTGCTGGTAATATTCGCCGCAAAGAAGATGAGTGTCCCGTCACTTGACCAACTGGGGTGTTCATGACTGTCATACTCTGTATAGCGGTAAGTAATCTGCTCCCATGTGTTTGTATGAGTATTTACAACATAGATCAGATGCGGTTGCCCGGAACCGCTCCATCCTTCTACGGCAAGATGAATCTGATCCGGAGCCCAAGAGGGATTATTCACTTTATAAGGCAAATTAATCATCCGGCTCTGATTTTGTTTGATATCATAGATCCAAAGCCGGTAACTCCCATCAACATAGGCGACTTGACTCCCATCATGGCTGACCACAGGATTTTGACCGGCTGCGATCATCTGTATGCTATTTAAGTTATTGAGATTGCTTAAGAAAACTTCTTTTTTACCATTACGGTTTGACTCAAACACAAGGACATTACTATCCTGTGAAACTGACGGATGATAAGTATTGGCCAGGCTATTACTGATAATTTGATCCTCTTTCGTCGTTAAATTATAACAATATAAATCTTTCTTCCCTTGTTTATCCGAAGTATAGATCAGTTGATTTGGCAATCGAAAGCTTGGTTGGATCTCTGAAGAATTCAAACAACCCAAAATCTTATTTTGTTTCCGGTTTTTTAACTCCAGGCAAAAAATTTCTTGTTTATCGGCCGAATTTTCATTTCGGTTGTAAAGGATCGCGCCTGGTAAGGGTTGACTTTGCATCACTAATACTACCGGATCCTTCTTCCCAACATGCCTAACCGTCAATTCCTTCGGTTGATACCAATCACGTTGTAGTTTGACCTGATACTGACCCGGTGGTAATACTTCAAAGCAAAAACTGCCATTCAAATCACTGACTGTCACTAACCCATTGCCAAAATCAATCGTAACACCGGGAATACCCGCTTGGGTCTGACCATCAACAACTCTTCCGACAAGGTCACCCTGCATTGGTTTTGGCAGATGATCTTTACCGAGGCACCCACCCAAAAATACAGCAATAAGCATATACACTATAATACTTTTATTTAACATCTTTTCCATATATTAGTGTTTCGGTGGATTACTTTAATTTTCCTTTTAAATGAATAATTGTTACTAAATGTTTACATAGATTAAAAAACTGCCTAAACGGCAGTTTTCGGTTTAATAATTCGATGAATAATTACCAGTCCAGTATCATACCAAAAAGTAACCCGGTTCACTTCCTTCAACTCCTTACCTTAACACTTGAATCCTTGTTACTATTATAATACAGTTTACTCCATCACTCCATAAGCTAAATCATAAATCACCGGAATTTTAAATTTCTCACCTTGAAAACATCTGAACGCAAGCAGCAAAGTAAAAATGAACCAGACAATAAGCAATGCTTTGTTAATCAAAACCCCAAAGAACGGAATTATATACAAAAGCCCACCGCCAACCAGATAAAAGACTGTACCGCAAATCCCCAAAAATAAAGCCTGATACCCATGAAACCTTAAGAAACGATCCTTCTTATACATTGTCAGAACCAGCAGAAGACTAAATGGCCAAAACAAATAAGAAAAGGCTGCCAACAACCGGTATTCGTGAGTAATCGTCATCACCAAATCACCTCTCCTAAGCAATTTATTCCAATTACATAGGAAGTATTCCTAACCCTTTTCCCTGCTAATGATCACATAAAAAAGCTGTTGCCTCTGCAACAGCTTTCGCACTTGAGAAAAAATATCAATTATACTTCTTTCAAATAACGCTCAATTGTCGAAATAAAATGTGGGAAAACGACACCCGGTTCTTCAATATCCGGATTCCATTTTTTGACCCATTCCAGCGACAACCAGCCGGTATAACCGATTGCTTTTAGAGCTTTCAAAGCCTCTTTGATTGGGACATCGCCCGTACCAAGAATACAATACTTCAATTGGCCGTGAAGTAACTGTGAGTCTTTAATATGAACATACTTGATTAATTGTCCCAATCGCGCAGTTGTCAGTTGGGGTTCTTCATTAAAGAAACGATATGGATGATGGAGATCCCAAAGAACTCCGACGTTTGGTTCAGCTACTTCCTCAAGTAAATCGGCTAATAACTTACTGTCTGCCAAGTGACCGTTGGTTTCGATTAACACAGTCACCCCTTGTTGCCCGGCTTTTTGACCCAGTAATTTTAGGCCTTCGCTAACCTGCGACTTTGGAAATGGTTTAAATCCAGGCTCCGGGTTGGTATCACCTAAAACTCTTACAAATGGAACTCCCATTTGCGACGCCAAAGTAATATATTCTTCGCCAATTTTGAGCGCTGCTTCAAAATCAGCTTCGTGTAAATAACAAGCAGAGGTTAAGCAAGAGATTGTTAAACCAAGTTCGTTCAGGTGTTTGATTGTAACATTAAGTTGATCACCAACAAGCTGGGGCGCTTTTGGTAAATACATCTGATGTTCAATTCCTCGTAATTCGATCCCGTCATAACCTAAATCTTTAGCCGTTGCTACAGTCTCGTTCCAACTCCAGTCAGGACATCCCAATGTTGAAAAAGCAAGCTTCATACCATCACCTCCGGAAAAATATATGAACTAACACTTGATCGAATTCTTAATTATTCTTTCGGTTTATTAACCTTAAATCTTCAATAGTTTTCGATTTACTATTTATTCAATGATTGTTCCAAAGTTGCCTGGACTTTCATTGGTAAACCAAACAGGTTAATAAAGCCTTCGGCATCCTTTTGATTGTAAACTTCATCAGCTCCAAATGTTGCCAAATTCTCTTGATAAAGTGAATAACGGGATTTACGTCCAACAGCCTGAACACTGCCTTTATATAATTTGACTTTAACCGAACCGGTAACCCGTTCCTGCGTCTTATCAATAAAAGCATCAAGCGCTGCTTTCAATGGAGTAAACCATTGACCGTTATAGACCAGTTCAGCATACCGGCCGCCAATCATTTGTTTATAGTGTAAAGTGTCACGGTCAAGGCAAATTGTCTCCAAAGCATGATGTGCTTCATAAAGAATCGTACCACCCGGAGTTTCATAAACACCACGTGACTTCATCCCGACCAGACGGTTCTCGACAATATCAACCCGCCCGATACCATGTTTTCCACCTAATTCATTGAGCTTAAAGATTAAGGCCACCGGATCATAACCCTGACCATTTATCGCTACCGGAACACCTTTTTCAAAATCAATGGTGATAATTTCAGCCTGATCTGGTGCTTTTTCCGGGGAAACAGTATAGATAAACATATCATCATTATACTCATTCCAGGGTTCTTCTAAGATACCACCCTCGTAACTAATATGCCATAAATTACGATCCATGGAGTAAGGCTTTGCCTTAGTAACCGGTACCGGGATACCACGTTTTTCAGCATAGTCAATTGCTTCCTCACGTGATTTAATGTTCCATTCACGCCAAGGAGCAATGATCTTCAGATCCGGCTTTAATGCTTTAAAAGTTAACTCGAATCGGACCTGATCATTACCTTTTCCGGTTGCGCCATGAGCTACTGCGTCAGCACCCTCTTTGATGGCAATCTCGACATGACGTTTGGCAATAACCGGCCGCGCCACCGAAGTCCCCATCAAATACTTACCTTCATAAATCGCTCCTGATTTCAGCATTGGATAAATGAAATCAGTAACAAATTCATGTTTTAAATCTTCGATATAGATCTTGCTGGCACCGGTTTTAATCGCTTTTTCTTTTAACGGTTCCAACTCTTCGCCTTGACCGACATCAGCCGCATAAGCAATAACTTCGCAACCATCATAGTTCTCTTTGAGCCAGGGGATAATTATTGATGTGTCTAAACCACCCGAATAAGCTAAAACTACTTTCTTGACACGTTGTTCCAATTTAATTCCTCCCAATCTTGATTATTATATTGTGTTAAGTAATAATTAATTATCATACCAAAAAAGCGTTGGCTTTAAAACTTAGCCAAGACATTCTTCATAATCTGCAAACCGGCTTCTAAATCATCCTCAGTAATATTTAAAGCCGGAAGGATTCTTAAAGCGGTTTCAGTCACTGCATTAACGATCAATCCCGCTTCAAGGCAAGCTAGCATCACTTGTTTACTGGGAATCGTCAGCTCAAGGGCTAACATTAACCCTAACCCACGACTGCTCTTAATAACCGGCAATTCATTCTTCCAACTCTCCCAAGTATCTTGAATGTACTTGCCCTTTCGGACTACTTCCGCCATTAAACCTGGTTGTTGCAATAATTTGAGGGTTACCATTCCGGCAGCAAAAGCCATTCCCCCTCCTCCGATCGTAGTACTGTGATCTCCAGGGGTAAAAAGGTTCGCTTTCTGATTTACCAACAATGCTCCAAACGGAACTCCACCGCCTAAACTCTTGGCTAACGTTACCACATCAGGTTGAAAACCAAAATGCTCATAAGCAAAGTATTTACCGGTCCGTCCTAACCCAGTCTGAACCTCATCGACAATAAAGAGTAAGTCCTTCTCCTGACAAAGCTTGATCAATCCGGCAATAAACTCCGGAGTTGCAGGTGTGACACCGCCCTCACCTTGTACTAACTCTAACATAATTGCACAGGTCTGATCGGTTACTGCCGCTTCCCAAGCACTAAGGTTATTATACTCGGCATAGACAAAACCAGGGACAACCGGTTGAAAGCTTTCCTGATATTTTGGCTGTCCTGTCGCTGATAATGCTCCTAAAGTACGCCCATGAAAAGACTGTTTTGCTGTAATAATTTCAAATTTTCCACCCAGCTTGGTCTTGCCATATTTACGTGCTAATTTGATTGCCGCTTCATTGGCTTCAGCACCGCTATTGCAGAAAAAAACCTGTTCATAACCGCTTAACTTGATTAACTCTTCCGCCAATTGCACTTGCTCTTCCAGATAAAAATAATTCGACATATGAAGAATTTTTCCCGCTTGTTCCTGCAAAGCTTTGGTAATCTCCGGATGAGAATGCCCATAATTGGCAACCGAGATTCCGGTTAAAAAATCAATGTATTCCTTGCCATCAGCGTCCCAAACCCGTGAACCAATCCCTTTACTGATGGTTACCGGTAATCTGGCTACGTTATTCATGACCACTTTTTTACCGATTTCAACAAACGTTTGATTATTCATCTCCAGCACTCCTGTATCACAAACTCTGTATCCTATTTTGTTAGACCACCATCGTCCCAATCCCTTTATCAGTAAGGATCTCCAGCAACATCGAATGTAGTTGGCGTCCATCAATGATATGGGTCCTTCTTACTCCGCTTTGTAAGGCTTTGATACATGCTTCGACTTTCGGGATCATTCCACCGTCAATTTTGCCTTCATTGATCATCTGATAAGCACGGTCCACCTTCAAGGCAGAGATTAAACTTGATTTATCATTATAGTCTTCAAAAATACCTTCAACATCAGTAAGCATAATCAATTTCTCTGCCTTTAAGGCAGCTGCCAACTCACCGGCAGCAGTATCAGCATTAATATTGTAACTGACTCCGTCACTACCCACCCCAATTGAGGAGATAACCGGGATGTAACCATTATCAATCAACTCATTTAAGATTGCAGTATTAATATCCGCAACTTCACCGACAAATCCGATATCCGGGATTTCTCCCTGATAATCACTGGGCATGGTCGGGATCGTCTTCCGGGCCAGGATCAGATTGGCATCTTGACCGGATAACCCTACTGCTTTACCACCAATCAGATTAAGCTGACTGACAATCTCCTTATTCAACTTACCGACCAAAACCATCTGGACTATTTCCATTGTTTCGGCATCGGTCACCCGCAATCCTTGTACAAATTGCGATTGCTTCCCGACCCGTTTTAACATCTGATTGATCTCCGGTCCGCCTCCATGGATCAATACCGGGTTAACACCCAAAAATTTTAGCAAGACAACATCTTGCATCACACCTTTTTTGAGTTCTTCATTGATCATCGCGTTCCCGCCGTATTTAATCACAAAGGTCTTCCCATAAAAGGTACGGATATATGGTACTGCTTCAACCAGCACATTAGCCTTGGCAATCAACGATTCCATCTCAAAACACTCCTTTTAATATCAGGTCCGATAACTTCCATTAATCTTCACATAATCATATGAAAAATCACAAGTCCAAACAGTAGCTGCCGCGTTACCTGCTCCTATCTCTAACCGAATGACAATATCATGCTGGGAGAGGATTGTTTTGGCCTTTGCTTCATCAAAGACGATCCCAACACCATTTTGATAGACCAGTAAATCCCCTAAAGCAATACTGACCTGATCCGGATCGAAATCAACTCCCGAATAACCGGCAGCACATAAGATCCGCCCCCAGTTAGCATCTTCACCGAAGAGGGCTGTCTTGACCAGACTGGAAGTAGCAATTGATTTGGCAATAGTGACCGCATCGTGCTCGTTCTTTGCCCCATTAACCTGGATTTCAATAAATTTCGTAGCCCCCTCACCGTCACGGGCTAACATTTTTGCAAGTTCAAGACAGACATACTCTAAGGCCGCCACAAATTGGGAATAGGCTTTATCTACCTGATCAATAATTTTATTCCCGGCCATCCCATTTGCAAGGACAAACAAGGAATCATTAGTACTGGTATCACCATCAACAGTAACCCGGTTGAAAGAAAGGTCACAGGCACGGCTTAAAGCTTTCTGTAACAGTGGTTGTTCAATCGCCACGTCCGTTGTAATAAACCCAAGCATTGTCGCCATATTCGGATGAATCATCCCCGAACCTTTGGCAATACCACCAATAGTAACTATAGTACCTTCCAGTTCGAACTCAACGGCAACTTCTTTCATAAACGTATCTGTAGTCATGATCGCAGTTGCTGCCGCAACACTTCCTTGCTTCGAAAGGATATCTTTATGAACCGAAAGGGCAGTAACTATCTTTTCAACCGGCAACGGTACTCCAATAACACCGGTGGATGCGACTAACACCTGTTCGGCAGCGATATTCAAATAATCTGCTGCTGCCTGACACATTGTAACGGCAATTTCGTCACCAATCGGTCCCACACATGCATTCGCATTACCACTATTAACAATAATCGCTTGCGCTTCACCATTTTGTAGATGTTGCTTAGAGATTGCGATTGGAGCGGCCTGCACTTTATTTTTGGTGAAGACAGCAGCGGCTTTCGCCGGGACTTCCGAAGCAATGATTGCCAAGTCTGGGGTCCCGGTTTTTTTAATTCCGCAAGCAATACCACCTGCTAAATATCCTTTAGGAGCGGTAACTCCTCCAGCGATCTGTTTCATCACTTGATTCCTTCCTTATATCTTAGTTCTCTAAAAATATTATTCAACAATCACGGATATACCGGCCATTGTACTAATCCCATCGTTTCAGGAAGATCGCACATCAGGTTCATATTTTGAACCGCTTGCCCCGATGCCCCTTTTACCATATTGTCAATCACCGAAATCACAATCAACTGATTGGTGCGTTCATCAACCCGGACTCCGAGGTGACAACAGTTAGTTCCTACAACTCCTTTAATATCCGGCAATCCCGGAGCTTTGATTAATTTTACAAACGGCTCTCCCTTATATGTATCCATTATAATTGCTTCTGCCTCACTGGTAGTAATTAATTTCGTGAGGGTCAGATGTAAAGTGCTTAAAATCCCCCGTGCAATTGGTAGTAAATGTGGAGTGAATGAGACTTTAGTCTCCCTGCCGCCAAGAAAGCTTAATTCCTGTTCAATCTCCGGCGTATGACGATGTAACGGCACACCGTAAGCTTTAAAGTTACCGAACAGTTCGGGATAGATATAACCCAACTCCGCTTTCCGTCCGGCACCAGATACTCCTGACTTGGAGTCAGCAATGATCAACGAACTATCGATGACTCCGGCTTTGATAAACGGATAACAGCCTAAAATAATACTGGTTGGATAACAACCTGGATTGCCAACAACCTGTGCATTACGAATCTCTTTACGATAGAGCTCCGGCAATCCATAAGAAGCTGCTTTCGTAAGCTCTGGCTGGCAATGTTGATGTTTATAATAGGTTTCAAAGGTTCGGTAATCGCGGAAACGAAAATCCGAACCTAAATCAATCACTTTTTGACCACGTTCCAGTAACGCCGGAGCCAGATTCATTGCTACACCGTGCGGAACCGCCAGAAATACGACATCACAACCGGCAACCGCATCCGGTGAATCGGAACCACTAAAAGTTGGCCCGTCCCATCCAGTAAAATTAGGGTAGATCTCCTCCAACTTCTTTCCATCATTACTACGTGAGGTAATGGCAGTTATCTCAGCTTCCGGATGTCCAGCTAAAATACGAATTAATTCTCCGCCTGTATATCCGGTTGCACCAATAATACCGATTTTAACCATTTCTTTAGTCTCCTTGATAGTTATTCCTGTTATTGGTTAATATATTTTATAATTATACATAATTATCACGTACAATTCAAGATAAAAATATGTTAATTAATAATATTTTTCTGTTGTTTTGCGAACATTGCATTATTGAATGAATAATGCATATTTATACATTATGTTGTGCGTTTGCTGTTCCCATTCAACCTGTTCAAGCAGTTATTAAAGGATAAACTAAATAAATATTCATTATTTACTTTGTTTAAAAATAAAAACCTGGATCTAATCCAGGCAGTAAGAGGTATTAATACGATAAAGAGGCTTTAAACATTATTAATCTCTGTGGCAGCTTGTTGCATCTGCCGAATCCAGGACGCCCGCACTTCGGGATCGATCAATTGCTTGTTACGCTGATAACGGATCATAAAAAAACCGTCCGGAGCTAACATACTCAATACCAATTCATGATTGATCGGGCCTTCATCCTCATACTGAGTTTCAATAATTGAATATTCTTCAGTTTCAGCAATAATCTCTCCCAATACTAATTCCTGTTCAAGATAAATCCGGTTATGTTCAGCGATCGACTCTGCCGCCATCTCCTCAAAATAGTCAATAGTAAACTTCTCTGTATTTTCATATTTATAAAACTCGTCTTTTGGATAATAACCAATAAATTCACTGTCACGATAAACCTTATATGTTGCTGGTTGATAATTATTCAAATCAAAATGTTTGCTAAACCGTTGCATCTTTTCGAAAAACTGCGCCCGTTCCGGTACAACCGCTTCTGCACCTGGTAAAATCTCACCCTGCTTGTCTAAATAAACAACACTATAAGGCGCATATCTGGTAATCCAGAGCTGACCATCTTCGATACTAACCTCAACATAATAACTAGTCAGATTATTCAGTTTTTCATCCCGTTCATCATCACTGTTAATACAGGTATACAGGTGTTTTCTGGTATATGTAAAAACCACTTCATCTTCAAATAAATCCAGTACTTCCAGATCAATAATTTCAGAGCTAATCTCGTAAATTTGAAACAGCATCTGCAATTGAAAACGATTCAAAAATGACATATTGCGTTGATCAGGATGAAACAACTCCGTCAGTTGCTCTTCATCCTTTTCAACATACGCCTGTTCTAATCGCTTGATAAAATTAGCAATCAGATCTTGGAACATTACTAACCTGTCTGTTGTCATTATCAAAAAACCTCCACTTGATTAATCATTTTTACTTTAGTGTTGGAAAAGACTAATTCACTTCAAAACATATGGCTTGTCAATTGTCCCTTCTCCAGTGACTAATATTTTGGTTGTGTTTAATACCAAAGCAGGACGAACCCCACGTTCATTATAAGCACTATAATGAGTTACAGAATCCGATCGATAACTTGCCAGTACATCAAATGAAGTACCAGCGTTCGGAGTGCGAAACCACCAGTAATCGTATTGTAATTGCCACCCTCGATCAAGTACAAACTCTGAAGCTTCTTCAATCGAAAGTAAAAAGACTTTATCCGTTACATTATTATAATAAGCACTCTGATAATCAGCCACTAAGTCCCGGAGTCTTTTTTTTGCTGCATACTCAAGTAACTTCGTACCACCTTCAGCAGCATCTTTATCCAAAACCGGCAGAATATTCTTGTGTGAAATCGGTTTGATCATCTGGAGTTCTCTTTTATTAAAATTATAGAGAAAACCGGGTTCTTTATCATACGCAGCATTCGATCCGACTGCAGTGGCAATTGGAGCCTGCGAGGTATAATTAACTTTTGCATCAGAACTGTTTAACCACTCGCGCAAACTTGACTTCTCCCAATTATTATTACCCCGCATCTCCCGAATTTGTTCCATCGTATATCGCTGAATGAGATCATCATCGTATTTACAATCATCAGCCTTTCGTTCACCGGATTTCAGCTGGTGGACCACTCCGCTCTCGGCAGCACTGAAAGCTTTTTGACATAGGACTTGATTTGCAAACAACCATAGCCCATTGTGGTCAATATTAATTACCTGCCAAGCGATTGGTTTCCCATTGTAACGACCAAATTGAATATAATCACCAATCTTTAATTCCACCAATTCATCTTCTATTACAACCTTATCATTTGTATCATTATTAATACTTGTCCCAATCTTGTCATCCGCCGAACTTTTTAACAAATCCGGATTCTGTTCCGGTGGTAATTGTCCATTAACTACAGCAGTATCTCTTTTCCCGTCATCACCGGTATTATTTTCTTCAATTACTCCTTGTCCCTCTTTAGTTTCCTCAACTGATCCACTATGATTAAAGACTGATGGTCTTAAAAACAAAAGACTGCATAGAGCTAATATAAGCACTGTTATTGTCGCACCGGCCAGGATCGGCTTCTTATGTGGACCTGACTTTCTTGGTTCTTCTTTTTTAACCTCTTCTCTTCTGTAGTCTTCTATTTTACAAGGTTCTTTCAGTAATTTACTGACGATCGCCACCAGACGTTCAATATGGTGTTCTAAATCAGGTGTAAGCGCGTCCAACCAATGCGTTGAATAGAGAAAGTACTCCATTGACTTGGTGGGAAAAACATTCTCGATCCGAAACGGAATGATGATCACATTCTTATTTACAGCGCGTTCAACTTCACGAAGTACTTGCTGTGAGCGGTTAGCTGCCTCTGAAAAGATTACTACCATCACCTTGCTGACAGAGATCGCATCAACGATCTCTTCACCCCACTCCTTGCCAGGTGTCACGTCTCTCGAGGCAATCCAGCATTTAATATTATTTCTCTCTAAAGCATTACATACTGCAATTGCCGTATTAATATTTTTCGATGAATATGAGATAAAGACATCATGTGCCATTTATAAGCCTCCATATATACAACCCAACTTCATTTATTTCTTAGTTGATTCGTTATTATTATAATGATAATATTGTTTTAGTAAATTGTCAATGCTTTCGTCTTTATAACAATTCTATAGTAGATTGATTAAAAAATCATGACCACCCGTAAAACGGGTGGTTTGCACAAGCCCTATAAGGGCGTGCCACTTGCCAGCGCCTAAATGACGCTGGCTTTTCACTTTGTTCAAGCCATCGAGCACTGATTACTTAACTACATCCCTAAAGGGA
>JAKPCT010000098.1 GCA_029553165.1 Bacillota bacterium
AAATTATTTGTCGTCTGTATTTTGGGGCAAATACTATATGGTATTTACAATTCCACGATGTATGTGATAAACTTTCTCTATCCATTTGGATCCTCCTTTGCTTTTTATGTGGTTGGTAAGCCACATTTATTTTAGCAAGGGGTTTCTTTTTTCTACTCATAGGCATAGCCTTTTTGGAACCCCCGGCTTAGCCGGGGGTTTTCGTTTATACAAAAAAAGCCCGCTCTTTTCAAGCAGGCTTTTCAGCTAATCAACTATGGCCCTTCCGTTTATGGCGTTGTTACTTTTACTGTTACAATTGAATATGGTTTACTACCAGTAGCAACAGAGGCTCCTATCGGCGTCAAAGCGCCGATCGTCGGGTTAATGGTATAGGCTGAAATATTATTTGAATCATAATTTGCGACATAGGCAAAGTATCTGGTGATTGGATTAGGTTTGGGATCGGGGATTGGATTAGGGCCTCTCCTGTTTCTTGATGAACCACCACAACCGATAACTCCTATTAATAAAACAATTAATAATAAACCTGTAATAAAAGACTGAGTGACTGAACTCCTTTTCATTGACATCTATCCTTTCGTATGTTGATATTAACAACAGTCTTTGATGACGGTCAAAAATTATAGATTATCTTTTTCAGCATAACACAGGGGGATCAATAAATCAAGCTAGAGGGCCATTTCTGGTATCAAACCGCGAACAGGGTTCCAGCTATAGCTGAGCTCGTCTTCCCGGTTCAACTGGACTGATCGGAGCCGCATTGATCCTTGGAATTTCCGGTCTGTTGACTATGATTACGTTAAACGTAAATGATTACGCTTGGCATAGGTTTTCTCCCATAAAAAAAGCCTGCTCTTTTCAAGCGGGCTTTTTTGTCGTTAATCATGTATGACCCTTACATTTACGGCGTTGTTACTTTGTTACAATTGAAAATGGTTTACTACCAGTAGCAACAGAGGCTCCTATCGGCGTCAAAGCGCCGGTCGTTGGATTAATGGTATAGGCTGAGACATCATTCGAATGATAATTCACGACATAGACGAATTTACCAGAAAGGTCGACTGTTACTGAAAGAGGCCCATCACCGGCGGTAAAGGGGCTGTCGGCAATCTTAGTCAAAGCCCCGGTCGTCGGGTTAATGGTATAGGCTGAAACATTATTTGAAACCCTATTTGCGACATAGGTAAATTTACCGAAAGGATCGACGGTTACTGAATAAGGACCATCACCGGCGGCAAAGGGACTATCAGCAATCTTAGCCAAAGCGCCTGTATCCGGGTTAATGGTATAGGCTGAGATATTATATGAAACATAATTTACGACATAGGCAAATTTACCGGAAGGATCAACTGCTATTGATACCGGGTAATTACCGGTAGCAAAGGGGCTGTCGTCAATCTCAGTTAAGGCGCCGGTCGCCGGGTTAATGGTATATACTGAAACAGTATGCGAATTAGTATTTACAACATAGGCAAATTTACCGGAAGGATCAACTGTTACCGAAACAGGCGCATCACCGGTGGCAAAGGGACTGTCAGCAATCTTAGCCAAAGCGCCTGTATCCGGGTTAATGGTATAGGCTGAAATATTATTTGAATCCAAATTTGCGACATAGGCAAAGTATCTGGTGGTTGGATTAGGTTTTGAATCCCTGCGTTTTACTATTGAACCTTTTGAACCGCCACCACAACCGACAACTCCGATTAATAAAACAATTACTAATAAACTTTTAATAACAGACTGAATGACTGAATTCCGGTTCATTGAGATTTCATTTTACATCATTTACCTAATAATCAGAATTATAGCTGCAAAAAAAGAGCCTTAGGCTCTTTTTTGGATCAATTAACTTCACTGACGGTTTCCAATAGTTCTACACTACAAGATCACCTCACCCACTATGAACCTCAAATCTGTTCCGGTTCAGATGGCTGGGAGATCTCGCCGAGTGTTTTGGCTAACTCAACATCGTACTTGGCTTGGGTGGCCAGATCGCCTAACGAGATCATTCCAACCAAACGATCATTATCAACAACGGGTAATCTTCTGATCTGATGATTGGCCATAATTTCTGCAGCCTGATTGAGACTCATCTCTGACGAAACCGTTTTAACATGCGAAGTCATCACATCACGTGCCACAGTAGTATGAGGATCTTTTCCATGAGCAATATTACGGACAACGATATCCCGATCAGTCACCAGTCCAACTACATCGTTTCCTTGACACACCGGAATAACGCCAACATCATGTTTCTGCATCAATTGTGCTACCTCAACCACACTGGTTTCCGGGCTCACATAGGCAACTTGATCGGTCATGATATCCTTAATTTTCATTAACATCATCCTTTCTTAAATTTTAAACAATCCATCTAAAAGTGTTCCCGAAAACCTCTAAAAAATTCAAAATCAAAGCTTTAAAATTAAAAAGCGGTTCGCAAAATCGTTTTGCCAACCGCTTCACAAGTCAACAACAATCACTTTCTCAAGGTTGAATAGTTTCATTTATCGAACGCAAAGTTAACTCCTGTGTTGAATCATCATTGCCAACAATAGTATTAGCAATATTCGCCGCATGATTGGCTATCTGTTCCAGACTTTGAATCAAGTCCAGATGAATAGCAGTAGTATTTCTGGTTTCGTGGACACCAGAGCATAAACGACGCATATGGGAATTTCTCAACGTCCGTCCCATCAAATATAAGATCTGTCGCTCACCCAAACAACTATGGGCAAAGACCTCATCCTTCTCTTTGATTGCCAATACTGCCTTTTTGACTACCATACTAACTCCCGAATGAAATTCGGCAATCTCGTTGGCACCTTCTTCGGAAAAAGAGGCACTTTCATCCAATTTCTTTCGCGCAATGTTAATGAGATTAGCTACATTATCACCCATTAACTCTAAGTCATTAATAATCAATAATAACTGCATCACTTTCTTGGATTCAGCAGTATTCAACGTATACTGGGATAAATCGGTAAGATAATCGACGATATTCCGCGACAGCCGATCGACAGCTTCCTCCTGATGATAGTAAGCTTTAATCTCTGCTTCATCGACAACTTCAAACAGCTTTACTACCTTGGAAACCATATTCTCGACCATCATCCCCAAACGATATGTTTCTTTCTCCGCAGCTTCCAAAGCAAGTACTGGTGTCGACAACAATTGCCGTTCCAGATGAACTACTGCATCGAGCTCGACTTCGCTTCTTTTATCAGGAACCAGTTTAATTACAAATTTAGCTAAAACTGCGGTAAACGGAGCAAACAAAATCGTTAACCCAATATTAAACAGACTGTGCGCATTAGCAATCTGCCTGGCCGGATCCGAAGCAGTTAATTTAACTACGGTGATAAATAAAGGTAAGATTGGAATAAAGATAATTACCCCTAAAACTTTAAATAAAATATGAGCAACAGCCACCCGTTTACCCTCTGTTGAAGCACCTAACGAAGATAATAATGCTACTACACAGGAACCGATATTGGCACCAAAGATCAACGGAGCAGCGGATTCGATTCCAATTAACCCCTGAACTGATAATGATAAAGCCAACCCAATAGTCGCTGCGCTACTTTGAATTATCCCGGTAAACAGGGCAGAAATTATGATTCCCAGGATTGGATGAGAACTAAAAGCAATCAATCCCCGAGTAAATGTTGGATAACTCTTTAATGGTTCTACGGAAGTAGACATCAGATTCATTCCAAAAAAGATCAGACCAATACCCATGATACAGTCGCCAATATACTTCTGTTTTAACTGTTTTCCGCTAAACTTTAATAGAAATCCAATTGCTACGATTAATAAAGCATAATCCGCAATTTTCAGAGCTATTAGTTGGACTGTGATAGTAGTACCGATATCGGAACCTAAAATTATTCCCATTGTTTGAGCCAGACTGATCAATCCCGCACCGGCAAAACTGACCAATAATGCTGTTGTAGCGCCACTACTCTGCAGTAATACGGTAACAACGATTCCGGCTAATATTCCCAACAGTTTATTGGCGGTTACCTGCTGTAATGCTTTCTTCAGGGTTTGGCCTGCAATTTTTTGCAGGCCAAACCCTGTCATCTGCATTCCCTGAAGAAAGAAAGTCAGTCCGCCAAGGGTTCCGATAATAATAAAGACATTATTGTTCAATAATCTCCACCTACTGGTAATGATTTATAAACAACACCAAAACAATCGGATATCTTTTATTATCGGAAAATATCGTTTCTTTGTAAAGTGGTTAGTTTTTTATTCTACTTCAAGATATTATTTTCAAATCTGTAATCACCACTTAGTTTGCAACTTGGAGGGCTATTAGAAATTTTGGTGCAAACACTCTTATTTAGTGTTTTTGTTACATATAAAAAAAGAAGTAATCTTTAAATGATGATCACCTGCAATTTTTTAAAACCTTTAATACCCTTTTTTACCGTTTTATTACTGGTTAAATCTTTGTCAACTTGTTGAAAAGCAACAGTTATTTTTGTTAAAATCAGATTATCAAATATTTAGTTCATTCAATAACAACTGGAGCGAGATAAGATAATGCCAACACTATATGTAGTTGCAGGTTCAAACGGAGTAGGCAAATCATCCCTCTTCCCCGTTACTTTATTTAATACCAATTATTTTGTGGGTGATGATATTGCTGCCGTACTGAATAACCGGTCCGGATACCTGATCAACCCGGATTTCTTTTTGAAAAACAACTTTCATGAATTGCCAGAAGAAGTTCGTAATTCTGCTCATTATCACAATATACCACCGGAAATCAAAAATACAGTAAGCCAATTAGGGATTAATTTTATCAAAGAACATTTAAAGAATAACAAATCATTTGCTATTGAAACAACCCTGGTCGACCGCTATATGATCGATGTTGCCAAAATTGCCAATCAGCGTGGCTTTCATACCAGGATGTATTATATTGGAGTCGATTCAGTTGATATCTGTTTAGAACGCATCCATTTTCGGGCTATACAAGGTCATCCTTACTTGCCGGAACAATTTGTTATGAATAACTACTATCGCAGTCTGGAAAACTTACCTGCCGCAATGCAAGAATTTCAACGCACTAATTTATTTGACAACTCTTTTAATGGAATTGAACCAGAGCTTGTAATGTCCACTTGTTTAAGTAAGGATACTTACATCAATCCTAATTCTCCTGTCTGGTTAAGAGAATCACTGGCGAATACTTCTTATGATTTAGACTATTTAAAAGATAAG
>JAKPCT010000171.1 GCA_029553165.1 Bacillota bacterium
TTTATCTGTGTAAGGAGAGCATGGCAATGGGCTGGGAATTTATTCTCAAGAAACCAGCCTATATCGGATATTTATGCTCTCTCTTATTTTGAGCTTAAAGAATGGAATGAGTGGCATGAGATTATGGCCGAACAGGAGCGAAAAATGACAAAAAATTTAATTGGTGGGAGCAATGCCTGATTTTGCAGTAAGAACAGCGTTCACGGCGGTGGATAAAGTCAGCCCTGCGTTTAATCGTATGGGTACCGCCGCAGAAACGTTTACAAAAAAAACATCCGGCCTATTTGCCGGACTTGCCAGTCAATTAGGTCTTTTCGGTGGTTTTGCTCTTGCCGCTATGGGGATGAAAAAAGTTGTAAGCGAAGCCGCAAATTTTGAAGATTCAGTTGCGAATTTTACTACACTTTTAGGGGGCTCGCAATCCGAAGCCGAAAAGCTTGTAAATACATTGCAGACTTTAGGTGCTGAAACTCCGTTCCAATTTAAAGACTTGTCTGATGCCACTCAAAGACTTTTAGGTTTTGGAGTAGCAACTAAAGACACGGTTGCACCGACTTTAAGAATGCTCGGAGATTTGGCACAAGGCAACGCCGAAAAATTACAGGGTATAGCGCTTGTTTATGGCCAGATAATGGCAGGCGGTAAAATGATGGGTCAAGATTTCAATCAGTTAATAAATCAAGGAGTGCCAATAGCTCAAGGTCTTGCCAAAGTGTGGGGAGTTGATGTAAATGAGGCAATAAAACGAGTTAAACAAAACGGGCCTGTTGCCGCTAAAGATGTTCAAGCTGCAATGATTCAGATGACTTCCGCCGGAGGGATGTTTTATCAAGGCATGATGAGAAGCTCAAAAACATTGACAGGATTGTGGTCAACTTTCATGGATTCAATAAGTATGACAGCCTCTGTAATCGGACAGGAATTATTACCGTATATAAAAGAAGTTGTAGTATGGGCAACAGATGGAATGACTGCAATAATGAATTTCACAAAAGAAAATAAACAAATAATAGGATTTTTAGTTAAATCCATCCCGTGGGTTGTTGGTGGGTTTATTGCGTGGAAGGTTGCATTATACGGAATAGCGACCGCACAAGCGGTAATGAATATTGCCGGATGGATTAAATATCTTTGGATGATGCGTATTGCTATTTTTAAAGCGGTTACAATGACAAAAT
>JAKPCT010000104.1 GCA_029553165.1 Bacillota bacterium
TAAGATCAACTCTGCTAATTAAGAATGAGAGGAAGTAACCATGTTTCTTGCTGATCAATGGAAAGATTATGAGTTGATTGATACCGGTGACGGTGAAAGACTTGAACGGTGGGGTAAATACATTTTGAGACGGCCTGATCCCCATATTATTTGGCCGGCTTCGTTAAATAAATCACACTGGCAGAAGGTTGATGCTCATTATCACCGCAGTGAGAGTGGCGGCGGCAAATGGGAGTTTTTTAATCCTCTTCCTGATAGTTGGAACTTACATTACAAAAACCTTTCCTTCCACATTCGGGCAATGGGATTTAAACATACCGGAATTTTTCCGGAACAAGCAGTCAATTGGGATTGGATCATCGATAAAATTAAAGCGGAGTCACGACCAATTAAAGTTTTAAATTTATTTGCCTATACCGGAGGAGCTTCAGTAGCTGCTGCGTCAGCCGGTGCTGAAGTTTGCCATGTCGACGCTGCTAAAGGAATGGTCAAATTAGCCAAAGAAAATCTGGCCTTGTCGGGGTTAGCAGATCGACCGGTAAGATTTATTGTTGATGATGTTATGAAATTTGTCCAGCGTGAAGAGCGACGGGGACGTTTGTATGAAGGAATCATTATGGATCCTCCTTCGTTTGGACGCGGTCCTGGCGGCGAGGTTTGGAAGATCGAAACCGAGCTATATCATTTAGTTGAAGCTTGTTCAAAAATTTTAGCCCCTCAAGCCAGTTTTTTTCTGGTTAATAGCTATACTAATGGATTAACTGCAGCAGCAATTGGAAATATTCTCACTTTATTAGTTAAGCGCAAAAGAGGGGGGGCAATCTCCTCGGATGAGATTGGACTACCGGTGACTGCCTCGGGGCTGATCCTTCCTTGTGGAGTATGTTCGCGTTGGGAGGCTTAATCTTGGAATTGGAAAGGTATTTGATTAATGAAGTTTATGAGGACAATCATTTATTGGTCGTAGAAAAACCGGTTAATCTTCCATCCCAGGCTGATGCAACAGGGGATCCGGATTTATTGAGTATTTTAAAACAACACCTTAAAGTTAAATATGATAAACCCGGTAATGTTTATTTAGGATTGGTGCATCGGCTGGATCGACCTGTTGGGGGTGTGATGGTCTTTGCGAAGACTTCCAAGGCGGCTGCCCGACTTAGTGAACAGATTCAACAACACATCTTTGAAAAGAACTATCTGGCAGTAGTTCATGGAACTCCTGCCAAAAGAAATGCGCAATTGGAACATTTTTTACGGAAAGATCCCATTAAGAATAAAGTAACTGTTTTTTCCAAGCCTGTTTCCCAGTCGAAACAGGCTATTTTAGATTACCAGGTACTGGAAGTAGTTAATGATTTGAGTTTAGTATCGATTAATCTTAGGACAGGGCGTTCGCACCAAATAAGGGCTCAATTGGCAGCGATTGGACATCCGCTTTATGGCGATCAGAAGTATGGAGATCACTTGAGCAAAGTTGGCGAGCAGTTGGCGTTGTGGTCGGTTAAAATCAAGTTTAAGCATCCGGTTAAGGAAGAGCAACTTGCCTTTGAATCCAATCCGCCCGCTTGTTATCCGTGGTTGGAATTTAGTTATTTATCAAGGGAGTAATTGAAGACCGTACTGTAAGAATAACTTGACATAAATCCCTTTATAAAGCAGGAAATTTGTTGAAAATTGAGGAATTATTTAGTAAAATTTAGTAAAGTGGAGGGCAAGATAAT
>JAKPCT010000218.1 GCA_029553165.1 Bacillota bacterium
TTTTTGACTTTTTAACATTGTTATGCTATGATCTACCAGTTAAATCTTTTACGATAGCTAAATTAAATTTACTATCAAATGTACTTTTACCAAAATCTTGGAGGAGATACTATGGCTCTTAATGCAATTCAAGCTTACTTATCAAACACCAAACCAGAAGATATTAATCCAGCGTTTCTAGGTTATATTGCTAATCTTACTGAAATTGCCAAAGTAACACCTAATATTGCATCCCTCATCGTTAAAGAACTTGCTGATCAACGTAGTAATTTAAAACTGATTGCCAGTGAAAACTATTCATCACTACCAACCCAATTGGCAATGGGAAATTTACTCACTGACAAATACGCTGAAGGTTTTCCCAAACATCGTTTTTACGCCGGTTGCGATAATGTCGATGAAATCGAGATCTTCGCCTGCGAAGAAGCCAAAAAATTATTCGGTTGTGAACATGCTTATGTCCAACCTCATAGCGGTGCCGATGCCAACCTCGTTGCTTACTGGGCAATCTTAAATGCCAAAGTCGAAGTTCCTGCGTTAAACGAGTTAGGGATCACCGATCCTAATAAACTGTCACGGGAAGACTGGAACAAGCTTCGTAATAAATTAGGTAACCAACGTTTGTTAGGATTAGATTATTATTCCGGTGGCCACCTGACACATGGTTACCGTCACAATGTTTCCGCTCAAATGTTTGAATCATTCAGTTATAGTGTCAACCGCGAAACCGGATTACTGGACTACAATGAGATTGAAAAATTAGCTTTCGAGATCAAACCATTAATTTTACTGGCCGGATTTAGCGCTTATCCACGATTAATCAACTTCCGCCGTATGCGTGAAATTGCTGATAAAATCGGGGCCGTATTAATGGTCGATATGGCGCATTTTGCAGGGTTAGTAGCCGCCGGTGTCTTTGAAGGCGATTACAATCCAGTATTACATGCTCAAGTTGTAACTACCACAACCCATAAAACCTTACGCGGACCCCGCGGTGGTATGGTATTGTGTACCAAGGAGTTTGCCGAATATGTGGATAAAGGTTGTCCATTAGTAATCGGTGGGCCGCTGCCACATGTAATTGCCGCCAAAGCAGTTGCTTTTGCCGAAGCAAATCTACCTAGTTTTAAAGAATATGGTCGCCGGATAATTGAAAATGCTAAAGCTTTAGCTGCAGCCTGCGTCAATGAAGGAATGACTGTTGCTACCGGTGGTACTGACAACCATCTTCTCTTAATCAATGTTACTTCGTTTGGATTGACCGGTAGACAAGCCGAAAGCGCCCTGCGCGAATGCGGAATCACTTTAAACCGTAATTCACTGCCGTTTGATCCTAATGGCCCCTGGTATACCAGTGGATTAAGAATCGGTACTCCGGCAGTCACCACTTTAGGAATGGGACAAGCTGAAATGAAAGAGATCGCCGCAATTATTAAACTGGTATTAGCCAACACCAAACCGGCAATTATCGAGACCGGTGAAAACGCAGGCCAACCAAGCAAAGCCAAATACGTAATCGCGCCTGAAGCTAAAAACGAAGCCAAATCAAGAGTAAAACAGTTACTAGACCGCTTCCCGGTCTACCCCGAACTGGACCTGAATTTCTTGCAGAAACATTTTGGCTAATGATTAATTAAGAAGATATAAAGCTGTTTGCAATTTTTGCAAACAGCTTTTTTGACACGTAATATTCACAAATAAGGTTTCCCTTGGATCTTGAGGGTTGACTGAACAACCATCAAGACATTAGGTTTAACCTGATTAATAGACTATCACAATATCAATCACAAAAAAATAGAGATCTTATTCAATCTCTATTCAACCCAAAAAAAGCTTAACTCTTCTTAACCACCCAATTTTCTTTCACAATTCGCCCATCAGCAATTATCGCAATCGAATTCTCATCCAAACTATAGATCCGCGCATAAACCCGACGTCCGCTGGCGTCAATCGTAATCCAGTG
>JAKPCT010000251.1 GCA_029553165.1 Bacillota bacterium
GAATTTCTTAAACACCAATGGAGTAGCAGTATTTGCAGTTATGGTTTGATTGCTCAAGCCATTAAAAATGGTCCAATTTGTACCGGTTGTGTAGGTTGTTCCATTGGCAACAAACATATTACCTCCAATGGTAACATTCAGGTTGTTGGCATTAAAATCGCCTGAGAGTAATGAGAAATTACCCAGTACAGACATAGGATAAGTGTCGAGTAACACCACACTGGTACTGCTCTGCCTGCTTACGCTAAAGTTACCGAATGCAGCTCTGGAAACCACTCTGAAGTTAGGAGAATCGCCTAGAGCAGTTCCAGTATATGGCATTATTACAACCGAACCTCCAGTAACCTCGATGTTGTTTGGATCGCTAAGTACCTCAAACGCTTTCTGCCGAGCAGCCGTAGTGCCATCGCCACAAACATCATAAATATATATGGTACCACCGCTCATGTTGAATACGTTGGCAGCCTCGTTCAGGTTAAAAGTACCAAGGTCGTCTCGTAACCCGCCAGCGATACGGTTAGTTCCAAGGGGTGCATTAACCAAATCATTAACAGAGGTGTAGGCTGTTGGAGTGCGGCGGAAACGTCCCCTTAGGTGGAAAGTCCCTCCGGTTTGAGTAAACGATGCTAAACCGCCACCAGCGCCTGCTGAGCGGTACTGTTTGGCATCAACTACGCCACCATTAATCTCAAACTGCCCCGACGCCTCAGCCCACTGGATAAAACCACCACTCTCGCGGGTTGATATGTATCCTCTATTAATTTTTAATAACCCATATATTGAGAAGGAACTACAACCAGCACCAGTATTAATCCCCATGGCTGCATTATTAGGGGCTGTAACGTTGTAAGCCACATTAACCTCACGGTAATCATCAGCAGTAGTGAGTATAACCACATTATCGCCATCAAGTACCAATGCGCCATTGCCTGGAACAAAGTAATCGGAGTTGGGGCCGCCAGTGCCAATGTCGCATGCTCCCTCGGAAAGCGAAGGGATTATAGTTGTTCCCTGCAGTACCAAAGTACCGGAATGTATCCAAAGCGCCTTATCAAGATTTGGATTTGCACCACCACCATAGCCACCCGCGATATTGGCACCAAAAAGACGGAAATACTCATACTGGGTTGAGTACACCGTTAAGCTATAGGTTTGGTCAACCCCCTTGCTTAGTACAAGGTTGTAAAAATCGGTTATTCCCTCGCAACGTAAGTTGTTGCTGGTATTCCCTAAAAAGTAAACAGTTGCATACCCCGATGTTGCTCCAGCTGTGGTAGGTGGCAGCAGGTTATATACCGGGTAGGTTAGGTTAGTGAACCTTACCGTACCATAGTTAGTAAAATCGCCATAAACCCGAACAGAATGCGATTGGGTGTAGTAATAATTGGTATATGGCGCTGTTCCACCTTCGGCTACTGCTGTTGGGTTTGTAGTTGTATTGGTTACCCCATTTCCAACCGTAATAGATGCACCATTTTCAACGGTTACGCTACCGTAGATGGTTAACTCGCGGCGAGCCGCAGTGTTATCGTTTATACGGTAGGTACCCCGCATAACATGCAAATCACCATTAAGGGTTAGGTTGTGGAGTTGGGTAGCGGTTACACCCGGTGCGTTTATCCTTAGGGTATTATATGTAGTTTGCGCTGCGGGTAAAGTAAAATTAGCGGAGTTGTAGTACTCGGTGATACCCCCACCTGCATTTACAAACGTGTTAGTAGTGGCAGAGGGGAAGTTAACCGAAGCCAGTTTCAGGGTTCCTTGTCCGTCGAACTCCTTTAATGTATTCGTAAACCTAAAGGTTGACATATCGAGAATACCACCAGCGTTGATGTTAAGCTCGAGGTTGGTTGTAGCCACATCGGCGGTTAGGGTAACTGTACGTCCGCTAAGTATTACCACAATATCGCCATCGGTTGTGGGTGTACCAATATTATTCCAGGTTGTACCACCGGGATCGCTGGTCCAGGTTGAAGGATCGTTCCAGTTTCCTGACTGATATGAGAAGAAAGTTTTAGGCGGATATCCGGCAGTCCATTCAGATGTAACAGCCGAAATATTTGAAGTACCCGTTATGGTAAAGGTTTTAGCCACATCATTAAAGCTCTGTGTACCCGAAGGGGTAGTCCATGCTCCGGCTGTTGGCCTTACCCATATGGAACTTGGGTCAACAGGGTTCTCGGTTACATCGTACTGGAACGTTAGGGTTGCAGTGGTAGCGCCACTTCCGGTAACCTGCCAGTATCGCTTGAGGTACTGGGAGCCAAGAGCAGCACTGTAAACGGTACGAAAACGGAGGTAGGTGGAACCGGTAATGTTGCTGGCGGTAACCGGAGCATATACTCCGTTCGATCCAATAGGGATGGTGTATGTGGTAGCCCCGGCAACGGCTTTTTGAATGTATCCGGTGCCGTTAGTTGTTATCATACAACCCGAGTTAAACGGGCCTCCCTGAATTGCTGCTGCACTATTGCTGTTTATAGTAAGGTTATAATTGGCAATATTTAGGATAGAACTGTTTAAATTGAATATATTGTTCACCTGGGTATTACTGACCAACGATTTTACTCCTCCTGAAAGTGTCAGGTTGGAGTAGGTGTATGCCCCAACATTCTGGTTTCCCGAATTATTGTAGTTAACTGTACCGGTTGTAGGTGCAGTAGCACCTCCCCCGGCAGTGCTTGTTATTCCGCCTCCGGAAATTGTTCCCCCAACGTTTATGGTTCCATTTCCCGAAAATAAAAGATATGTCCTCAAATTGGACGCGTTCATAGTAATATCTGCGGAAACATTAATTGTTCCAGTTGTTACTGAAACATAAGCATCTCTTTTATCGTTTCCACCTGTTGAGTTAATGCTAATGCTATTACAAGTTAATGTACCCCCAGCAACAGCAATATACTTGGCAACGTTGGCAGTATTAGAGCTTACCACTACATTCCCTGTAACAGTAATTGAATTTATACCTGAAAATGATAATCTTGTTGCACTTGTTCCAGTTGCAATTACCAGCGAACCAATACTATTTGCTGGGGTTACGTTAAGCGTTACATTATGGTTATCTTGAATGGTTACTGTTCCTGCACCAGGGTTTTGCCCAGGAAAATCAGTTGCTGCAACCCAATCGCTACCATTGTAACGTTGCCAAGTAGCAATAGTATTCCAGTTACCTCCAGCTGCCGTTTGGTAATCGCCAGCAACTTGCGCTTTTACCGACAGGGATAGTATTAGAGCAACGGTGAATATTAATAATTTTTTGGTCAAGGATTTATCACCTTGTAACCACATTAAAATCCGATTTATGGTAACCATAGTATCTTGTGTATTACTAATTATCAGCTATAAATTGATTAATCGAATTTGGAACAAAATTGTTTCAAATATACCTATAAATTAAACAATAATCATAGAATCAAAAACCAATCCAAAATCATTATTAATCTGTTTATCTGTTATTTAGTTAACCTTGCTTGATTTTAAAAAGTCCGTAAATGGGAAAGGTATGGTACAAAGGGGTGATTGGGGTTTCGGGTTTGGTTAGTTCAAGGATAAAGGATAAAGAGCCTGTCCCGCAAAGCGGGATTAAAGGATAAAGGATAAAGGTTAAAGGATAAAGGTTTGAAGTTCAAAGTTTAAGGTTCAAAGTTCAAGGTTTAAGAGCCTGTCCCGCATTGGCGGGATTTAAGATATAATAAACTGTCAACTATCAACTAACAACTAAATTAGTTTCACAGGGTTCACACAGTGTAAATCCGCTCAATCTGCGTAATCAGCGTTCCATACCAATTCACGAACAACTATCATCTATGAATGATAGCATGCTATTTTCGGACAAACTTTGAATATTTTAAATTATGTACAAGATTTTATAGCCTGTTATACAGCCACATGTGAAGTTTGGATTAAATTTTGCATGCAAACTAAGTTGTAAAGTGTCTAGACTATGAAACGAATAATAGTAGTGGTAAGTGCCCTTACCCTGCTGATAGCTATTTCAGCTGGGGCTCAAAATGTTAACGATTTTCGCACTGTTGCCGATGGCAATTGGAGCACCATTACTAACTGGGAGCGCTTCGACGGTAGCGCATGGGTTGCTGCAGCGTATTACCCAGGCAATGGTTCAACCAATGAGGTAACCGTGAATAACAGTATAACCCTCGATGTTTCGGTAACCATTCCAGAACTATCCATAACTGGCGCACTTAGTGGGTCAGGAAACTTTACACTTACTACAACATACAACCTGACTTGCATCGGATCCCTTAGTTGGACTAACAATGCTGGTGGGGCAATAACCGTACAGGGCAATCTGCTTATTAGTGGTTCATTTAGCATCTTTAATCGTAACCTTACCGTAGGTGGTACTACTACCCTAAGCGGTAATGGAACATTCACCGATGGTAGCGATACTGGCAATAACCAGTTTTCAGGAACAGTATCGCTAAACGATGCTTCGGCATTTACATCAAGTGCAGTTACTACAACTGGAAGAATGATTTTTGGGGCAAACTTTACCCACAGTTCCACTGGAACTGCTCAGATTGGAACGGCTTCAATAGCTGGAAACCTTGAGGTAAACAGCGGTACATTTTCCAAAACAGCCGCAGGAACTTTAACGGTTACAGGAACTACCACTCTTAACGGATCGGGAGCATTAAGTATTACCAGCAATAGCCAATCCGATTTTGGGGGCAAGGTTACCCTTAACGGTAGTTCAACCTGGACAACTACTGCAGTAAACACAACAGGTCGCCTAACCTTGGCCAATGGATTGGAGCAAAACTCCACAGGTACCATTCAGTTTGGTTCCTGTACCTTTCAAACAAATGCTCAAAGTATTGCAATTTCAAACAGTACTGGAAATGTAAGCTTTGCCAATACTGTTAGCGTTGCATCAAAACTTACCTTAGATAATCTTGGCGATGGAACAGGAGCAGGAGAGGTTCGCTTTAACGGCGATGTTACCGTTCAGGATAACATTACGCTTACATCAAACCGAATAATAATAATTTATGGTACCCTAAATGGCGCTACAGCAACATCAACCTTTGTTAACAACTCAACCCTTGAGTACAGGGGCATAAACGCTCCCATGACAACAGGTGTTTTTGATGTTGATAATGTAGGAACAACAGTAAATTACTCACGCGATGGGAACCAAATAGTTACTCCTGCAACCTATCACCATCTGATAATTAGCAGAGAGGGTAGCAATACCACACTACGAACTAAAACTCTTGGCGCTGGTACAACCTTTACTGTTAACGGAAACCTAACTATAAATGAGTATAATTATCTTTACTTTAGTAGTACCACAAATAACCAAACGCTTACTGTAGCAGGAAACCTGGAACTCACAGCAACAAATTCCTACCTATACACTCCTAATGTTGACGTTACCCACAACCTTGATGTCAACGGCTACATTAATAATATTGGGTCTATTTATCTCCAGTACTCAACAACACGTTATACCGATGTTACCTTAAATGGTGAGGGCGAAATACTTAAAGGAACAGGTAGTTTCCGTTTCAGGAACCTTACTCTTACTGCTGCAAACAATAAAACCAGCACGGCAAGCGGTAATATTGATTTTTACCCCGGAACTTCTGGTAATGCTTTTACAAACAATGGTGGCGCTTTCACCGCTACTGCAGGGACTTTCAGGTTTATGGATAGTTTTAGTATTGCAGGTAGTGGCGATATTACTTTTAACAACCTGCAATGCGGTAACAACAATCAGACCATTCAAACATTAAACAGAGATGTAACAGTAAACGGTACACTTACACTTAACCATAGCAATACAGCTAACAGCTATTTTGATTTGAATGGTTACACTCTCAATGTTTACGGTAGTTTTACCCGTTCAAATAGTGGTGAATTTGGGAGCAGCAATACTGCATCGGTACTTAACCTGGGTAATGGAAGCACCCCAACCGTTTCAGGTACCCTAAATTTTGAAACCGGATTTAATACCCTGGGCACTTTGAACCACAATGTGGTTAATGGCGGCACCTACTATAGCATAGGTTCAGCAGTGTTAATAAATAACTTCAACATTATTAGCGGTGAGCTGCGTTCAACAGCAAACACTACCATTCAAACATCGTGGAGCAATAATGGAACATACAGTCAAACTGCCAATACAACTTACTTTGATAATTCCGGAAACGCTATCGCTATAAACGGAACAGGTATAAATTCATTCTGGAATCTTGAAATATCGGCGGGAACTACGGTTACAACCGCTAACGATATCTACATAAGGGCAAACCTTGTGGTCTCAAGCAATGCTTCACCAGCATTTAATGCTACTGGCGGTACGGTTTACTTTAGTCAAACCGGAGGAACTCAGTATATTCAGGGTTCTGGGACTGGTGAAACAAACTTTAACAATCTGATATTTAACTCAACCGGAAATAAATATATTGCTCGGGATATTAATGTAACAAATACCCTTACAGTTGAAGCTGTAGCAACAACGGTATACATTGAGAGTTCAACAAATAGAACTATAAATGCCAACAATTTAACCGTAAATGGCAGGTTGTATGTACAGGATGCAGGAAGCGTTTCACATTCAGTAAATGTAAGCGGTGCATTAAGCGTTGGAGCTGGAGCCTACCTTTACTTATGGCGATCTACAACCCGTTATGCCGACTTAACACTTACTGGAAGTGGTGATGTTATTAGTGGAAGCGGGTCAATATTTTATATACATAGTATTACTTTTAATAATCCAAATCAAAAGTTCTTAAGCTACAGCGGCAATATCGAATTATTTGGCGGAACTCTTGCTCCAAACGCTTTTATTAATAACGGTGATTTGTTGCAAGCTCCATCAATCACCTTCAGGTTTAGCGGTAACGATCAAACCTACACCATTTCAGGAACTGGCGATATTGCCTTTGGCACAGTTAGCATTGGTGCCAATACTCGTACTAATGTCATACTTAACCGCGATATTTCCGTTGATGGAAATCTGATTTTTAACCTGAGCGATGCTGCAAACTATCTTGACCTAAACGGTTATACGTTAACCCTAAATGGAAACCATACCCGAACCAATAACGGCCGAATTAGAGGGGGCGGAACAGGTAATATGGTAATAAACGGTAGTGGTAGTTTTACCTCAACCTTTGCTTTTGATCAAACTACCCCAGGAACAACAAACCGATTGGCTAGTCTCACCATAAACCGTGGAGCAAGTGGCGAGATGTGGTTGGCCAACCTCATGGAGGTTGATACTCTTACCATTACCGATGGGATTTTAAATTCCAGAGGGGGAAGCATTCTGGTGCACACCAGCGCTACCATTAACGGGGGAGCATTTATCGACAATGCCAATGGAGGAATCAATACTTTCAACGGAACTCTTACAGTAAATCCTGGCGGTAAGTTTACCCCAACATCAACATCACTGCTAAACTTTAGCGGGGTAATTCAGAACTACGGAGATTTTAACAAAACCGGAGGTGGTAATACTACTTTTACCGGTAACACCACCATTCAAGGCGACTCGGCGGTATTTTTCAGGGGTGGAGCAGTTCTTATTGACGATGGGGTTACGGTAACCAATCGGATAAATGCCGGAAGTGGCGTTTATATCTACTCCTCACTTAACGGAAATGGCGCAGCAGCCACATGGGCTAACCAGGGTGTGCTCACCTATTTGGGAGCTAACGAGCCAATGGCTACCGGTGCTTTAGATGCAACATACAATCCCAATACAGTAATTTACAGTAGGGATTTAAATATTCAGTATGTAAAAAACACAACCTACTACAATTTGCATTTACTATCTGGTGGTTTCCGAACCATGCGTTTGGGCGATGTTACCATAAACGGGGACCTCATAATTGGCGAAGAGAATGTTTTCTACAATCAAGAGTTTCAGGTTTACGGCAACGCCACAGGCACACTTACCATGCTGAATGCCTCGGAACTCCGAATTGGCCTTAACGATTCTACTGCAACCAATGTCTTCCCAACCGGTTTTGTAAGGGCAAACATCATTTTAGACCCCAACAGTTTGGTAACCTACAATGGTCAGGCGCAAAATGTATCGCATGAACCCATTTACGAGAATTTGGCCATAACAAATGGCGGCAATAAAACTATAACCGGCAATATCATTGTAAAT
>JAKPCT010000254.1 GCA_029553165.1 Bacillota bacterium
TGCACATTCCTTTATCGCATTAAAATCAATACTTAATGGACTTGACAAGCTAATTGTTAACACCGATGCAATTAATAGAGACCTACAAAGTAACTGGATGGTAATTGCTGAGGGAATTCAAACTATTCTTCGCCGCGAGGGCTACCCAAACCCATACGATGCTTTAAAGTTGCTTACTCGAACAAATCAGCAGGTTACATCTGATACCTTTACAAATTTTGTTAACAGCCTGAAGGTAAGCGATTCGGTTAAAAAGGAACTTTTAGAGTTAACCCCTTTCACGTATCTTGGCATTAAATAGTTTTAATTATGAGCACTAAAGGCCATTCAACTTTATTTCATTAGATAATTAAGTTACTTTTGCAATGATTTATTAATACGTGCTATGAAAAAATTCGTCCGAATACTCAAATACCTTTTTCCATTCAAATGGTATGTTGTTATAAATGTTTTTTCCAATGTGCTAGCCGCAATTTTTTCGCTGTTCTCTTTGGCCATGCTGATACCCTTTTTACAGCTTTTATTTGGAACAGTTCCTCTTGTTGAAGTAAAGCCTGAGTTTGTAATTTCCGCAAAGGGCCTTTCTCAATACCTTAACTACTATTTAAGCGAGATAATAATAACCCACGATAGAGCATCGGCGTTACTATTTGTTATTGTTCTGGTTTTGGTGGCTTCATTCCTCAAGAACTTATTCACGTACCTTTCGTTATACTATTTAGCTCCCATCAGAACCGGTGTATTACAAAATATGCGAAACCTGCTATACCGCAAGGTTGTTGATTTACCACTGGGATATTTCACCGAGGAAAAAAAGGGTGACATTATCAGTAAAATGACAAACGACGTAAACGAGATTGAGATTTCAATCATACGTTCACTCGAAATGTTCTTCCGCGATCCAATCATAATAATCATCCACCTGATCGGTCTTATCTACATCAGCCCACAGCTAACCCTTTTTGTTCTTCTCATATTACCCCTTACCGGAGTAGTTATTGGACGGGTGGGGAAGAACCTTCGCAAAACGTCATTCAAGGGGCAAACCAAGATGGGGATTATTCTTACCATGATTGAGGAAACCATAGGCGGGTTACGAGTAATAAAGGCTTTTAATGCCGAGCAAAAGGTTATATCGCGCTTTGAAAGCATGAATAGCTTTTACTCCTTGCTGATGAAAAAGATGTGGCGCAGGCGCGATTTAGCTTCACCCCTTAGCGAATTCCTTGGCACCATTGTGGTTGTTCTTGTTCTGTGGTATGGCGGCAATCTTATATTTGCAGGCAAGGGCACTTTGGGGCCCGAGTCATTAATTGCTTACATTGGAATATTTTATATGATTATTAACCCTGCCAAGTCGTTCTCAAATGCATACTACAACGTACTTAAGGGACTTGCTTCAGCGGATAGGGTCGATACCATACTTAATGCCGTAAATCCAATCAAGGTTAGCGCTGGTGCTAAAATCATTGAATCGTTCAACCATGAAATTGAATACCGCAATGTTAGTTTTAAGTACCAGGACGATTGGGTTCTTAAAAACATTAACCTTACCATCAAGAAAGGTATGACTGTTGCCCTTGTAGGGCAATCGGGGTCGGGTAAAAGTACCATGGTTGACCTTTTGCCCCGTTTCTGGGATGTTACTGAGGGTGAAATTTTTATAGATGGTGTAAATATCAAGGATTACAACATAACCAGTTTGAGGAACCTGATGGGTAATGTTAACCAGGATCCAATTCTGTTCAACGATACCTTTTATAATAATATAGCGTTCGGAGTTGATGGAGCCAAAATGGAGGATGTGGTAAATGCGGCAAAAATTGCAAATGCTCACGATTTTATTATTGCCACCCCCAATGGATACCATACCAATGTAGGCGATAGGGGAAGTAAACTTTCCG
>JAKPCT010000263.1 GCA_029553165.1 Bacillota bacterium
AACATGCGATACCTCAACGCGCCCTGAAAGGATGTACTCCTTATCGGAAAGCTTTTTCTCAACCAGCTCGTTTAAATCGTGTTCATCGTCAATTTCACCAAAAATTTCTTCAATGATATCCTCAATGGTAACCAATCCCGAGGTCCCTCCAAACTCATCTACCACAATAGCCATACTTTTATGGGCTTTAATGAAGTGGGTTAGTAGTTCATTGGCCTTCATGGTTTCAGGGAAAAAATCAACATCAATAATGCAATCCTTAATGGACTTGGGTTTAAGGAAAAGCGATTTAGAATTGACATACCCAATGATGTTGTCAATTGAGCCGTGATATACCGGGATTCGAGAATACATAGTTTCAGCAAATAGCTTTTTAAGCTCCTCAACATTATCATCAATGTCAATTGCCTCAATATCGGTACGGGGAATCATACAATCGCGAATCCGAACATCTGAAAAATCGAGTGCTTTTTGAAAAAATTTCAGTTCTTGCTCTTCACCACTATTGTCGGCTGTGGTGGCCTGCTCCACAAGATGGTCTAGGTCAATCTTACTGAATATTCGTTGCTCCTCGCCACTATTTATCTTCATCCTGAAAGCCAAACGAATTATCCAGTACGAAAGCCATGAAACAAACTTGCTAACCGGATAGAATAGCAAGTAAAATATGTACAACGGAATAGCAAAAAAATTCAGCAAAACATTGGCATACTGACGGAAAATTGATTTTGGAAGGAACTCACCCGTAAGCAATATTACCATTGTTGCAATAAGGGTTTGGGCAAGCATAAGCAACGTGGGAAACTGATTTAACGGCTCAAGTAGTGGTGTTAAAATGTTTGCTGTTACAATACCATAAATTACGAGGGTGATGTTGTTGCCTACCAGCATGGTGGCAATAAACTGCTCCTTGTTCCGGTAAAAGATATCGAGAATTCGAGAGGTTAAACGGCCATGCTTCCGTTCCAACTCAAAGCGTAACTTATTTGATGATAGAAAAGCTATCTCAACACCCGAAAAGAAAGCCGAAAACAAAATAGCAACCGCTATTACCAGTAGCTGTGTTCCCATCTTTTACTATTGGTTCTCCATTTTCTTTCGCCTGCTTCGTCGCAAAAAATACATGAGTAAAGCAACTACAGCCATTACAAAAAACATGTAGCTGTTGCTTAATCCTTTGTAGGTAGCCCAAATTCCCATACCCAAACAAAATAGGGCAAGGGCAAGCCAGATTAACTCTAGGATAAATGCCAACTTATTCATGTAAAAAAGTATGTATGGTTTACAATAGGTAAAGGTACAAAAAAAGGATTGTATGTCAATACAACCCTTAAATGCTTTAAACGATTTAATTATTACTGGTCAACCTCAAACTCGCCATCGTAGGGCTCTTTAACTTCCCAGTTATC
>JAKPCT010000282.1 GCA_029553165.1 Bacillota bacterium
TTGTCAAAAGGTGTGCAATGCAAGGAGTGACCGAGCGAGAAGCGCAGATAATACTCACTGTATATCGAGCATCGCAGCGACCGAACGACGCCGCAGGGTGCGCCTTTTCACAACGCCTCATCCAATCCGGCAAATCCCAAATATCAAATCACATCAATCCATCCGCTTCAAAACTTCGGAAATTCTTCTGCACTACCGGCACTCTTAACCGGGTCATCAAGCCCAATCTCATTCTTCTTGGCATAATCCCGTTGACTCTTCCGCTGTTCCAGCATCCATTTATAGTAAAGCGTCTGTGCGCGAAAACTCATCGTCATCACTGCTTCCATCCGCGCCAACTGTACCGACTGCAATCCGGCAATTAAACATAAAAAAAATACTGAACTATGTCAGTATTTATTGATTGTCTGCCTATTAAACTCATGTTTTGATAACAATGAAAATCGTGTCTCAACACTTCAGATACTACATAACATCAACCTGCTTGTCCTAACTTCATTTGACTTTATTACTTTTGTTATAATTTATTCTCAAATTATGGTTCACAGCCTCCTCTTAAAACAATCTCCGAAATACATGTATCATCATACTTGGTTCCTTTATAAACATCCTCTATTTTAAACCATACTGTCTTTGTCATCAGCTCAAAATTATATGCAATATAATCAATGGGAATTTCAAATAATTGCAATTTATTTTCGTCTTTCAAGAACAACCGAAAGGCAACCCACTCATTTTCTTGAGTTGCAGAGGCCGGAGTATATATTACCACCAGCATTGTTTTGACTCTGTTATTCTCATTCCATGTAGTCTGATTTTTAGCATAACCAGGTATTATCCCCATGGAACTGATACTGAACGGAGTTGATGAATGGCTGACTTTTTTAGCATTAAGCGTTAGCTTTACCCATTCGCCTTTCCCTGAACCTTTTACACCCTCAACCCAAGCTGTTTCTAACTTTTTATCAATAATATTCGTTGATTGATAAGCTTTACCTAACGTTGAAGACGCAGTTACCTTAATTTTTAAATCATCCAAATTAATCTTAGGAGTTATGGTGTTCCATATCCCGGAAGCCTTCTTTTGTATGGCTTGATCTTGTTCTGCAAATTCATGATACGAATAACATTCTTCCGGATGTAATTCAATAATTGGAATATTGGCTATTTTCTCAGTGGGAAATTGCTCATTGGTAGCAGTAGTAATGATTGTCCAGCTTAGCAGCAACAATAAAAGCATTAATAAAAAAATGTAATTTTTTTTCATATTCACCGTTTTCCTTCTACCTATAAAGATTCATCTGGTTTATATTGAGATTAACGCTATTTTGCCTTCCTTATTCCTTCTTTGCCAGTTTTATTCAACAACATATAATGTCACATATTTAACATCTAACACTATTCAGCCTCAATTCCAAAGCATACCTTGCCTGATTTATTCTCCTCAAGCATCGGCTCTATTTTTCCCCACTGCGTATATATTTGGGAGTCTTTCCTCTCAAGACTTAATAAGATATCTCCTTCCGAATACGGTTCATAAAGATTATCAGGTAAATATTCCATAAAAATTAATTGAATTATGTCCCCATCCCCGGCTACTTTTGCCCGAAGCCGCTCCGTTGTTTGAAAACCATCAATACTTAGATCTGCATAATAGCTACGATCTTTTTTATAGATTGACAGACTATAAAACATATTTTGATCCGGAGGAGCAAACTCTGAAAATCCATACTCGCCAATCCATGTTTCCAATGACACATTTTCTTGTTGAACAACATCTCTTTGAGAACCAGTATTCACTCTTTCGTCAGCAGTATCTTTGCGAGAACATCCCATCACTAGCAGACAAAGTACCACTGAAACAGTCAGAATTATTACATTTAGCTTTTTAAAATACAGATGTTGTTTTCACTTCCATTCCTTCCAAACAATTTACCATTTCTTCTTGAGTTCTCTTTTTGGATAACAAAAAATAAAGCTCCTTAGCAAAGCGCGTTGCTACTCGCTATCCTCTTCCCAACTTGCTTTATATTTACTCCCATCCCATTCCCAAGTCACATCTCCTATCACTATCGTCTTCCATGGTTGTGGACTGTCTTTAATAATGTATAAATTTTTTTGGCTACCATCTTCTTCAACAACTATACCAGTTATACCAAAAGTACACTTAAATTCTAAGTTACCATTTACCCTCTCAAGTAATACTAATACCATTGTCCCACTGGAGCCGGTAAAATAGGGATGCTGCAGACCTACTAACAATTCTTCCTGTCCGTCACCATTTAAATCAACCAACGCAATCGGGACATCTACTTCATTGATCGACTCCGAAAATATCTCTCTTACACTTTCAAATTCATCTTTAAATATTTCAGCTACACAGTCTCTTTCATATGAATGTTTTTCATATGAAAAGGACGGAAAGTAATTCAACGACGCCGAGACAATTATCTTGCCTTTATTTCCTGTATTCTGGCTTTGCGAACGTAAGTCCAGCTTCCCTAAGAAGAAGCCCAGTGTTATCAGCAATACTACTACGACAACTAAAACAATGGCTTTAATACGTGTACTATTCAAAAATGCCAGCCCCCTGTCTCCAAAAACACATTTAGCAACTCATTTTACTTTTTTTCATATTTCCAGTAATCACTGCCCATAAACGACCACTCTTCAGGGCCAAAATCAAATCGCCGCTCAGGATTCTTATACATCAGTACTTTATAACGGTCTTGATCCAGCTTTAGCATCTCGATCGCACCTTCCTCAATTGTAAAAAACCTGACTGAGTATACTGCACTCTCCATTAATTGTTGGGATAACTCCATCTGTTTTTTATAGGTCAATTGCTCAGATGCCAGCTTTTTACTCTTAAGGACAACTCCAATCCCCTTATCCCCAACTCCTAACAGTAAGACCTCAACATCGTTATTTCTGGACAGACTATTCCAGACTTTTAAGTAACTGTCATATGTTATCTCCAGCTTCTGCGGTCGCATCATTACCGGAGCACCATTAAACTTAATTCTTTTGTCAAGTATATCTAGATCCCTACAATAACGAAACCAGTCATTCTCATGAAGTCCGTTGGCCAACCATCTATTGAAATCTCCTACATACATAAAAATCTCAAGGACATTCTTTCCCGCAACCCGATATCTTATTGTACAAAAATCATGCAAATGACGACCGACACTCAATATTAAAGCCTGGGCGATCTCTTGACTCAATTTCTGATTAGTCCCATCATTCTCCGGTAAGCCTTCAACAATTAGTTCAACACAGGCACCTTCACCTATCTCAAACTCAACCGACTTTAGACGACTGCCAAATAACCGTCGCAATTTAGCTTCAACTAATTCTAGGCCCAAGTATTCTCTATTATATCGATAATAATCCCACGAATAATGAATCATCTTATTAGTCTGGTCGTTTTTAAAGAAAGTATATTTATCAGCTATCCCGGTAAGCCCACTGCTTTGATAATCCGTCCTTGTAAAATAACTGCAAGTACTATCTTCAATTTTTCGTCTACAGTCAATCCAAATACTGTCAAGCTCCGGAAAATGGTCAAACAGATATTTGGCAATATAGGAGGAACGCAACGCATATTTCCCATAAATTGCGTACTCATCTTCGACGTCTAACCATATTACCACCTTTCCGGAACCATCATACCCGATACAATAACTGAGAATTCCTAGATCACCCATGCTGTTAAACCGGTCTTCAAATTCACTTACCAGACGCTGCAACTTACCAAGATCAAGCTTCACTTGATCACTGCTACACGATACCAGACAGACTACCAGCAAAAGTATTATCGTAAACCTGCCAATTATCCTACGCATTAAAACCTTCCTTTACTTATGGATATAATATTCGAGCTTGGGATTTTTTCCACTATAAGCTTTCAAACTATAGCCATAGTTGAAATTTACTCTTCCAGCTTGAGCCACACGAACTCCTTTTGTACTGTCAAATGGCTTATCAGAAGGTCGCACCACTTGGACGTGCCCACTTCTTTTCGGATTTGGATTCTTCCAGACCGTAATCGCCGGTTCTCCCCTGTTGGCTGCCATTTGGGCTTCTTCTGCGGTAACTTTCACCCAGCCGTACTTTTCACCATGTTCTCTTAACCAGTCGGCAATGGCATTCGCATTCAACTCGTACGACCCTGGTTCTAAAGGTTTACACGGCTCTCCTTTACTGTTAACCCAATGGGGAATCTCCGCGCCCATTGTGCTTGTCACGTCCCATAAAAATATATTGCAGTAAGTATTTCCCTGTGGTTTATAACGGGGATTAGATTCAACATCAAATTGATCAATTACTTTATTATATTTCTCAGGGCTTCGCTCGCCCATCTTGTTAGTAATTTTAGGTATAACAGGAAGATGACGTTGAGTGCTCATTATGTCGATATGTTTAGGAATTGCCTTATTATTAGAGATACTCTTAACAACTGCCCCCTTCAAATACTCCCCTGCAATCCTCTCTCTTGTCGCCTGATCCAACTCACCCGTTACCGGCAGACCAAAAGTCTCCTGGAATTGCCGGATTGCTGTTTTGGTGGCATTACCAATCTTACCATCAACCCCGGCTTTACCAATATTAAATCCCATTTCTTTTAATTTA
>JAKPCT010000291.1 GCA_029553165.1 Bacillota bacterium
GCATCAAAAGCCTGGGGAACTAAGCGCTACATGAGTATGAAGCACCTTGATGAGATGGCTCCAGATCATTCACAAGTAACTGCTGGTTAACTGCCGGTTACCAAGCGGAAAATGATTTTGCGAAAAAATCTTGACGGTACCGTATAAAACAAAAATTTAAAACGTAAGTGTTTATATTTATTGCTGGCTTTTAAGAAAAAGAGCAAAAAAAACCTGCTAATATGCAGGAATGGGTTGAGTATATATTAAAAAGAGGTCAAAACCAAAACTTATTTTCATACTTAATTATAATAGTTAATTGTGAAGAAAATATGAAATGTAAAAGAATACTTTTTGTTATATAATTAAGATCTAAGAACAAAAAAAACCTGCCATATTTGCAGGAATGGGATTAGGTATATATCAAAAAGGAGGTCAAAATCAAAACTTATTTTCATATTTAATATAACAATTAAATATGAAGAAAATATGAAATTAATAGACTGAAATGTTAAAATTATGAAAACAGATAAGCGCTTTTAATATTGCTGATTGGGAATAAGAGTAGTACGATGATGATGTGAAATTAATTAAGAAATTGGGGTTATTGATGAAGAATGTAAAAATTTTAGTTGTTGATGATGAGCCAAAGATCTTGGAAGCAGTGCGATCATATTTAGAAAAAAATGAGTACCAGGTATATATGGCTACTGATGGAGAAGAAGCACTGAAAGTCTTTAATACCGTATATCCGTCATTGGTGATCCTGGACCTGATGCTTCCTAAAATTTCCGGGGAAGAAGTATGTCAAAGGTTAAGAAAAATCTCCAGAGTCCCAATAATTATGTTAACAGCGAAGATCACCGAAGAAGAAGTAATCAACGGACTGAAACTGGGTGCTGATGATTATATTACGAAACCTTTTAGTCCCAGAGAACTGGTGGCAAGGGTTGAAGCACTTATTCGAAGAACAACCCAGGAAGCGGTACCTTTAGCCGAAATTCTGTCATTTAATAGTGGCGAATTGGTTATTAACAGTATCAACCGTGAAGTTACCAAACAGGGTAAGTTGATCGATCTTACTCCAAATGAATACAAACTATTGATGACCTTGGTTAAGTACCCGAAGAAAACTTTTACCCGTGAAGAGCTTATTTCAATGGTGCTTGGTGATGATTACGAGGGTTTTGATCGAACGATTGACGCTCATGTTAAAAATCTGCGTCAAAAAATTGAAACCGATACTAAAGAGCCACGTTATATTTTAACAGTGCATGGAGTTGGCTATAGATTCGGAGGGGAATAAATGTGATTACACTACGGAAGAAGCTTTCATACTCCTATATGTTGCTGGCATTATTTTGTATCTTATTAATTAGTATTGTGGGCAATCGCTTAATGGAAAACCAGTTTTATACTTATATCAAGCATAACAACGATAAAAAGATACAAGAGATCGTTACATTAATTAGGCAAAATCATTCCAGCTCCTCAATCGATTGGGATTATCAAGGGATCGAGGAAATTGGATTATTAGCTTTGGAACAGGGATTTATAATTAAAGTGACTGATGATTTAGGAAATGTAATTTGGGATGCAGCCAGTAGCAGCCGGTTTCAAAAAATACAATCAGATATTACTAATGCTATGAAAGCACGAGCGCTCTTCCCAAAAGGAAGAGTTATTGAAAAAGAATATCCAATAACATTTGATTCTAAAACGATTGGGACAATTCATATTAGTAATTATGCCCCGTTTTATACGACTGAAGCAGATATCGCTTTTTTAAATACCCTTAACTTTACATTGTTAGGGGTAGCGTTATTTTCATTGATTGCTTCATTATTAGTTGGAACTTATATGGCACAACGGATCAGTAATCCAATTTTGCGTGTTGTAAAGACAGCAATGTTTTTGGCTGAAGGTAACTTAAAAGCGACCAGTACCGAAAAGACTAATATTAAAGAGATTAATGAATTAATCCAAGCGATCAATTATTTAGCAGAATCATTAGAACAGCAGGAAGAACTGCGTAAACGCCTTACCGCTGATGTGGCTCATGAGTTACGCACTCCGTTAGCTGCGATTCGCAGTTATATTGAAGCGATGCTGGATGGAGTTTGGACCTTTGATCAGGAACGGCTGAAAAGCTGCCATGAAGAGTTAATGCGTCTGACACGGATGATCAAAGACATTGAGAAGTTATCCAAATATGAAGGGGAAATAACTCTCAATAAGAGACAATTTAACTTACATGAGGTTGCGCAGCAAATAGTGGCCAACTTTGAACATGAATTTGAAAATAAAGGAATCGAACTTGCATTTCATGCTGAATACACTGAGATTGTAGCTGATCAGGATAAGTTAAGCCAAGTTATAATTAATTTATTATCCAATGCCTTAAAATATACCAATGAGGGCGGAAGTGTCAAATTAACAATCAGTAAGTTTAATCATTTTGTAGAGATTACTGTTACGGATACCGGAATTGGGATTTCCGAGGACGACTTGCCGCATGTATTTGAAAGGTTTTATCGCGCTGATAAGTCGAGGACGCGCTCTACAGGAGGTTCAGGGATCGGTTTAACGATTACCAGAGCAATTGTCAAGGCTCACGGAGGCAAGATTAAGATCGAAAGTACCGTCGGTGTAGGGACCAAAGTGAATGTAATCTTACCCAAAGTTCATATTTATTAAAGGTTTAGAAATAATTAACTGGTAAATTTGTAAATTCTGTATATAATTAATTAGGTGATATAATTTCCGGAAGAGGGCAAAGAATGAATAACGTAATGCGAAAAGATCGTGGCGCAATTAGAGTGATTAAAAATAATTATTTGACGGTTGAGATTGGCCTTCCCGGCCAGTATTATTGTGGTGCTCGCTTTGATTGGACTGGATTTATGAAACAAATTATCTTAGATGATCAATATAGTTTTGGTACATTCGAATCCCCGATTGATGGAATGGGTAGCGGGGGAGAAGGATTTTGCAATGAATTCGGGATCAGAGAACCAATTGGTTATCAAGAAGTAAACCAAAAAGAACAATTCCCCAAATTAGGGATTGGACTGTTAACCAAAGAAGATGATGGTTTTTATGATTTTATGCGTTATTACCCAGTCGTTTCATATGAAACTAAAGTTGAATGGGGTACCGATCAGGTTAGATTTATTCAAGCTCCTTTACAATGTAACGGTTATGCGGTTAATTATGAAAAACAAATTAAACTCGATCACAATCAGGTGATTGTTAGTTATTTATTACATAATGTTGGTTCAAAACCGATTATTACTTCTGAATATTGTCATAATTTTATCAGTATTAATGACTTTGACATTAATCAGGATTACCTCCTCTCACTTCCTGAAGGCGGTTTACTTCGGGTTGAAACTGAGTCCGATGTTTTAGAAATGAGTGAATCGGCAATTACATGGCGTTATTCGCCGGACATTGAGTTTTATGCTTCTGTTGACAGACCATGGGTCGGAACAGGGCGCGGTTGGGATCTGTATCATTCCGGTTCCAAAACCGGGGTGAAAGAGACAGTTGATTTTGAGCCGATTAGTTTTGCAGTTTGGGGAAGTCCTTTTGTAGTAAGCCCGGAGATCTTTATCAATATTGAATTAGAGCCTGGTGAAACACAGCACTGGACTCGGATTTTTGAGTTTTATCATAATAACTAAAATTTTAATCATTATGATTGTGATTGCGCTTGCGCTTTATTTTCAATAACTATGCCGTTGTTTCAATTTATCTAAAGCATTGACGAAAATGGTGGCTAATTACTGAAAATATCTGTTTTATTTGGTGCTTCTCTGTTTCTAAGGTTTCTAAGGTTTTCATGTTGGCAGCGCTTAATGTGCTGGTAATGGATTGCATAGTTGTGTTCCGCCGGTCATTTTATGTACCCTACTCTGTTCTACCAGGTTATCCTCTTGGTTTAAATAATAGTGCTCCAATGAAGCCAAAGATAATCGCTGCTGAGATACCGGCGCTGGTTACCTCAAAGATCCCTGTTAAAACACCGATCAGGCCATTACGTTGATACTCTGTCATTGCCCCTTTAAATAAAGAATTTCCAAAACTGCTGATGGGGACGGTTGCACCGGCTCCGGCAAGTTTAATTAAGGGTTCATATAAACCGAGTCCTCCTAAAACCGCTCCGGTTACAACTAAAATAGTCAGAACATGAGCCGGAGTCAGTCGGAAAAGGTCCATCATCAATTGCCCAATCATACAGATTCCACCACCAATTAAGAATGCCCAGATAAATTTGTCCATATCTTAGACCCCCTGTTATGCTTCAAAAGCAACTGCATGAGCAATGCAAGGAATACTCTCTTTTTGCTGATAGGAAAGAGGTGAAAGCAGTGCTCCGGTTGCGATTACTAAAACGCGATTCAAATTATACTGTTTCATTCGGCGGTAAAAGTGTCCATAGGTAACTGTTGCTGCGCAGGCACAACCGCTGGCCCCGGCAAATACCGGTTGTTCCTTCTTGTAAATCAAGACTCCACAATCGGTAAATTTTTCGGATGGAATATTGATACCGTGTTCTTTGAGGAGATCAGCCGCTATCTGGTGTCCAACCTTGCCCAGATCTCCGGTGGCAATCAGATCGTAGTAGTCAGGACCGCGATTAAAATCCCGGAAATGAGCTTCAATGGTATCAACTGCCGCCGGAGCCATTGCTCCTCCCATATTGAAGGGATCAGAGATGCCCATATCGACAACTTTTCCAATTGTCGCTCCGATAATCCGGGGTCCGTCACCGTCAGGTGTAATAAAAGCAGCTCCGGCACCGGTAACTGTCCACTGTGCTGTCGGTGGTTTTTGAGAACCATATTCGGTAGGATAACGGTATTGCTTTTCACAAGCGGCATTATGGCTGGATGTTGCCGCCAATGCATTTTTGGCAAATCCGCTATCGACTAACAGTGCTGCTAATGCCAAACCTTCCATTGAGCTGGAACATGCACCATATAAGCCTAAGAAGGGGATCCCAATAGCTCTTGCGGTGAAGCTGCTTGAGATAATTTGATTTAGTAAATCCCCTGCGAGAAAGAACTGAACATCTTTTTTATTAACATTAGCTTTGTTCAGAGCTGTCTCGCAAGCTTGTTCAAGCATTTTCTGCTCTGCTTTTTCAAAACTGTTTTGACCAAACCAGATATCTTCATGAAGGATGTCAAAGTCATTTGCCAGAGCACCTTGAGCTTCAAACGGTCCGCCAATAACCCCAGTTGAACGGACTACCGGTTGCGATTCAAACAGCCAACTTTGAAGACCTTGCAGCATTAGATACCACCCAGTGAGTTGATTGTTATCTTTATTAGAGCGACAATAAATGCAGAAACCACTCCAAAAACAATAACAGTGCCTGCTAACTTAAACATCTTTGCGGTTACGCCTAAGATAAAACCTTCGCTCCGGTGTTCAATCGCCGATGAAACCATTGAATTAGCAAAGCCTGTAATAGGAACAGCAGTGCCGGCTCCTGCCCATTGGGCAATTTGATCGTAGATTCCAAAACCGGTTAGGAGGACTGAAAGCATAATCAGTACGGCGACACTGGGATTGCTGGCAGTAACTTCGTCAAAGTTAAAATAAGTCATAAAAAAAGTCTGCAGAGCTTGGCCAATTGTGCAGATCAATCCGCCTACTAAAAAAGCACGGACGCAATTCCAAAGGACAGGCCGTTTTGGTTCTCGGGCTTTGGCAAAACGTTGATATTCTTGTTGTGCTGGGGTTAATTTTTGATTTTTTTGAGAAGACAATGTCAATCACCTTATCTTAATTCTTTTTCATGAATTATTATCTAAAAAACGGAGTTGATTAATGAGTGGCAAAATATGTAAAAATGGAATTGGTTAATATTTTAAAAAGCAATTTAGCAAAATATTAATAATTTAAATTTGCATAATTTAAATTTGCGGGATAGTGGAGGTGATAGGTTGTCGATTTTTTTAGTGGTTTTCCTGCGGTCAGTAATTGCTTTTGTGGTGCTGTTGGTGTTGATCCGGTTGATTGGCAAGCAACAGATGGCGGAACTGACTTTTTTTGAGTACATTGTAGGGATCACCATTGGTTCGATTGCGGCGACAATTTCGGTACAATTGAATCAGAATACCTTAGCTTCGCTTGTAGGTTTGGCAGTGTGGGCTTTCTTACCGATTTTAATGTCGTATCTCAGTATGCATAATGTTTGGTTTCGGAAGATAATTGAGGGGGAGGCGACTGTAGTAATCGAAAACGGGAAGATCCTCGAGGAGAACCTTGCAAAGATTCATTTCACAATTGATGAGTTACTTTTGGAACTCCGTTCGAAAAATATTTTTAAAGTGGCGGATGTGGAATTTGCTTTGATTGAGACCAATGGTAAGCTTAGTGTCCAACTGAAATCACAAAAAATGCCGCTTACTCCTGCTGATTTACACCTGGCTACCGAGTATGCCGGGTTACCAACAGTCTTAATTAATGACGGCATTTTGTTGAAAGATGCTTTAAAGTCGTTGAACCTGACTCAGGCGTGGTTGATGCATCAATTGGCCAAACAGAATATTACTGATGTTCAAGCGGTCTCATTAGCACAGTTAGATACCGTTGGTAATCTGTACGTTGACTTAAAAGGGGACAATTATTACTATATCATCAACACCGCTAATTAGAGTTTTAAGGAGGTCTGTCTTGAAGAAAGGAGTATTATTATTTAGTTTGGTTTCATTGATGTTTGTTCTTAGTTCTTGTACCTTATTCCGTAGTCATTTAGACAACATTACTAATTTCTCTGTTTATTTACACGCTACAGAGGTTAATATTCGGGATGCTGATTGGTCAGCGGCAAAACAAAATCTGGCTAAATCAATGAATGCCTGGCGTGTCATGAAACCATATTTGCAGATTGATATTGACCATGACTATGTAAATGATATTGAAGCCGATTTTATTAAACTGAAAGCTAATTTGGAAACCCGTCAAAAGCCGAATTCACTGGAGTATATTCTCTTAATCCAACATAATTGGAAGAATGCCGGGGCAATGTAGTAACAAAGTTCAATTACTTTTCATTTTAGCTGGAGTATGGAGTCTAAATCGAGACTTAATCTTATCTTGATTTGCAATAACCTTGCGATAGTCATCAGGATGTGTTTGCGAAGAATAAACTTTAAGGGCTTCATCAAAGGCACGCATTGCTAACAGAAGATTTTCATTCCGGTCTTTTATTTCAGCCAGCATTCCGTATGCTGTGCCCAGGTTATTTTGAGTCATTGCGTATTCAAAGGGGTATTTTTGAATGTTAAAAACAGTCAAAGCCTCTTGCAGTGATTGGGTGGAATTAAGTAAGTTAATTTCTTTATGTTTAAGCGAATATTCCGTCAAATGTTGATAGGCTACGCCTAAATGATTAAGAATCAAAGCATATTCAAACGGTTCACTTTCTTTGTTATATAAAGTTAAAGCCTTTTCAAAGAATTGGATTGCTTCGGTGATGTTTTGAGCTCCGTTTCCAAACGCTGCCAAACTTTGGAGCGTTTTTCCCAGTTTAAAATAGATCCCTGCTGATTGCTTGGAATCATCGGTTAAATAAACGATTGCTTTATCATAAGCACGTTTTGCTTTAGTAATGTTAAACTCTTTCTCCTCAATTTGTGCAATTTCCAAATAGACATCCCCGATTTGTTCGTGGGCGCTGGCCAGCTCAAGGTTTTTATGTTCAATCATGGCTGGATTACTGATGTTAGCCTCGTTAGAATAAATTGTGACCACATTTTGGAACGCTTGGAGCGCCTTGTTGAAGTTGGTCAAAGCATCTTTAAGCTGCGCAAACTGTTTATAAATAAGCCCTTTATTAAAATTAACGCTGGCTGACAGTTGCGGATCTTTATTCAAAATTAAAGCAGTATCGTATGCTTTTAATGCTTTTGTAAGGTTGTTCTCCGGATTTGAAATTTGCGCCATTTGGTAATAGATATCACCAAGATTTTTATGGATCTGTGCGATCTCCTCCGGATAATTATTCTCGGAGAGAATTGATAACGAATCATTAAATGCTGCAATAGCTTGTGCTAACAGTTTACTCGTATTGTTAGGCTGTATGATGGCTAATTCTTTTAAAACTAACCCCGTTTCCATTTTTAATATGGCATAGCCGACTGGATTGAGATTTAGCTCAAATAGCTCAGCGGCCTGTTCATACGACTCTAATGCAGTTTTTAAATTAGTTTTAGGTTCTTCAATTGTTGCTAAATGAGTATAAGCTTTTCCTAATAACTGATGTGCCTCTGCTGTTTCCTGATCGGTGGAGAAATTATTTGCAGTTATTGCAGTTTCTAAAGCATCGATGGCATTGGATAAAGTTTCTTTCTCGGTTACATATTTGAATAAAGTAAGATATGTTTTGCCGAGAGACATTTTAATTTCAGAATAAACCTGCGGTTCGGTTTTATTGGTATAAACCCTTGTCCGTAGGGTTTCTTCAAACACTTCGGTTGCTCGTTTTAAATTAAATTCCGGATTATCATACTCCGCAAGCTTAGAATAAATATGTCCCAGTTGGTGATTGATCGAGGCATAACTAAAGGGATAGCGATCAATGGTAAACACTTTTAAAGCTTGATGCGAGCTTTCGATTGCTTTATAAAAATATTTTTTATTATTAAATTCTTTTTGGGCTTCAAGAAAGAGTTTCATCAATTTGTAATTAATATTTGCATATTCAAATGGATTGTTGGTTATGGTGTAAATTTGGGCAGCTTTCTTGAACGCCCGGAATGCTTTTACAAGGTGCTGCCGGGTAGCTTCATATTTTGCCAGCAACAAATGGAAGCTGCCCAGGTTGTATTGGGCTTGAGCAAATTTGAGAGCGTCTTGCTTACGTTCAAGGTAAACCAGAGCTTGATTGACTGCTTCCAGTCCTTTTAACAAATTGTCATACTGATTAATATGACGCGCGTATTTCCGGTAAGAAATACTGAGTGCTAATTCAGCGAGCGCATATTCGTAATACTTTTTTTTCTGAAAGAAGATTTTTGCTGCATTTGTCAATAAAGCAATTGATTCAAGTAACAGATTGTGATGTTCATTATCATGATTGAGGTTGGCTAAATTATAATATGTAATCCCTAAATTATATTTGATTTTAGCAAGCAGTCCATTACGGGATTTATTTGATATTAATGATAAGGCATTTTGCAAACAGCTTTTAGCGGTCTCAAAATTGTTAGTTTTCTCTTCTAGTTCGGCTAAATTATTAAAACATCTTCCTAATTCATTTAAGATCATTGCTTTTTCAAGTAAATAGTGCCCGACGGGATAACATTTCAAAGCCAGATTGTAATATTGAATCGCTGATTTTAAATTGGCGATTTTCGTAGCAGGGTTAATTTCTGCGATATCAAAAAAACATTTTCCGTAATTAAAGAGAATATAGGCACGAGTCTTCGGTCTTAATGAGCGGAGATCGAGATTTGATTCATTGAGCAGCTGCAGTGCTTCGTTGATTTTTCGATCTTTAATTAACCAGCAGATCTGATTAATGAGCGCCTTTTTTTCAGCGACGAATTTGAACCGTTTGCGGAGTTCAATTGCGACAAAAAAGATAATTGCCACTACAATTACGATTGAACCATTAATTAGACCGATCCACCATGTTGCTTTCATTACACTTACCAACCTTTATTTTGTCTCTATTTGTATATCGGTAGAAAGTAGTTACAATTTTAATAGTTTTGCTGGTTGATATGGAAGGATGATAGAAGAGGGCTGCTACAAAACGTAACAGCCCGGTGTTACTGATTAATATTTAAAGAAGACATGATCGCCGATGATAGCAGTAACCGGATGGGAGCGTACCCATTGATTGGTGGTCTTTGATGGATTATAGAAACCATTCGCTCCGTTACTTGGATCCCACCCGGAAAGTGCGGCTTGAATTGCTTGATGAGCACTTGCCGTGGCAGGTAGGTTAATTCGGCCGTCTAAGACCGGACTGTATTGGTAACGTCCCTGGTCAACTTGGTAAATGATGCCTGAAACAGTATTAGGGTAACGTGGATCGCGTAACCGGTTTAAGATTGTACAAGCTACAGCAACTTGGCCTTCGAAAGGTTCACCGGAAGACTCCGCGCTAACAAGTCTGGCTAATAAATCGAGATCACTTTGGCTTAAATATAAATTAGAATATGATCCGGAATTACCGGTTGTAGCGTTAGGAATCACCAGACGCTGTCCGGGATAGAGTGGCTGATTCTGATTAATATTATTAGCCTTACATAAAGAATCCACTGTTATTCCATATTGTTTGGCAATCAGATATAAAGAATCACCGCTTTTAACCGTATAGTTAGTTCCGGTATTGTTATTTGTGGTACCTGACGTAGGTATTTTTAAAGTTTGGCCAACCATAATGGTATTGGAAGTTATTTGGTTGGCTTGTTTTAAAGCTTCAACAGTAACTCCATAACGTTGTGCGATTAGGAAAAGGCTTTCACCTGCTTGGACCCGATGGGTTGTCCCAGTGCCAGACGAATTAGTAGCAGTTGGGATGATCAAACGTTGGCCGACCAAAAGCGAATCACTGGTAAGATTGTTGGCGCGCTTCAATTGATCGATACTAATCCCATACTGTTTGGAGATTAAAAAGAGTGATTCACCAGATTTAACAGTATGGCTGGTTGATGTAGCTGGTGTTGAACCGGTAGTGGTGATCCGGAGTGCTTGTCCGGGATAAATCATGGACGAACTCAACCCGTTAGACTGTTGCAAGGCGGTTATGGTTGTGCCATACCTTGCAGCAATACTGTATAATGAATCACCAGGTTGAACGTAATAGGTTTGTCCCCATGAGATACTACCGAAACTGATTAATATACCAAATAAAACACCATAGATCACCAGTTTGTTCTTTCTGCACTGCACATTCTCAGCTCCTTTTTGTCCACGATGTCCGATTGGGCAAAGAGGTTGCTGCGAATATTGTTATGACGAAAGCTGTGTTTGTAATAGAGATCGTGGCCTTGATTTGTTTAAAAGATAATACCTACAAGTCAGGTGAAGCCAAAGCTGGAATTGTCTTACCAAAGATATCATTGGATTAACAATTCTTCTAGTAATAGCAAATTCTTTAAGGTCTGGAAGAATCCTTTTGGGAATGGATGGCAGGTCCATAGATGGATGAAGATTACAATGAGGGTGTAGTGGTTGTAATAAAGAAAGGATGTAGTCTTATGGAACAAAGAAACGCTGTAACCAATCGAAGATCCGGATCTTTGGCTGACACTGATCACAAATCGCAGTGGGTTGTTGCCCGAAGATAAACTTTCGCTCTGTCGTTTGTCTGCAATGTGGTCCGGGTAAGAGATTAGAAACCCGGCAAACTCTTAATTGAATATGACGGTGTTGGTAACAATAATCCATTGGTTCGGTTCCAATTAAAAAGAATTCAGAATAATTAGGACAATCAGGAGTGGCTTTAGCGCCGGTTTCTTTGCAGATCGGAACTTTAACGATATTATCTGGGATCGGGAATTCAGTATTTCGGGTGGTAACCCGATTCATAAAATTAGCCCAAATCGGAGCAGCAATTCGATTAGCGGCTCCGGGGAGCGGACGTTCGTAACGATCACAACCAACAAAGACACAAGTCAGAAGATCCGGGGTATATCCGACAAACCATGCGTCACGGTTGGCTTCAGTGGTTCCGGTTTTACCGGCGGCGGTTTTTGTAAAATATTTTCCGATATTAGCTGCGGTACCACCTTCTTTAAATACTCCGGTTAAAGCTTGGGTCAGAAGATAACTGACGCCCGGATTTAAGACGAGTTCACGGTTGGAAATCCGTTGGTAAAGAATCTTGCCGTTATGATCCCTAATTCTTTTAATAGTAGTAGGTTTAAGCCGGTAACCGCCATTGGCCAGAGGGAGATAAGCGGTTGCTAACTCAAGCGGGGTCACTTCTCCGGAACCTAAAGCCAGTGACAGTTGGCCGGGGAGTTTGGAGGTGATCCCTAACCGGGTGGCTTCGTGAAGGACCGTTTCAATACCCAGTGATTCTAAAATTTTAACAGCAACAACATTACTTGAAGCCGCCAATGAATCGCGTAATGACATTTGACCTGAGGTAAATTCGTTATTGTTATCCAGAGGTCGATAAGCGACAGTTCCAATCAGGTACGTTTTTGGAGTACGGTCAATTTTACTGGCCAGTGTATATCCTTTACTTAATGCTGTTGCAAAGAGTAGGGGTTTGAAGGCGGATCCGGGCTGTCTTTTGGCTTGAATTGCCCGGTTGAATTGGGACTTATTGTAATCGGTACCTCCGATTAAGGCGCGGATTTCGCCGGTGTGCGGGTCAAGCGCAATCAGTGCACCTTGTGGTTGTACCAATCCATGGCGGTCATTGGCTAACTTCGGTAAACCATTAAGGAATGACTGTTCAGCATGTTTTTGTATATTCAAGTCCAAAGTGGTTTCAATGATTAAGCCGCCGGTATAAATAATTCCAGGCTCTGCTGTAAAGATGCCGGCAATCTCATCTTGGAGTAAGTCTAAAAAATATGGAGCGGGGCGTCTCCGGGAAGACAAGCCTGATAGATTTAACGGTTGTTTGGCATAGTTTTGATATTCGGTCTCTGTAATATAACCGCATTCCAACATTCGTTTTAACGTTAATAATAACCGTTTTTGCGCTGCTTCAGGATTGGTGTAAGGTGAATAAATCCCGGGACCCTTTGGTAAACCGGCTAACAAGGCCATTTCAGCCTGGTTGAGTTCGCCAAGTTCTTTGTTGAAATACGTTTCGGCTGCAACTTTAACACCATAGGCACCATGGCCAAAATAAATCTGATTTAAATATAATTCTAAGATCTCATCTTTACTTAAGTGTAATTCTAATTTTAAGGCGTAAAAAAGTTCTTTGAGTTTTCTTTTAAAGGTTCGCTGTTGGGTGAGATAAGTATTTTTTGCAAGTTGTTGAGTGATGGTACTTGCTCCTTGTGCCAAACTGCGGTTGGCAATATCATACCAGGCTGCTTTTAAAAGTCTTCCGGGATTGATCCCATGGTGTTGATAAAAACGGTGATCTTCAACTGCCAAAAATGCTTTGATTAAAAAGTCAGGAATCTCACTGAGATTAGCTTGCCGGCGGTTTTCGCGGTAAAAAGTAGTGATCAGTTGCTGGTTACGGTCATAGATTTCGGTAGTGAGCGGCATTTCCGGTTTAGGTAGCGGAAGATAAAGCCATACCAAAAATAGGCCCATTATAACCATCATTAATAACAGGCAGAGTACTTTCCAATTAATTATTAAGGTTGTATTGTTAGATGATACGTTATTCATGAGTTACCTTTCAAAAGAATCCTCTACTTAATAATATGTCCATAATAGGTATTTTTATGAAACAGTAATAATTTGATTCTCAAACGAAAATGGAGGGATTAGCAATAGATCCATTGAAACTATAAGGACAAAGATGGGAGGGTATTACAATTGACAGAGCTTTATTTTGGAATATTTTTTGTAACGGGATGTATTTGTGGAGCATTGGTGATGCGATTGATTGATAATAAAATTCAACAAAAATTGCAGGATGTCCGGCTTAAGGATCAGGAGTTGATCATTGGTCAGCTGAAAGAATCATTTGCCACTCTATCATATGAGGCATTATATAGGAATTCACAACAGTTATTGAATGTTGCAAATGAAGTCCTTAAAAGCCAATCCTATCAACAGGAACAAAATTTAGAAACCAAAAAACAGTTGATCGATCAAAACTTGGAACAGTTAAGTAAAGAACTCACTAAGGTTCATAATGTCATTTGCGAGCTGGAAAAGGATCGTGAAAAAAAGTATGGTGAAATCAGTTATCAATTAAAGCAAGTTACCGAACAGACAATTAAACTTCAAGAGACAACCCAACAATTAAAATCAACTTTAACAAATCCTAAAACCAGGGGTCAGTGGGGAGAACGGATGGCCGAAGATATTTTAAAACTAATTGGCTTTGTTGAAGGGATTAATTACCGTAAACAACAGTGTTCCAATACTGGAAGCAGGCCTGATTATACATTTTACCTTCCAAAGAATTTGATCCTGAATATGGATGTGAAATTTCCGCTTGATAACTACCTCAATTATTTGGAGGCTGAAGATTTTAATACAAAGGAATATTATAAACAACAGTTTTTAAAGGATGTCCGAAACCGGATTAAAGAGGTTACAGGACGGAATTACATCAGTGCTGAAGAACATACTTTAGATTATGTTTTAATCTTCATTCCCAACGAACAGATCTATAATTTCATTAATGAAACCGACCTTACAATAATCGATGAAGGATTAAAAAATAAAGCAATCCTGTGTTCACCCTCAACTTTATATGCATTTTTAGCAGTAATCAGGCAAGCGGTTGATAACTTTCATTTGGAGCAAGCTACTTCACGAATCTTAGCACTAATGGGTAATTTTTATAAACAGTGGGAGGCATTCTGTTTTACTTTGGAAAAAATCGGAAGGAGAATTGAGGATGCCCAAAAAGAATATCTGTTATTGACTTCAGTACGTCGTAATCAACTTGAAAAGACATTAACAATGATTGAAGAGGTGCGTCAAAACAGTAATATTCCTTTAGAAGATTTTCAAAGTGAGGTAGCAGCAACAAAAATTATTGAGTAAACCAAAAAATAACACTTAAAGATTCTTTAGATTGTTGTAGCGGTTGAGCTATGGAAAAAGCAATAAAGAATTAGTACTATTGATCCGATAAACAGTATTAAGCGGAATTTGATGTTTATTCGAAAAATAGAATATAGTTGGTTTTTTTGAAGGGAAGAATATTTACATGTCACTTGATAACGGCCTGCCTGTTGAAGAATCTTTAAGTAAGGTTTTTATCGCTGAAACTGTTGAACAGTTGGAACGGTTCACCCAAATTCTCTTAATTATTGAGAAGAAGCCTGAAACTATTGCTACAGAGATTCATGAGTTATTCCGGATTGCTCATAATATTAAAGGATCTTCCGGAATGATTGGGTTGAATGAAATCAAAGAAACGATGCATTCCGTCGAGAATATGTTTGATGCGGTGCGTAATAACCGGCAGGAGTTAACAGCCGTAATTATTGACGAGTTACTACAATTTACTGATGAACTTATTTTATATATCCGTAATGGCGATTGGAATCGAAAGTGGAAAGGATCTCGCTGGAATAAAATCTTCAACACCAACCCGGAAAAAGATGCAATTGGTGAAAGTAATGCTCAAAATCAACAAGAAGTAGCATTGGTTTTGAATTCGGATGAAAAGAAGGCGGTCGCTGAGTGGCAGGAAGCCGGTAATTTTGTTTATGGGTTAGATGTCAAATTTATTACCGAAGCCTTAATGAAGTCAGTTTCAGCAATGACCTATATTGGTTTTTTACAAAATTGGGGTACCATCTTTAAAACGGCCCCGGCACAGGAGGATTTGGCAAAGGAAGACTATGGCAATCTCAAAATTGTCCTGTTTGCCGATTCTCAAATTGATCCTGAATCGGAACAAAGCATCTTAAAGTATCCCGTATATGATATCGAACAAGTAACGATGCGGCGCTGGGATTATCATCCGCAGGAGCCTACCCAGCAGGTAATAGTTGATTCCAAGCTTGATCAGACCGTCAGGGTTGATTCCAATAAAATTGACAAACTGATCAATGATGTCGGTGAGTTATTAACGATCAAGGCCGGTTTAACACAGTTAGTCCGGGAACAAAACTATTCAAAAGACAGCTGGAATCAGCTGGCGAAAACAGTTCAACAGCTTGAACAGTTAGTATCAGATTTTCAAATGGAGATCTTAGATTTACGAATGGTGCCGGTAAACCAGCTTTTTTCACGGTTTCCGAAGATCGTCAGGGATATCTCGAGAAAGAAGAATAAACCAATCGATATTAATTTCATTGGTGGAGAAACTGAGATCGATAAGCAGATCTCGGAGCGGTTAGTTGATCCTTTGACCCATATAATTCGAAATGCGGCTGATCATGGTATTGAACCCCCAGAAGAGCGGATTGCCAAAGGAAAAAGCGAGACCGGAATGATCACCATGAAGGCTTGCCATGAAGGGAACTGCATCGTTATTAGTGTTATTGATGACGGACATGGGTTAGATGTTGCCAAAATCCGGGAAAAAGCAATTAAGAATAAGTTGATCAATGAAACAGATGAATTACGGGAAAATGAGATAATTAAGCTGATTTTTGAACCGGGATTTTCAACAGCAGAAGAGATCAGTGATATATCCGGACGAGGTGTAGGTTTGGATGTTGTTCAGACGAGTATCAAAGAATTAAAGGGTGAAATTGATATTGAGAGCAGTCCTAACCAAGGGACGACTTTTCATTTAAAAGTACCGTTGACGTTAGCGATCATTCAGTCATTTATGGTCAAAGTTGGCGATCAGGTTTTTGGTATTCCGTCGGTGGATGTTGTTGAAAGTCTTTCAATTGAAACCAAGGAAATTAAGACAATAGGAGAAAATAGTGTCTTTTCTTTACGGAGCGAAGTGGTGCCGCTTGTTGATCTGGCAAATCTGTTTGAATGGCAGGATCTGAATACTGATAATGGTAAAATCTCGGTGATAATTGTCAGAAAAGGCCGACATAAGCTGGCTTTAGGAGTCCATGAGCTATTGGGTCAGGAAGAAATAATGATTAAACAGATTAATAAAGCAATGCCCGAGAACCCGATTATTGCTGGGGCAACCTTACTTGGTAATGGTCAGATTGGACTGGTGCTTAATATCAATCAGATTGTCAAGGAATCCCTGCATATTTCACTGGATGCCTAAGTTTAGGACATTAGCTTAATGTTTGTGATTAAATAGCAAGTTTGAACATGACAGGATGGGAGAACAATGACATTAAATAATGTTATGGATTTGGTTAATTTAAATGCCGTTAATGAAGAAGAGGTTCAACAAGTAGTTTTTTGGATTGAAGAGGAAGAATTCAGTGTCGATATAACTGATATCCAAGAGATTATTAAATATACTGCTCCTGTTAAAGTACCAAAATCCCCTGATTATATTATTGGTATTATCAATTTTCGAGGTCATGTCATTCCGGTGATCGATTTACGGATAATCTTTAACTTTCCTAAAATCGAAATTAACAATTATCCGATTATTGTAGTAGTCGAGGGTGAGGAGAAGATCTTCGGTTTATTGGTTGATAAAGTGACGGATATTGTTACTTTAACCAATGAGGAAACGGAGCCTCCTCCAAATTTCAGTAATTCGAAAAAAGCAAAATATATAAGGTCTATTGCTAAAATCAACAATCGGATGATCTTTATGCTTGATTTGGAGAAGTTGATCAACGGTGATCCGGTTGAAAAAAATGCGCTAGTCGAACCAAAGACTGGTAAGAGTAGTAATAAGGATAAGAAACAAACAACCAATGCCAAAAAATCATCGGGAGAAAAGAAGAAAAAATAAGAATAAATAACAATAAGAGGTGGATATCTTGAAATGTTTAGTTGTTGACGACGCTGCTTTTATGAGAATGTCATTAAAACAGATTCTGCAGGCTAATGGTTTTACGGATGTTTTTGAGGCCGGTAATGGTCAAGAAGCCTTAATGATGTTTAAGAAAGAAAAACCGGACTTGGTGACCATGGATATTACAATGCCGGAGATGGATGGGATAACAGCGATCAAAGAAATTATGGCGATCGATCCTACGGCGAAAATAGTTGTCTGCAGCGCCATGGGACAAAAGGAGATTGTGTTGGAAGCAATTCAGGCCGGAGCTAAAAATTTTATTGTTAAGCCGTTTGATGCGCAAAAGGTTGCGGAGATTGTCAAAGCGGTTGCTAAACGATGAAGGAAACAGGGTTGGTATGACGAATAGTAATATTGTTTAAATTACATTTTGTCAAACAAGGATTATTATGAGTCAACCACTGATTTCCTTAGAGCATGTTTCATTATCATTCAATGACAGTAAATTAATAACTGATTTGACCTGGCACATAAAGAAAGACCAGCACTGGGCGGTTGTTGGGCCAACCGGCTCGGGTAAATCCAGTCTGGCTAAGATAATTAATCGTAACATTATCCCTGATCAAGGCCGGGTAAAATATTATTTTGATGACCGTATCGAAGGGTCACCTTTTTTCAATCGTGGGGAAATAATCATTATTTCTCCGGAAGTACAACGGGAATTTCAACAATATTATGGTAGCTATCATCAGGCGCGTTGGCAAAGCTTTGAAGGAGCCGAGGCGCCTGTTGTTATGGAACTTTTAAGCGGTAAGAATATTGAACACGCTTCTCCTTATGAAGTGACGCCTTTAAAAGTTGATGAGACAATTTATAACGCCAGACGCGATCAAGCAATCAAGTTATTGCAGATTGGCCATTTGTTGGAGCGAAAGGTTCATCAGTTATCAAATGGGGAAACGCGTAAGGTAATGCTGGCAAGAGCTTTAATGCAAAAACCGCAATTACTGATCTTTGATGATCCGTTTTACGGACTGGATTATAATTCCCGTTCCATTTTGACGGAACTGATTGAGCAGCTAATTACCAATAACGAAATTCATATTCTCTTTTTGACCAGCCGACCTGAAGAAGTACCACCAGGAATAACTGACATTATTCGACTGGAACAGGGACGGGTTTTTATAGTCGAATCACGGGACCAACTTCTACAGACGAATATACTGGAATCAGTTGAACATAATTTGGGAACGGTAAAACCTTCATCTCGACCGAGTGCCGATCATTATGGAGAATACTTGGTTGAAATGGCGAATGTTTCAGTCACATATTCAAATCATAAAGTATTAGCGGATATTAATTGGTGTGTAAGGAATGGCGAACATTGGGCGGTTTTGGGTGAAAACGGCGCCGGTAAATCAACTTTATTAAGTTTGATATTGGGTGATAATCCCCAAGCTTACGCTAATAAAATTAAACTGTTCGGTGTTGAACGGGGTTCCGGCGAAAGTATTTGGGAGCTTAAACAGAAGATCGGGTGGGTTGCGCCCGAGTTGCAAAATCATTTTGACAGTAGTTTATCAGGCTTTGAAGTGATCTGCTCTGGTTTTTTTGACACCATCGGACTATATCACGAATGCAGTAAGAGTCAATTAGCCGAAGTGGACCGTTGGATTGCGTGCTTAGGACTTGAAAGAATAGTTACTAAACGCTATAATTCACTGTCGGCGGGTGAACAACGGTTGATCTTAATTGCCCGTGCGGTGGTAAAAAATCCGAAGCTTCTAATCCTGGATGAACCTTGTCAGGGATTGGACCCGCTACATCGGTCAAAAATTATTATATTCTTTGATCAATTACCGCAGCAGTCGGAGCTTGGTTTAATCTATGTAACTCATTATACTGAAGAGATTCCGGGTGTAATCAGTCATCTGTTATACTTAAAGGGCGGTAAAATAGAAAAGATCGTTCAACGTTAATATTTATAAAGGTTTGATATTGCTATTTATTTTGGTTATGATATGATTATGGATTGATTTTATCTTTTAAAGGGTGATTTCATTGTCGAGTAGTGCTCCAATCGGCGCTTTTGATTCTGGAGTAGGTGGGTTGTCAATCTTAGCAGAGGTTCGGAAGCTGCTTCCGGCAGAAGATCTGATTTATCTGGCTGATACGGCCCACTGTCCGTACGGAGTTAAACCTGTTGAGGAGATTAGGACCAGGATATTGAAGATTGCTGATTTTTTGGTTGGCTTGGGAGTTAAAGCGATAGTGGTTGCTTGTAATTCGGCAAGTATTGCCGGATTGGACCAACTGCGTGTGGCTCATCCGGAAATACCGATTATCGGAGTTGAGCCAGCGGTAAAACCGGCGCACGATCTGACCAAAAACGGTCGGATTGGAGTTTTAGCAACGAGTCTGACTTTAAGCGGTCCGCGTTTTTCGGTCTTGGTTGAGAAATATGGGACCGATGTTGAAGTATATACCCAGCCGGCGCCGGGATTGGTTGAGCTGGTCGAGGCCGGTAAATTGGATACTTCGGAGACTGAACAGTTACTTTGGGATTATTTAGAGCCATTACTTAACAAGGGGATCGATACCCTGGTTTTGGGGTGTACTCATTACCCGTTTTTGAAACCAACAATTACACGGCTTGTTGGTCCGGAAGTGACGATTATTGATACGGGTTTGGCTGTTGCCAAGCAGACTTATCGCTTGTTGGAACACAGGGGGTTGCTTAACGGTCGCGATGGTCGGGGCAGAGAAGTCTTTTACACCAGTGGCGATCCCATTGCTGTAAAAGGGGTAATTGAAACTTTGTGGGGTAGAAGTAATTTGGAGATTTTGGAAACTGGAGTTTGAATAATTATTTTTTTGAAGTTCATATGTATAAATAAAACCCAGCTTTTGGCTGGGTTTGTGTTTAAGATCTTGTAAGAAGGACTTCTATAAACCAAATTTCTTTGCTAATTTAGTGAAAGCCGGAAGAGAATTTTTAATTGTTTCACGTGAGACACAGTAGGCAATCCGGAAATAACCAGGACCGCCAAACCCGCTGCCGGGGACTAAAAGCAGATTGAATTCAATTGCAGCTTGGGTAAAAGCGACATCATCGGGGATCGGGCTTTTGGGAAATAGATAAAACGCTCCTTGAGGTTTGTTAACCTCAAAACCAATACTGGTCAAGTGATTGTATAATATATCTCTTCGTTCTTGGTATTCTTCGGTTCCAATAGCTTCACCCTGAAGTCCTGTAATGATTCGTTGCATTAAAGCAGGTGCATTTACAAAACCTAAGACCCGGTTGGCAAATACTAGGGCATCAAATACTAAAGCCGCTTCAGGAAGCTTTGGATTGACCACGATGTAGCCAATCCGTTCCCCAGGCAGGGCCAAATCTTTACTGTGAGATGTTACCAGCAGACTATGTTCAAAGATCTTCAGAACCGATGGAACGGTTGCTCCGTCATAAACTAACGAATAATAAGGTTCATCAGAAATTACATAAATTGTTGTTCCGTATTCGGCTTCTTTCTTCCGGATTAGGTTAGCCAGTTCCTGGAGGATTTCAGCTTTATAGATTACTCCGGTTGGATTATTGGGTGAATTGAGTAGAATTGCTTTGGTCTTTTCATTGATGGCCTTCTCAATTACGTTTAAATCAGGTTGGAAATCTGGACCTGATTTGACTACGACCAGTTTCCCTTGGTGATTATCGACGTAAAAACCGTATTCAACAAAGTAGGGAGCATTAACGATAACTTCATCACTGGGATTTAACAGCGCTTTGAAAGCGACATTTAAACCGCCACCGGCGCCAACAGTCATCAATACATGATTGATTGACAGCTCTAAACCGTCTTTCTGATTGAGATAGTTACAGATTGCTTGCCGGGTTTCCGGATAACCGGCATTACTCATATATTGGTGCATGCCCTTGATTGGACTTAAAGCAAGTTCTTTGAGGCGTTCTTTGAAAGCAGCTGGTGGCTCCAAATCAGGGTTACCAAGACTGAAATCGTAAACATTTTCCGGACCATGAATTTTGCGTAAACGCTCCCCTTCTTCGAACATCTTGCGGATAAATGAGGCTTGGGAGAGTGATTGTTTAACTTTGGTGGATATCGACATGCTCAGATCCTCCTCCATAATTAACAGTAAATATTAATAATTGTAATTGATTTTTGGAAAAATTCCAAGAGAAAAGAAGGAATGATCAGAATTTAAGACATTTCTTACCTCTAATAGTAATCAGATAACTCTTTACAGACGTCAAAAAATAGATTATAATTTTAGATACGTGCCGAAGTGGTGGAACTGGCAGACGCGCTGCGTTCAGGGCGCAGTGGGAGTACTCCCGTGCGGGTTCAAATCCCGCCTTCGGCACCAATTAAATAGCATTAAAGATTAATTCCTTCGTGTAAACAACGAAGGTTTTTTATTTTGTGGCGACGGCTGTTACCTATTTGGTTAGCAGCCAATTAAAGTATCAAAGGGCTTTACCAAAATATGATTGTATTAAAATTTCATAAATTTGTAAACCGCCTGAAAGGGAATGAGTTTCCAAATGACGAATTTTGTTCCAGAAGTTTATGCAAGGAGCGTTGAAAATGAATATCGGATTGCCTAATAAAGAACATAGTTATAATTTGAAACAGAATAATACACAATCTTTAGAAAACCAATATAACCAATTGGATCAAAATCCAGCTGGTGACAGTAAAATATATAAAGCAATTCAAGAAGAGATTGTTAAACAAATTACTGATAAAACCAATTTAGATAATGGGTTGGGTGGAAAAGATAAAATTTCAGTGGAAGCTAATATCAAAGAACGGGATGCTTATGTGATCCGGGGCACCTTTGGCAGAGATGTTGATAAAATTGTAGCCCGAGGGCAAGCATCACTAGTGCGGGCTGACTATCAGATTGAAAGTAAAGGCAGTTATAAAGGGGTTAATGGGATCCAGTGCGAAGCAACTACCAGGGCACTAAATGAGTTTCAGAAAGACGTTGGTCTGAAACCAAGTGGCAAATTTGACCAGGAAAGTATGAAGACACTGGATTTGGTGACTGCTGCGGGACTAAAAAAAGCCGATCTCCGGGAGATCAACAAGAAGGTGCTCCAATCTCAGGATCAAGAGCCTATAAGCAGTAATGCACAAAAAGTAGAACCAGGAGTTAACTCCCAAGGCTCAGGGAAGATTAACCGAACGTGATGCTAAAGCTACCGTGGTTGAGTTTGGCAAGACCAGAGGTAACTATCAAATGGCCCAAGCGCAAGCCTCATTAGAGATGGCTGGTTACCAAATAGGGGAGATTGATGGAACAAGGAATGTTCAGACGATTGAGAGTATCAAACAGTTTCAACAGGATGTCGGACTGCCGGTTACCGGAAAGCTAGATCCTGATACATATTACATGTTGGAACGGAAGACAGTTGAAGGTTGGGTGCAACCGAATGCGTTGAAAAGAGAAACAAAAATAAAAGATACCAATATAAATAATGGCCGGGAATCATTGGGCCAAAGTCTTGAAGCACCAAAATATAAAAAATCAACCGTCACTAAAGATAAGAATGGGAACATAATTGAAGAAAAGAGAATGTATGATAAATATAATGAACATATTTATTATCGCTCTGATGGTTCAGTTGTTACAAAAAGGTTTGATTTAACAACTAATAAATTAATTGGAGAAATTGAGTATGATAAAGATGGTAATAAAATCTATGAGGCGACTTTTAAGTATTCTAGATTCAGTGATGAGAGAGGTACTGGAGAACTTGTAACTGCCTATTATCACATAATTAATATAAATGATTCTATTGTTCGCGAAATAAAAGAAGAAAATGAAACAAAATTTTATGATCAGAATAAAAGAGTAGAGGAACGAGTCAATAGGTGGGTCTATGCTCCAAATGGGATTGAACTTTCACATCTGTATAAAAGTACTAGAACACATCAAGGAAAAGATGGAGTGTATCGCACATTCATTAATGGCACTTTTGATATAAGAGTTAATGAATATAGTAAATTCTATACAGCACGCTTACTCAGTAATGATGCAAAGGAAAATCTTTTTCAAAGCACTATAGAAGAAATAAGGGACGGAGTCACTTCACTTTTTGTCCCTAAACCAATATCCGTTGAAATCGGTCTTATTGGAGCCGATGCAGCATTATCTGCTTACGAACGTGCACAATATAACGGTTTTCAAACTTATGAACCAGGTTATCATATTGTTGCGGATTTAGACTTATCAGGACCGGATGAGTTTAGATTTACAACTTATTCAGGTACAGTTAAAGCATATTTACCTGATCCTAATAATAATCAGGAGAGAAAACTTATATACACCGACGATTACTCTAATTTTTTAAATTTGCCAAATAGGTATAGTGTAAATAGAACTTATCATATTCCATTGAAATAACAAATTTGTAAAGGAGAAAAAATGAAAAGAAAATTACTATTGATTTTATTTATATTAATTATTTTTTGTATTGCTGGGTGTTCAAATAAATACAAACTGGTTTACACTTTTGAACAAAGCAGTGATTCATATAATGCATATGTTAATCTTGCTTTTTCAGAAGATGGAAAGAAGATTTACAGCACTTTATATAATGGAATAAATATCTATTCGCTCGAGGATGAAGATATTATTTTAACAAAAACAATTGACACTATCAGGAATAGGACCGAGTTTAATGCCAGGCTTTCTACTTATTCCCAAAATAATATTGCGGCTAATTATTGTAGAGAAATAAATCAAATTGTTTTGCATGATTTAATTAATAATCAAGAATTAGCTAGAACTAAAACAAATGGGCGAGTGACATCGATAGTATTATCAAAAGATGGGAAGTATTGTGCTTATCGAATGTGGAAAGATGGTAACATCAAATTATGGAATATTGAGATTGATCAAACATTGGATATAGCAAATGGAAAGACTTTAGCAGGTTTTGATTTTACTGCTGAAGGGGACTTAATAACAATTGAGCGGGATGGATCGGCTTTGTCAATTTGGGATTTAAACTCTGGAGTCTTAAAACAAACTTTAAAAATAAGTGGAAATGGATTTTTAGATATTAAAACTATTAAAAATACAAAACAATATGTATTTTATAATGACGATCAACGTGTTTTTAGTCTTTGGGATTCCAGTACTAATACTATTATAAAATCAATTAATACTTACAGCACTCCGGTAAGGGTGTTTGCCTGTTCGCCGGATGGGCGGTATGTAGCAGCTTCCTATTATAGTAGAGGAATGGAATTGATTGATTTTGAAACGGGAAAAATTGAAATCATCTGGAGTCCCAAGTATTCAGGAGTTGATGCTGTAGCATGGTCGGATGATGGGAAATTTCTCGCTGCCTGTACCTATAATAAAATTAATGTTTGGAGGATAAGGGATTAAAATGAGCGGATTTGGTCAAATTCAGCCAGATGTTTTTCAGCGATCAAATTTGAGGGCATGGCTTAAATTAGCATACCTTTTTAAATTGACCTAAGAAATTTAATAAGAGGTCAAAACAAACGAAAAAGGTTAAAAATGAGAGCAATAGTAAAAAATATTTAAATAATCATAAATAATAAGCTTAAATAACGGTATCTGAATGTCCAAAAATAAGAAAGTTCTTTTGATTATATTAACTTATTGCAGCAATCAAGCTTTAAAAGTGGTATATGAAAACAGTAAATAACATAACAAGAATATTGCCAACATTACAGTAATAAATCTATTAAATGTATGTAACAGATATATACCACTCATTTTCTTTGGGAGCTCCCCTTATCAAGGATTCAAAATAGTACTATTAACTGAAAGATTTTCATTAAGAATCGCACTTTACATCGTACTAACAGTTGTTTCAAAGAAAGTAACATTAAGAGGAGGACCAAGATGAAGCGTTTTTTGGCTTTAACTTTATTGTTTCTGCTGATCTTTTTTAGGGTTTCAGTATCATTGGCGGATGGTGAAATCGATCTGGATTACATGGTAAATGGAGAATTTGGAGTTGAATTTATAGATTAATATGCTTATCAGTTTTAAACGAATCTCAAAACTTTAAAGGCTTGCAAGAATCTTTGCAAGTCTTTTTTTAATTCTGTAAAAAAATATATAAAGGGATTTACATTTTGAGGATAAAAACATATAATACAATTAAACAATTGTTTAATTGATAAAATGAGGTGAAATTAGAGTGGCTGATAACAGAGATTTGTGTGATAACTACTGTTTATCCGGGGATATACCGGTTGAGGATCTGCGCCGGCAACTTCTTGCCGTAAGTGGTCTGTCAGAAGTCTTTAAGGTGCTTGGCGAAGAGGTGAGGGTGAAGATTTTATACCTGTTATCCCTTAGAGAACTCTGTGTTTGCGATATTGGAGCCGTATTAAACATGAGTATGCCGGCCATCTCTCACCATCTGCGGCTGTTGAAAATATTTCGTCTGGTTAAGTACCGTCGCGAGGGGAAGATGGTCTATTATTCCCTCGATGACCACCATATATTAAATATGATAAAAGAAGCTCAAGAACATTTTGCCGAAGAAAAATAAGGGTTTATCTTGAAAAGATAGAAGGGGAAGCCGATGCGTATTATCCTTGATGGACTTGATTGTGCCAGTTGTGCTGCTAAAATTGAAGCAGAACTTCGTAAGCTAAGCGGATTAGAAGAGTTGAATGTTAACTTTGTTACCCGGAGTATTGATATCTCAAAAGAACGCTACGGTGAAATCAGTGCGGTCATTGCCAAAATTGAACCTCAGATTAGGCTGATTATCGAAAACGGTGCTCCTCAAGGAAAACCGAAGCAAATTAGCCGCTCCGACTGGATTTTGGGGCTATCGCTAATAATGTATGGCTTGGGAATTACTTTCCATGGCCGACTGGCCAATCGTTGGCTGGAGAATTTTATTTTTTTGATTCCCTATATTTTAGTGGGCTATCCGGTTGTTTATAAAGCAGCCCAGAAAGTGTTCCGAAGGGAATTTTTTGATGAGAATTTTTTAATGACACTTGCTACTTTTGGAGCAATTGCAATTAATCAGCTTGAGGAAGCAGCCGGAGTAATGCTATTTTACGCCGTAGGAATGTATTTGGAAAATAGAGCGGTAACGCGTTCGCGGGCTTCGATCAATGCTTTGCTGGATTTAAAGCCGGAATATGCCAACCTGCAGCTTGATGGGCGCATAGAAGTGGTTAAGCCGGAAACAGTAAGCGTTGGGCAGACGATTGTCATTAAACCGGGAGAGAAGATCCCGTTAGATGGAGAAGTGATTGAAGGGACCTCTTTTGTCAATACGGCGGCATTGACTGGTGAATCGGTTCCGCAAAGAGTCTCCGTTGGTAAAGAAGTATTGGCGGGGATGATCAATGGCGAGGGATTATTGATGGTTAAGGTTAACCGCAGTTATGAGAATTCTTCATTGGCGCGGATCTTTCATTTAATTGAAACCGCCGGCGAACGTAAAGCGCAAGTGGAACAGTTTATTACCAGATTTGCGACTTATTATACTCCGGTAGTAGTAATTATTGCTGCTTTAATCGCGATTATTCCGCCGATGGTGTTCAAAGGGACAGGATGGTCTGAATGGTTGTACCGGGCATTGGTGTTGTTGGTGATCTCCTGTCCGTGCGCTTTGGTGGTATCAATACCACTGGGGTATTTTGGAGGGATTGGTGGCGCTTCACGTCAGGGAATCTTAGTCAAAGGTGCTAATTTTCTTGATGCATTGGCGAAAATCCATACAGTAGTCTTTGATAAAACCGGAACATTAACCAAAGGGGTCTTTGCAGTCAGCGAAGTTGTAGTAAATGAAGGCTTTTCTAAGGAGCAGTTGATTGAGGCAGCAGCAATTGCCGAAGCATTCTCCAATCATCCGTTGGCTGTGCCGATCCGGAATTTGTATTCAGAAGAATTAGCGTTGGACCGGATCACCAACTATCAGGAGATTCCGGCACATGGAGTGATTGTTGACTATGACGGTCAGAAGATCATTGCTGGAAATCGACGGTTGCTGGAACAGGAAGCGATCGGTTGCAATGAACCTGTAGCTGTTGGGACAGTAGTCCATGTTGCGGTCGACCGGACCTATCTGGGATATATCATTATCGCCGATCAGGTCCGCAGTGAAGCCCGTGACACAATCAAAGCATTGCAGCAATTAGGAGTAAAGACGATCGCCATGCTTACCGGGGATAGCCAGAAGGTAGCCGCTCAAACCGCCAGCCAATTAGAGATTGCTCACTATTATTCACAGCTATTACCTGAAGATAAAGTTAATCGGGTGGAAGAGCTGTTGGCCAAGATACCGCAACCCAAGAAACAGAAGCTGGCATTTGTGGGTGATGGCATTAATGATGCTCCGGTAATTGTCCGGTCGGATATCGGAATTGCGATGGGCGGTCTTGGAAGTGATGCAGCGATTGAAGCTGCTGATGTGGTGATCATGGATGATCAACTTTCAAAACTGGTAACCGGAGTGAAGATAGCTAAACAGACTGATCGAATTATCAAACAGAATATTATTATGGCTTTAGTGATAAAAGCAGGATTTATCTTTTTAGGTGCTTTTGGTGTGGCTACTATTTGGGAAGCGATCTTTGCCGATGTTGGGGTAACATTATTGGCAGTATTTAATGCAATGCGAACCATGAGGATCAAATAAAGCAAAGGCAGGATGATTTTAAACGTGTTAATAGTTTAAGAGATTGATGAAGAAGAATTAAGAATTAAAACAATAAAGCAAAGCTAGTTTGAGGCTTGAAATGTGGTTTCGTTTAGATTTACCAACTGCTCCTGCGAATCGTAGAAGATTACCTGATATTGTGGGTTATCCTTAAGAAAAGAGCGGATTTTAGCTGGAGGCAGTAAGAATAATGCCGTTGATAACAGATCGGCTTCAGTAGCATTAGGAGCCGTAACTGTTAACAGGATTTTGTCATGGACAGGGTAACCAGTTTGGGGATTGATTAAATGCGAATAACGGGTTTCAGCTTCAATAAAATAGTTTTGAGTGTCCGCTGAAGTTCCCAGCGCACGATCATTTGGTAAATTTATTGTTCCCAGTAATGTCTCGGAATTACGGGGATGACCAATTCCGATCGTCCATTGGGAGGTTGCGTTTTTGTTTCCGATTACCCTGATGCTGCTGGTGCCGCCGTTAATCAGTGCTGATTCGATACCATGTTTTTTTAAGATGTCGTAAGCACGGTCGATTGCATAACCTTTAGCAATACCGCCAAAGTCTAACTTCATCCCGGGTTGAGTCAGGAAGACGGTCTGCTGTTTTGGGTCAAATTCAACCAAATTGAAGTTTACCAGTGATAATGTGGTATTGATCGCTTGCTTTGAAGGCAGTCGGGGATTCTGTTCGGCTGAAAAACCCCATAATTGGATTAACGGAGCGATTGTTGGATCAAATACTTGATCGAGTTTAGGATAAAACGCTTTAACCACGTTTAAAATTTCAATGATTGCCGGATCAACCTTAACCTTACTGATACCGGCTTGATTATTTATCTCTGTCAGTTGGGAATTATCATTGAGAGTAGTTAAAGCTTCAATCCTTTTGATTTCATCAAAAGCAGCCCCGATTGCTTTTTCGGCATTTTTTCCGGTGGCGGTTATCTCAAAGGCTGTACCCATGGCAAATAAGGTTTTGGTAAGGGTTTGATTTTGTTTGGTATTTAGCCAGAAAACGGTTCCTGACAATATTAGTAGCACAAATAAAGAATAAGTAAGCTTTTTATCTCGAAACATCACTGATTCTCCTGAAAGAGTAACAGATTTGAGAATAATTCAACTCTTAAAAGAATATTGTAGACCGATTGCCGGAAAAGAGCAAGCTTTAATCTTAAAGTCAGGAACAATAAAGTTAAAAAATATTTGTTGAATTCAGTCGTTCTCTTTCAGGAACGTGATTGAGGAAGTGGGAAATGATTCCCAGTTCAATCTGGGCTTCAATCTTACCTTGGTAATTGACTGCTTTGGTTAATTTTGAGAGTGATTCTTCGATGAAATCGATCTCCCGGTGATTGGTTAAGATATACCAGACTTTTTTCTCCTGCTGCCACTGTTGCTTGAACTGATTCAGCTGCGATTTGGCCTGTGACCAGTTTTCCCGATTGATATCGAGTTCAACATTCTTTAAATAAGGGAGCAGTCTTTGGCTGCTGTGATCGAAGTATTTTTCAGTACTGATTCCGAAAAAAACAGTCAATGCCAAAATGACTACAGAGATTAACCAGATTTTCATCGTTAAACTCCTTATTGCTTTGGTGACTGGGGTTTTGGCTGAATATACAAGGTGCCACTGGGATCAAGGCTGGCTAAAAAGACATCTTTCCAATGGGCGATCCCGCCTTTTTGAAGTTCTTGGAGCAACCATGTTTCATCCAGATTGACTTTGGCCAGGTTCTGCCGTTCCAGGATTCCGTCGGCGACTAAAATGGTTGGAAGCCCTTCGTAGCCGGTAGACAGCTTTAAATCATCAGGAGTAACCGGCCGTTTATTGGACTTAGGGATTACCGAAAGATCACCGCTGGTCTCTAAAATAGCAAAAGCGATATCGTTAATGTTAGCATAACCTTTTGAACGAATCTTCTCTAATAAATCATCAATTGTCAACCGTAACCGGGTGAGTTCGGTAACATTTAAAGTGCCATTTTCGATGATGATATTGGGTTTGCCATCAACGATCTGGCGAAAGAGATTGCTTTTTAAAGCCAGGATCGAGAATGTCGCCTGGATAAATAATAGGGTAAATATCGGAATAATACCATTTATGAGCGGTATTTCAGTATCTTGCATTGGAATGGCTGCCAGTTCAGAGATCATGATTGTTACAACTAATTCATAGGGTTGTAATTGTCCGATTTGACGTTTTCCCATCATCCGGATTACGATTACCACCAATAAATATAAAATAATTGTCCTGACAGGCAAGATTAGCATGGATTTTATCACCCAACTCAGTTTGCGCTAAGCTAAAATGGTATATTCGGGTACATTCAAAAAACACAGACTTAATTTTTGGTAACTAAAATCAGTAATTTACGTTATAATTTTTAGGCGAAAATTAAACAGATAAAAAATTCCAATTAGTTTATACAGGAATTATAATGAAAAGTTAGAAGTATATGTTTAAGAATAATCATTAACCTGTTGATGGAAATTCCGGATGGAACAACTAAGTCGTAAAAAGGATGTGGAATAGAATGAAGATTATGTTCAGGTTGAGTTATTGGGTTTTATGTATAATTTTATTGTCGACTTCTGTTTTTGCAAAAACAGTTGTTGGAGAGATTAAAACCGGTGAGTATGAGGTTAATCCGGTTCATAGTTATAATCCTTTCCCGTACAAAACGGCTCAGGAATATTTTGATAATCTCCAAAAAGTAGATTTGCAATTGGGAAATGAAGAATCCTTTCGTGATCTGCCAAAGTTGGGAATGAAGAAACCCTATACCGGTTATATCACATTGGGTGATAAACCGCAAAAGTTTGGCGTGATCGTTGATATTTACGGTCAAGAAAAGCGTTTGTACATAGATACTGATGGTGATGGCAGTTTTGCCGGCGAACCGATGGTAGTACTACTTAATGAATGGCAGGGGATGCAAGTATACTGGGTGGTTGCTCCGGAACCAATTCAGTTAAAGGTAACTTATGATTCGGCGGGGGGAAAGACTTTTCCAATCCAGATCTCCGTTTCCGGTTTGTTGAATCCAACCGGGGTAGTTATTAAGGAGAAACCATATTTACGGATCAATGTGCGGACATGGTTTTTGGTAAAGATTAATGAAGCCGGTTATGAAAAGTATGGAGCTATTGTTGATTTTAATAATAATGGTCGGTTTAACGATCCCCAAGACCGGTTCTTTTTAGATTATAATAACAATCGCTTTTTCAATCCAAATGAAGCTATTATAATCAAAAAAGGAGTTAACCTTAAAAGCGGAAAGAGCAAAACGACATTAGATTGGCAGGCATATCCGGAAAAAGTGATTGTAGGAGGGGATAAACGTTGATTAAGATTTTACATAATGGTCCACGAAGAATTACGACATTCGGACGCGGCTTAATTTGGATATTGTTATTGGTTTTTGTGCTGTTAGGGAGTGTAGTGTCGGCTGCGCCACGCAAAGGTAAAGGATTATTTGAGAAAAAAGTGCTCGAAAACGGCATTACTGTACTTTATAAAACCATGAAGGACCAACCGAAAATTTCAATGTACGCAGTGATTCCGATTGGGACCAATTACGAAGAACCCAATAAGAAAGGAATCGCTCATTTACTGGAACATTTAATCTTTCGTGGCCATGGTGATTATACATTTAAAGATGTCATGGAGGTTACTTCGAGGCAGGGAGGATATTTTAACGGTTTTACCTCGTTTTATACAACTACATATAATTATGTAGTCCCCAAAGAACAGTTTGAGCAGGCGTTTAAGACTTTTAATGCTTCTTTGTGGGAACCGGCGTTTGAAAGTCATAATGTGGAGATGGAGAAGCAGATCATTGTCCATGAGTTGGACCTGTCTTATAGCAGTCGTTATCCTTATTATCCGGTAATTCGCTACTTCTATCCGGAGATGTTTCATTCAAAGGAGACATTGGCAGGCATTTCAGCGTCTGATTTAAAGGCATTTCATCAAAATTATTACCAGCCTCAAAATGTTACTTTCATAATTGCCGGGGATTTTGAGCCCCAGAAAGTTTTTGATGAACTAGCAAAAGTGAAAAATGGTTTTGGAGCCAAAGAAGTACCTAAAGTAGAAACCAAAATGATCAGTCTGCCCCGTGGTGAAGTAGTTGAAACCAGGAATCTCTATCCTTTTAAATATCAGGTCTTAATGGCTTATGAATTGGAAGGATTAACCGCGAAAGAACGAATGGTCCTAAAATTGCTTTCTTTTATTTACGGGATGGATTTTAAAGTTGATTATCTCAAGGAACAATACAAGATCTATAATGTTGTTACCCGAACGGTGGGCAATAAAGACTTCTTTGGCATTTATTACTTGGAACGTAATAACCCGTTTAGTCCGGAAGAATATGCGAAAGAGAAGCAGAATCTGAAAGATTACTTTGAAGAGTTTAAAAAGATTGATTTCAAGAGAGCGGTTCAAAATCTGATTGGGTTAATCCTGTTAGAAGAGATATATAGTCAAGCTACTCCGGAAGATGTGGTTGAATACGAGGTGGCGCGTCTGACAAATCCTGATAATATCAGCGTGGAAGCAATTGATATCCTTAAAAAGCTGACACCAAAAGACTTGGAGAGTGTCATCAATAAGTATTTTCAAGCTGAACCTACTGCATGGATCTTGGTTAAAGATCAGGAAGGAGGTAAATAAATGACCAGAAAATTATTGATCTTTGCGTTGATACTTAGTTTAACGATAGTTACATTCCTTCCGGTCGCTGCTGAAAAAGGGTCAGTGGTTGAACGTACTTCCGTGAGTGGAATGACCATTTTATTGGAGAAAAATGATTCTCAATTAGTTGAGATAGCGTTATTGTTGAAGTCCGGCAGTGGCCTTGATCCGGTTGGCAAAAAAGGAACCGCCGAGTTAATGAATAACTTTATCAGAATCAGATTTAGAAATGCTGAAAACAAGTATGGGCAGATCGCGCTCGAAACCTATCCGGAGTTTACTTTGGTCAGGATCAGGGTTGCGCCGGCAAATTTAAAATTGGCATTGCAGGATATTAAAGAGTTATTCTCGATTCCGGTATATAGTTATGATATCATTACTGATTTAAAGAAATTGGCAGAATCGGAATTGAAGGCGATACCGTCTATTGTCAAAGCATATTTTACATTTAATAAAGAGTTTTATGGAGTAGATCATCCATATAATGAATACCTTGATGCCCAGGCCATTTCCAATATTACAGGTTCTGATGTTTATCGCTGGTATCGTCAGACATATCAACCCAGTAATGCATTGTTGTCAATATCAGGCAATGTTAAATTAGGAATCAAGGACCTGCATAAGTTCTTTGCAAATATGATAACGGAATCAGTAGATAAAAGATTATCAATTCAGCCGGCAGTAGTTAAAGCAAATAAATCGGTTACCGATGTAGATCCTAATGGCAGGGTGGTTTCGTTTGTCATGGGTTTCGCTGCCCCCAGAATCCAAGACCCTGAATATCCCGCTTTTAGAATCATCGCTTATTATCTTGGTGATTATCAGCATTACTTTGAAGAAGTACGGGTTAAAGAGGGATTGATGTATGCTGATTCAATTTATTATAACTATATTGAAAAAGCGAAATCACCCAATATTGTTTTTCTTACGACAACCGATCCGCAGTTAGTAGAGAGGGTGACTGAGAAGACGTTAGAGGTTGTAAACCGACTCATTCAAGAGGGGATCGATGAACAGATTATTAAGCGAATAGTTAATAATATTAAGTTGCGGGTAGATTCACGCAAAAAATCCGGACGCGATAAAGCAGTAGTCAATGTCTTAACCCATTATTTGCAGAGTCAGTTAGTTGATGATGAATTGTTGCTTAAAGAGTTAGAAAAAGTTACTCCTGCTGATATTAAAGCTGCTGCTGGCAAGTATTTTACTAACTACATTAAAGTGGTCTATCAACCAAAAGTTAAAGCGGAGCATTTTTAGTTAGAGCGAACTTAACATTGAGGAGCTGTGCAAGAGTGATTTTGCGCAGCTCTTTTTGTTAAGTTGCTGTACAATTATTATCTGTTATGGTTTTTCTTAATTTAAAACAAAATAATTTTAGCTAAAAAATTAAAAATTAGAGTTGACAAATAATAATTAACCATGTTAATATTTATACAGGTTGATAATTAACTTATTAGGAGTAAGTTGACTTGGAAAGAGACATTTTGGAAGTTGCCACTAAACTATTTAGTAAGACTTTAATTGCGCGGGTTTACAACCAGAGCTTGTTGGAGGTTCCGGAAGAAAATCTGTCCCAGGTCCAATTATTATGTTTGCGGTATGTTTATACTCATTCAGAACCGTCGGTGGGTTCAATCGCTGAGGGGCTGAATATTAGCGCTGCTGCTGCCGCAAAATTAATTGACCGTCTTGTTAAACGGAATTTGCTGATTCGGGAGGAAGATCAAGCAGACCGGAGGGTCTTAAAGATTAAATTAACCCAAAGAGGGGAACAAATTCTCTCCCGGATCAATGAGTATGAGACCAAATATTTTCAGGCGATCATTGCTAAAATGGCCAAGGAAGACGCCCAGTCTTTACAAGCAGGGTTAATTGCCTTTTTAAAGGCGGCTTTGATCACTCCGGAACAGATTGATGAAGTTTGTCTCAAATGTGGCTGGGAACATTTTCTCGATTGCCCGGGAAATCAGCTTTATCACCTGTTAACCGGGAAGAATAAAGAAGAATATTAACCAATATTTTTAACTTAATAATTAACCATATTAAATATAAATAAGATTAATTAAATCAAAGAAAGGGGTAATTGAAGATGAGTATTAAAGGAACTAAAACGGAGAAGAACATTTTGACAGCATTTGTAGGAGAGTCGCAGGCACGAAACAAGTATACCTACTTTGCTGCACAAGCTCGCAAGGAGGGTTTTGTCCAGATAGCTGACATCTTTGAAGAAACAGCTAATCAAGAGAAAGAACATGCCAAACGCTTATTTAAGTTGTTGGAAGGCGGGGAAGTAACTGTCGAGGCGGCTTTTCCTGCAGGAGTAATCGGCAACACGCTCGAAAATTTAACAGAAGCAGCCGGCGGGGAAAACCACGAATGGACCAATATGTATCCTGAGTTTGCCAAAATAGCCCGTGAGGAAGGATTCCTGCAGATAGCAGCGATCTTTGAGGCGATTGCTGTAGCGGAAAAACAACATGAAAAAAGATATCTGGGCTTACTAAATAATATTAAAAATAAGACCGTATTTAAGAAAGATAAAACAACCGTTTGGCGCTGCCGTAACTGCGGTTATATTCATGAAGGACTGGAAGCTCCGGAAACATGTCCTGCCTGTGCTCATCCGCAAGCACATTTCGAGATTCTGGCTGAAAATTGGTAAGAATAGTCTTAATAAGAATAAATTATTTTGAAGAAAATAAATGGAGGAATAGTTATGGCAAAGAAATTAGAGGTCTATAAATGTGAAGTATGCGGTAATATTGTTGAAGTCGTTCATGATGGCTTAGGGACACTTGTCTGTTGCGGGCAGCCAATGAAGCTTTATACCGAAAATACAGTCGATGCAGCCAAAGAGAAACATGTTCCGGTAATTGAAAAAGTTGACTTCGGTTATAAAGTGTCTGTCGGAAGTGTAACCCATCCAATGGAAGAAAAACATTATATTGAGTGGATTGAATTGATTGCCGATGGGAAAGTGTACCGCCAATATTTAAAACCTGGGGATGCTCCGGAAGCATTCTTTAAGATTGACGCTCAAAATGTTACTGCAAGAGAATATTGTAATTTACACGGTTTATGGAAGGTGGAAGCATAAATATGGCTAATGTCAATCAAAAGATTCAAAAAGCGTTGAATGAGCAGATTCAACATGAATTAGGTTCTTCGTATCTTTATTTAGCGATGGCAACCTATTTTTACTCTCAAAACCTGGATGGAATGGCGCAATGGATGAGAGCACAGGCCAAGGAAGAGCTGGCACATGCTTTCAAAATTTACGACCATTTGATTGAAAGAGGGATCGAAGTCCAGCTAGCAGCACTGGCAGAACCTAAAAAGAGTTGGAATTCTCCATTGGAAGCGTTTGAAGATGCCTACAAACATGAGCAATTTATCACTTCGAAGATCAATGAGTTATATAAATTAGCGATGGAGGTAAGTGATAATCCGGCGTTGGTAATGTTACAATGGTTTATCAGTGAGCAGGTTGAGGAAGAGGCTTCGGTATCCAAAGTTGTCGAAACCTTAAAAATGATTGGTAACTCGGGTTCAGGTTTGGTGATGCTCGACCGTCAATTGGGAAAAAGGGAATAAACAGATAATTAATCTAATAAAAAAACTGCCGCAAGGCAGTTTTTTTGTAGATCTGGAAAATTTGATTCTAATCCCTCCGGAGAAAGCATATTTTTTATGGGGGGATAAAAGATGGAAAAGAACAGAGTTGAAGATCTGGACAAGTATCTTGTTGAATACGAAAAAAACCGCCGCAAAATCAGAGGAATCATAACCGGAGCAAGCATTCAACTGTTAATGATAATTTGGTCGATCATTAGGCCACCGGAAAAATCGGGTTTAATAACGGTCAGTGACCTTCTGATAATCGGATTAATTTTAACGATTGTTTATTTATTTTTGGCGTTAAATAAGCTAAAATTATTAAGAAGCCAGATTTGGATCTTGGCGTCGGAATGTGATCCGGCACCAAATAAAAAGATAGTATTAAGTGATGATTTATTAGAGGAAGTCTTCAATCAAAACCAATAAGTTAAAGAGGGGCGAAAGATGGAAAATCACCTGAGTCTTCTGGAACAGTTAGTAAATATTGATTCCGGTACTGGAGATCAGTCCGGACTAAGAAGAGTCGCTGGGATTATTAGTAGTCTGGCAAGTGATTTGAGCTGTAACTGGGAGACGTTAAAGGCAGCTGATGGTTCGGAACATTACTATATGCACCGGGGTGAAGGTAAGTTGATCTTATTGCTTGCTCACCTTGATACCGTCTTCCCGCCGGGGACGGTTGCCAAGCGTCCCTTTAAGATTGAGGGTGATTATGCCTATGGACCGGGTGTATCTGATTGTAAATCCGGAGTGGTTACCATCCTTGGAGCTTTGTCGCGATTAGCGGCAAACTGGCCGAAATATCAAATTGGTTGTCTGTTTAATACTGATGAAGAGATCAGTTCGCCTGGTTCGCGTGAGATTATTAAGCGTTTGGCCGGTTCAGCCGCAGCGGTTTTGGTTGTTGAACCTGCCGAAGGACAAAATCTTACTGTTGCGCGTAAGGGGATTGGCCGGTTTACGCTGGATGTTTATGGGAAAGCTGCTCACTCGGGTTCAAATTACCAAGATGGGAAAAGCGCTATCTTGGAATTAGCTCATAAAATTATTGCAATTCAGGCATTGACTGATTTTAGCCAGGAGATAACCTTAAATGTAGGAGAAATTAAGGGTGGCTCACGACCTAATATCATCCCTGATTACGCAACTGCCGAGATTGATCTCCGCATTAAAAAAGCAGGACAAGACCAAAAAGTAATTGCCGAACTTAATCGGATTGTATCCGGCAGCACAATCGCCGGTACTACCTGTAAATTTAGTGGTTCAATTACACGTCCGCCGATGGAGTTGACTGCTGCTAACTTAAATCTGTTTAATCGATTTCAAGTGATTGGTAAGAAATTGGGAATTGAGTTGGGTAAAGTTGAGTCCGGAGGAGGTTCGGATGCCAATTTGGCAGCTGAAACCGGTGTGCCGTCAATTGATGGGTTAGGTCCGATTGGTGGCGGTCATCATTCCGAATCGGAATATATGGTGATCTCCAGTTTGCAACAACGAATCGATTTATTAGCAGAATTCTTAAGAACTTTCTAATGTAGAGAGATAATTGATTGCCGAACGGTTGCTTTTGGTTTGAAGTTATAGTAAAATCTTAAAGATAAAATTCATTTGATGCAGAGGATATTTTGGGAACGATTGTTAATGTGATTACAATTTTAATTGGGGGAACGATTGGGCTGTTAATGCGTAATCGGTTCCCGGAACGGATTGCCCAGACCGCTCTTCAGGTCATGGGTTTATTTACGTTTTTAATCGGTGTAGGAATGGGGCTAAAAGGCAATCAGCAGATTCTGGTCCTGATTAGCCTGGCATTAGGAGCGATGTTGGGTGAGTGGATTGATATCGAAGGCCGGCTTGAAAGATTTGGCGTTTGGCTGGAGCAGAAGTTAAATGTGACTGAAGGCAGTCCGTCGAAAGGGTTTATCTATGCCAGTCTGGTTTATTGTGTAGGTTCGATGGCGATTGTCGGAAGTATAGCTGACGGCGTAAAAGGTGATGCTTCAATCCTCTTTACCAAATCAATGATGGATGGAATAATCTCGATTCCGTTTGCAGCTGGTATGGGATGGGGAGTTCTGGGATCGGCGCTGCCGATCTTAATCTATCAGGGAGGATTAACTCTATTGGCAGTTCAGTTACAACCTTTCTTTAACGATCTGATTATTAATGAATTAACTGCAGTTGGTGGAGTTATTGTGATGGGGATCGGGATCAATATTTTGGGGATTCATAAAATTAAAGTCGGCAACTTTTTGCCTTCGCTGCTGATTATAGTTATTTTAATGTGCTTATTCAGTTGATAATGTTAGAATCATTTAATAATATTTTAATAATATTGTAACAATGAAGAATTATATTATACTGTTGTAATTTAGTAAATCTCCCAGAGGTGAGTCTCCTGGCTAGAAAATTGTTCAGTCACAAAAACAACCAGATTTTTTCAAAGTATGAGCTGTTGTTGTACGGATTATTAATTTTAGCTACCATTTCAATTGCTCTTAAAAGTTAATAAGGGGTCATTAATTTAGAAATGTTAAAGATGCTTGCGGTGTTGCAAGCATTTTTGTTTTTTCTAGGGACTAATTTGGTCTTTAAAAACAGCAGGAACAATTTCGTGGGTTCTGTCATTAAAACTCTTGTTCAAACGTATGCTTTAAAGCAAAGAAGATTAAGGGTGATAGGATGAGACATACTCCATCGATTGTAAAAGGAACCGCGATTCTTACAGCTGCTGGTTTTTTAATTAAAATTTGTGGTGCAATTTACCGTATTTTTTTGTCCCGAATGATTGGCCCGGAAGGCATTGGCCTCTATCAAATGGCCTATCCGGTCTATTTAATCTTTTTATCATTATCAACAGCCGGAATACCGATTGCTATTTCAAAGATCGTGGCTGAAAAAGTAACTATTGGCGACCGGGCAGGTATCAAGGGAGTGTTTAATGGGGCATTGACACTATTATTTGGCTTAGGAGTGACCTTTTCAATCGGGATGGCGGTATCCGGCAACTGGGTAGCAACGCACCTGGTGGCTGATCCGCGGGCGGTATATGCAATTTGGGCTTTGGCTCCGGCAATTTTTTTCATGAGTATTATGGCTGTATTTCGAGGTTTCTTCCAGGGATGGATGGATATGAAACCGAGCGCCTATTCACAAATGTTTGAACAGGTTGTCCGGGTGGCAGTTTCGTTAATATTGGCATCATTACTATTAAAAAATGGAATTGAACATGCAGCGGCTGGAGCAGCTTTTGGGGCTACCGCGGGTGGATTGTCTGGATTGTCCTATTTGATCTATAAATATTTTAAAATTCGTCCGGCTTTAAGGATTTATAACAAAGATTCGAAGAAGAGCAGTGTCTGGTCGGAAATAAAACGACTGGTAAAATTTGCATTACCGATCTCGATTGCCGTGATCTTAATGCCATTATTACAGACGCTGGACTCAATTTTAGTCCCTAATTTATTGCAAAAAGTGGGGTATACTATTCAACAGTCAACAACGATGTTAGGCTTGCTAGGAAACTCTTGGGCGGTAATTTACTTACCTTTAATCGTCACTGGGGCGATCGCGGCTAATCTGGTACCAGTGATCGCAGCAGTCAGAACCTCCAACAATAAAGTGCTCCTGGAAAAGAAGATTGTTGAAGGTTTGCGACTGGCATTGATCTACCTGATCCCGGCGACAGTAGGGTTATTCACCTTTGGCACAACGATTTATCGCATTATTTATGGGCAGGCAGGCGTAGCGTTATTATCCTGGTTTGCTCCGGCAGTATTATTTTTAGGGGTTGAACAGGTCACTGCAGCAGTTTTACAGGGATTAGGGAAACCAAAGTGGCCTTTGTTGACTTTTATTGCAGGTGCATTGGTTAAAATAATCGTTACGGTATTTACCACCAAATTACCGGGGCTCAACCTGGCAGGGGCAGCACTGGGGACGGTTGTTGGCGCCGGAATTACGGCTTTGCTTAATTTGATTAAAATAAAAACACTTCTGAATTATCAACTACCCAATAAATTGGCGTTGTTTATCAGTGGGGGAATTATGTTTTTAGGGTGCCGGATCTTACAACGCAAAATTTTGCTGGCCCCGATTGGTCAATTGTTACTACTGGGGATGATCGGTTTATTATTATACATTATCGCTTTGGTTTTATTAGGAGGAATTAGCAATCAGGATCTAGAATTGTTCCATGGATTTTTACGGAAGAAAGGAAAAACAATATGAGTCAGAACAATAATGAGGCCATTTTTAACCGTTTGGTAGAAATAATGCACGAACTTAGGAGTGAACACGGTTGTCCATGGGATCGTGAGCAGACGCACCAATCATTAAAGCAGTATGCGATTGAAGAAACCTACGAAGTGCTTGAGGCAATTGATTCCGGAAATATGGACAAGCTTAAAGAAGAGTTGGGCGATCTCTTATTACAGGTTGTTTTTCATGCGGAGATTGCTACCGAAAACCGACAATTTACCATTTATGAAGTGATCGATACCGTTTGTGAAAAGTTGATTCGCAGACATCCGCATGTGTTTGCCGAAGTAAAGGTTGACGGTGTGGACGGGGTATTGGATAATTGGGAGAAAATCAAGAAGGAAGAGCATAAAGAGGAACGAAACTCCGTCCTGGATGGAGTTCCGATTGGATTACCGGCCCTGCAAAAAGCAGAAAAGTATCAGCGGAAAGCGGCACGGGTTGGTTTTGACTGGAATGATATTGCCGAACCGCTCGAAAAAGTGAAAGAAGAGTTTCAAGAGTTTGAAGCGGTTTTAAATTCCAGACAATTACCGGTTAAAGGAAGTCCGGAATGGTTGAAGTTAGAAGAAGAGTTTGGCGATATTTTGTTTTCGCTGGTAAATGTAGGCAGGTTTTTGGATATCAATGCGGAAATTGCTCTAGGACAGACGATTAATAAATTTGTAAACCGGTTTACGTATATTGAGCAGGAAGCGGCGAAGTTAGGAAAGAAATTGCCCGAGATGACCCTTGCGGAGATGGATAGGTTATGGGAACAGGCCAAGCGTAATAGATAGACAATATTTCTATTCCAAACCGTGAAAGGCTGTTGCAACTGCAATAGCTTTTTATATTAGTGCTTGAAGTTTTGCTATAGGACTTTAAATTATTTGGTCACACAGTATTAGCTGATGTGGCCTTTTCATATTTGCGAAGTATTTGAAAGCAAAATTGCCCAAAAACTTGAAAAATATCCCTCGAGAACCATCAATAAATTGGTGGAGAAGTATGGTGTTTAAGCATTAAAAACACCAGAAAATGAAATGATAGCAGATGAAAATTATTGAGTGGGAGCTAGGGAAGATGAAAAAAATTGTAAAGAGGATCCTGGTGTTAGCAATTTTAGGGACAATCATCGTTAACGCAGGTTGCCGCGAGAGAGAAAGCAATATGTTTCGCAGTATGGTAACCCGCTATCGGACACCGCCGAAAATAACGGTTTTCATTAAACAGACCGGTAAGACTGAACGGATGGATATCGAAGAATATCTGGCCGGTGTTGTGGCCGGCGAGATGAAACCAAATTGGCCACTGGAAGCTTATGCGGCGCAGGCAATAATTGCCCGGACATTCACCATGGAATTTTTATCGCGTGGTGGAACAAGAAAACTCCATGGCACCGACATCTCAACCGATGAAACCGAAGCTCAGGCATATAATGCAGCCAATATAACGCCGGTCATCAGAAGAGCAATCCGCATGACCCGGGGAGAAGTATTAACCTATAAAAACAGATATGTTAAGGCTTGGTATTCGGCAAGTTGTGGTGGTTTAACAACCTATGCCAAAGAGGGGCTGGGTTATCGTGGCCCGGAACCGCCTTACATTAGTTCGGTGAAGTCGCCTGAAGAAGAGTATATGCCTGCGGAAGAGTTTTATTGGAATACGACATTAACAAGCAAAGAGATTAATGCAGCTCTCCGTAAGATGAATAAACCGGAGATCGGTGAAGTAAAAAAGATGAAGATCGTTGAACGTAGTAGGACACACCGGGCTGTCACATTAAAATTTATTGGGGACAAAGGTTCGGTGACGGTTGGTGGAGCTGATTTCAGAGTTAATTATGGTCCGCAAAAGATCCGTTCAATCTGGATCTCCAATGAAATTGATAATCGGCCAGGCGCAATTGGCATTAAAGGGAGAGGTTTTGGCCATGGCGTTGGTTTATCGCAATGGGGAGCATACGCGTTAGCTAAACAAAATTGGAGTCCGCGACGAATCGTTAAGCATTTTTATCCTAAAGCCAAGATAACTAAAATATGGTGATCGGAAGCTTAAAAACAAATGATTGTTTTTAAAAGGCGAGTTGTTTTTGAACAACCGCTTTTTATTTTCTGGATTGATCGATTCTAACCTTTGAAACGACTGAATAATTTATAAGGAATAAAGATTGAAGGAGGTAAATGATGGATAGCCAAGCACCTAAAGCAGTTGATATCCCGCATCAAATCAATCTGTCAAACCGGGGGTTGCTGGGGGTTGACGGAGTTTTAAATTTAGAGAGTTATGATCAGGAAAAGATTATCATGCAAACCAGCGTAGGGGTATTGGAGGTTAAAGGAGAGAAGTTACATATTCAACAACTCAATCTGGACCAGGGAAAAGTTAAGATTGACGGGGTTATTTCAGCATTAACTTACAATGATGATCTGCTAGCCAAAAAAACAAAGGGGCTCTTTAGCAGACTGGCAAAATAACCGATATTAATTGTAGTGCAAGCGGCGAATAGCAGGAATCCTTTGGCTGATCACGAATAAATTACACTAAGAATATTGATATGGGGTTATAATGCCTTCTTTGCAAAGAATACGAAAGAAAAGTAAAAAAAATGTTCCCATCCAGCGTTGGATTGGGTTTTTTTTCAAATTAATCTTAAGTCCGCTGGTAATTAGCTGTGATTTATTAAGACGTAAAGGCGTAGTAGATAACACATGGGTCTTTTCCTACATGCTTTTTTTAACCCTGGCTATGGTTGTGACATCCATTTGTTATGTTGCCGTGGAAAGCCCGATTGATAAAAGTTTAAATATGTTGGCAATGGCATCAGAGAGTAAAGAGATCCTGCCCGGAGATGTCCATCCGGTAATTGCTGCGATTAATAAATATGCGCTAAAAGAAAAGATTGATCCGGCGCTAATCTTTGCCATAATCAAGGTCAAAAGTAATTTTATTCCGGATCGGGTTTCAGTTACGGGTGAAATGGGCTTAATGCAGTTAAAGCTGGCAGTATGGAAAAAATACAGTGGTTCAGTTTGTCTTGGGCGACACAATAGAAATGAGATCTGTTCCGAGAATTGCATCTTCAATCCGGCTGAGAATATTCGGATTGGTGTTAAATATTTCCGTAATTTACTTGACAAATATGGTGGCCGCGTTGATCTGGCGTTAGCGGCATATGATGCAGGTATTGATAATGCTGATCTGGATCCGGAAACTGCCGGAACTGGAGACTTTCTTGATCAAGTGACCTCATATTGGTCTAATTTAAGGAAACAATCAATTATGGCCCAATTAAAGACGGCGATGAACTTAAAACAATATTTGCGCTGGATGTTTGGGGCCTGTTTTCTACTGTGGTCACTTCTTTTTTACTGGATTAATCGCAAAATCTTTAACTCTTTAAATTAACCGATCTTGCTCCCTTAACTTCTAAAATTGCGGGTACAATCATAATTTGATCTAGAGAAGAAGGTTGGGGAGGAGCATTGGTGGATAATATCAATTTACAATTGGGATCAGGCTTGTTACTTCTCCTGATTGGGATAATCTTAGGGGGATATATTGATTTCTATAGAGTATTCCGTGGTAAGCTTCGATTAAATAAGTTTCTTGATGCTGTCGGGGATTTGCTGTTTTGGGTATTAGCAGCCGTTATTTTTATACCGCTGATGTATTGGGTTAACTGGCTGGAGCTGCGGTTTTATGTCGGAATAGCGCTTTTGGTTGGGTTAAGCTTTTATTATCTGTGTTTTAGTAAGTTTTTGATTCGGCTGTTTTTGAGTTTTTGGAGATTAATAACCTGGTTGCCACGCCAACTGACTGACCGGCTAAAAAGAATCCAGTTGTTTCTGAGTAAAATCAATTATCGTTTGCAATTCAGGACTAAAACAGGTAAAATCGCAGAAAAAAGAGGGGGCTGACTAAGCCCCCATTTACTTATCTGCCAATAAACAGTTGTGTATAAATGTTACCATAAATACTGCCGGAAGCAATACCAATACCGATTTCAGTAAAACTGGGGTTGAGGATGTTGGCTCGGTGTCCCGAGCTGTTCATCAGATTTTGATGAGCGCTTTCAGTGGTGGCGGCGCCAGCCAGATTTTCTCCGGCGGTTCGATATGTTATACCGGCATTTTTGATCATGTCAAAAGGTGAACCGTAAGTAGGAGAATTATGACTGAAGTAATTTTTAGCTACCATATCCTGACTTTTCTTTCGGGCCAAATTGACTAATTGACTGTTAACTGTTAATGGTTTAATTCCTTGACTGATTCGTGCTTGATTAACTAAATTAACCATTTTTGATTCTTCGGCACTGATTCCGGTTGAGGGTTGAGGCGTTGGGGTCGGGTTTGTTGGATTTGTTGGATTTGTTGTTGGTGTTGATGGTTTGGTTGTTGTTGGGACTGAAGGCTTAACGGTTGTTGTGGTTGGTTGATATACATAATAGTATCGATTACCGGTGCTGTAGACTATTAGTGTTGTATTGTTGCTGGTTTTTGTTGAGTAATAATTGGTTGCCCCCCAAGCAGGGACCATAGTAAGGATCAATAAACTGATAACCATTGATAATGATGTTAAAATTTTGGTGTTTCTGTTCAATTCATCTGCTCCTTTCGTTTTAAAAAGTGGGGACTGTGAATTTGTAGCAGTTATATCTCACAGTCCCGGGAAGACCGTAAACAGTTTTGATTATAGTACGTATCTTCCATATGATGCCTGGGATTCCACACCCTCAACTTTTTGGATATTCATGTTTTCGCTGGTAAATCTTTAAAACCCTTTAGGAAATTTAAGGGCATAATTTGTTACAGGACCTGGAATGTATGAAACTCAATATTAATATTAAATTTTGTTATAAAATAGCCGATAATACTTTTATTATGGCATTTAATAACATATAATTAAATTAACTTAAAATAAAAAAATACCAATTGTAGTTAATATAAGCAAATTTAAATAATAATGTTGAGGTAAAATGTCATATCAAAAACATCCCTTTATCGAAATTACAGTCATTGGGGCGGTAATTTTGATCTGTTTTTTATCAGGTGCTTATTGTGGTTGGAGGGTTTTAGTCAAAACGCAGATCGAGCTAGAAATGTTGTATATTCATATCGTATTGTTTTTGGTTACAATAGTTTTTTTGGTTGCCTTTTACCAGAAAAGCCTGGCAAGTTTACAGAATATTATTGAAGAGAAGTATGCACTGCAAAAGTTTCATTTGGATAAGCTTAATAAAATTTCTGAAGGAACTTTGCGGGCGCTATCGACAGCGCTTAATTATCGAGATCATGGTACCTGGGGTCATTCGGCAAGGGTAGTTGGTTATGCGGTCGCTATCGGTAATCGGATTGGTCTGGACGATGAGCAGTTGTTATTGCTAACTTGGGGTGGATTTCTGCATGATATTGGAAAGATCGGTGTGGTAGACAGTATCTTGTTAAAAGAGACTCCGTTAAGCAGCGATGAGTGGGAAGAGATTAGGAAACATCCCCAGTTAGGGTATGATATTGTCAGTAAAATTGATTTCTTAAAAGAGGCTTCGGACATTGTATTGCATCACCACGAAAGATATGATGGTTCGGGTTATCCGGAAGGTTTAAAAGGAGAGGGGATTTCATTATTAGCGCGAATTTTTGCCGTTGCTGATGCATTAGACGCCATGACCAGCGACCGTCCGTACCGGCCGGCGATGGACCTCCAAAAAGCGTTAGAAGAGATCACCAGATTGGCAGGGAAACAATTCTGTCCAAGGATTGTGAGTATTTTAAAGCAAATCGGACTGAAAGAGCTTCTGAAGATCAAAGAGAATATTAATGATATTAACTATATCCTTAAATTAAGGAATGATTTGGAGCAAAAGAAAGCGGACAAGTTAATGATCGGTTAAACAAACAGATAGACCTCGTTATCATACCTGATGGCGAGGTCTATTTTTACTTTCTAACTTCTTTATGAGTTGTTTCTTTTTTGAAGCTTATCACCTTCTTGTGTCTCAATCATAAACTAAAAGTAAACTTTAGTGATTGATTGGGAGAATAACGATGGATCAGAAAATGATTGAGCAATTGGTTGATAAATATCTGGGTGTCCCTTACCGTCATTTGGGAAGGGATTTAAATGGGGTAGACTGTTTGGGCCTGGCTTACTTGTTTTATAAAGATTGTGGTATCGATATTCCTGATAATGATGGGAGTCTATATGAGGCGGATTGGTTTGTTAAAGATCCGGAACGGTATGTGCGGGGGATTCGCCGCCTGGGTACCGAAGTACCGATAAATCAAATACAACCCTTGGATTTTGTCTATTTCAGAATGGGCAGAGGGGTTATCACCCATGGAGGGGTCATGGTAACATCAAATGCGTTTATCCATGTCTTAGAACGGACCCGGGTCCATATTTCGCCGTTGGACTTCAAGTGGCGACGTCGTCTGGCAGGAGCCCGCAGAATAGTATAATATTCCCGGATCCCATATAAATTATGCCAAAAGATTAACTCCAAGACGAAAACAAAATCATATGTTATAACAGATAAGTGTTTAGAAGCATGATTCTAAACATAAAAATGAAGTAGGGAGGTATTGATATGGGTAGAGGGATTTTTGGAGAAAACAATTGTATTTGTATCGCATTATTGATTTTATTACTCTGTAACTTCTGTGGCGGACTCTTCTAAAAAATAACTAAGCATAAAATAAAACGGGCAACTAGTTGCCCGTTTTTTGATCAAAATTGGAGCTGGCGATGGGAATTGAACCCGCAACCTGCGGTTTACGATACCGCTGCTCTGCCATTGAGCTACGCCAGCAAAATTTGTTTAATACATCAAAATGAAAACTTCCGTTAAAATGGGAAGTCAATTTAAATTTGATAGTATGGAGCGGGCGACGGGATTCGAACCCGCGATCCTCGGCTTGGGAAGCCGATGCTCTACCACTGAGCCACACCCGCGTTGTAGATAATATTATAACTGAATCAGCATCAAAAAGCAAGATTGATAGAGAGGTAATTATGTAAAAAAACAACAAATTTTTAACCCAAATATGATTGAGATTGCCAATTTTTTATGATAACTTATATATGGGATAAATTAACTGTAAAGGGGTGGAAAAGACCTAGTTTAATCATTATTTATGTATTGAAAGGAGCTAATATGATGAAAAAGATAATGCTATTATTCACAATTATTACGCTTTTTGTAACAACCATTTTTTCGGGTAGTATCTTTGCAGTAGATCACAATTATTTGATTAAACCAGCTGCAGTTGTCTCCAATGACTATCAATTATTAAATAAATCTGCTTTACAATCATTGATTACCGAGATGGTTTTGGAGAAAACTTCGCAAATAAATAATAAGGTCAAAAATACTAATAATATTAGTTTTATTCAACCATACTTAATCAATCATGACTTTGCGACATCAACATCCTGGCGAAGGCTGCTATATTGCAAATATCAATGGACCAGTCCGGGCAATCCGTTCCTATATGGGAGCAAATAGTGGTGTCTTTACGCAGAGGGATCATATCTTCTATGAAAGCCGGCAAGATATAGTTACTTATGCCAGAGTGCATAAGATTGGCGCTATTTTAGATTTTTATGATTACAGTCCGGAAGCAACGGGAATGGTCTATCAAAATAATAATAATAAAGTCGATGTTGATTTATTAGGATTAAAATTAGATTTAAGTTTAGTTATTGATGGAAAACCTGATAAAATATGGATTCCGGGTTCGCTGAAATGGGAGATGCTAGATGGTGCACAGGGGGGATTAATAATTGCGCATCGTTATGAAGCGGATTTTGACACTATTATTAATACCTCATACTATTTAGATGAAGCGAATGCAGACAATCAATTTACCGGAGATCCACATGCATATGGTTCGTCAGGAATTTATTTAATCGGGTTGATCTATGATATGGAGCAGACGCTTCCTGATGCCAAAAATTTGACAATCAGACGCCATCTTTATTATACGGAACCAGGTTTAAAGGTGGAAAATGCAAAGAGTTTCTTTGAACGCACTAATAATCCTTTAAGATTTGAGGTTCAATTATTAAAATAATTCTTTCGTTAAAATAAGGATTAATTAAAGGATTTTTTGAGTTCAGGTCGAAAAGAAACTCAATAATTACTATATGCTAAAAGGCATATTTTGGAGGTGTTAAAGATGAGTTATAAAATCAGTGATGACTGCATTAGTTGTGGCGCTTGCCAGCCAGAATGTCCAGTTGAAGCAATCAGCGAAGGTTCTGATAAATATTTGATTGACGCTGGTAAATGTATTGATTGCGGCGCATGCGCAAATGTATGTCCTGTAAGCGCTCCGGCTCAAGAATAATTATTAATTAAGGAATAAAAAAGAATTATTAATTGAATTGACCCCATTAGTTAGACCTGAAATCTAATCTTTTGGGGTCATCTTATTTTGTAGATAATTAATTGTTTTTGCAGTGGTTTTTAAAGAATCGGGGGACAAACGATCTCGGGCTCCTCAATAGCTTTCTCCTCAACATACTCAATTAAGAGCCGGTTGACCACCTCCGACAGACTTTGTTGCTCATAGAAGCTAATGTGGCGGAGCTTTTCATAAACGTCCTGATCGATTCTGACATGTAAATTCTTTTTGGATATCTGTGATATGCGTTCCATGAATCTATAGTTTCACTTGTTAACTGAAGTTATACCTAGAAAAGTGTGGTAGGAAAATTCGGTTTATTCTAAAAACGAATTAACTAACTGGTTCACTACTTTTCCATCAGCCCGCCCTTTTACTTTAGGCATTAATGCTGCCATTACCTTCCCCATGTCTTTTTTGGAGGTTGCTCCAACGGAATCAATTATTTCCTGGACGATCGCTTTTAATTCTTCCTCTGATAACTGTGCGGGCAAATACTCTTGTAAGATTTGCAATTCCATCTTTAGGCTTTCAACAATATCATTGCGACCAGCTTTTTCGTACTCGATGATCGCGTCTTTACGCTGTTTTGCTTCTTTGGCTAAAACTTCAATTACTTCTGAATCATCTAATTCATGACCGCGGTCAATCTCTAAGTTGGTAATCGCCGCTTTTACTAATCTGATTACCGAGAGCTTGAGTTGGGACTTATTTTTTAGTGCCACTTTCATCTCTTCTTGCAGCTTTTCTTTTAAAGTCATCGGGAACCTCCTGGTTAACAATAATAAAGTACCAAATATGATCTAATTATAACATATTCCAATTTATCAATAAAATGTCGCTTCCTTACTAAATAGTTTTGTTTAAGCAAGCTATAGTAATAAAAGTCAGTCAATTAACCCACTCTAATATCAGGGAGGGGAACAATTATGCCATCAAAGAAGAGGAGTAAAAAAAGGGCTAAACCGCGACGGAAAATTCCCCGCTTTTTTTTGGGATTAATATTATTAGCGGGGTTGGTATTATTATGCTTAGTCTTTTTTAATCCGTGGGTTTGGCGATTGGATTTGCGGGGAGCGTTGGAGCAGAGTAAAGTTGCTTCTACCGTTTATGACCGCGAAGGAGCAGCAATCGCAACACTGTATGGAAAACCTCGGTTGTGGATTAAGATTGATCAGATTCCGGTTAAGTTACGCGAAGCGTTTATTGCTACTGAAGATGCACGTTTTTATCAACATAAGGGGATTGATATCCGGGGGATTACCCGGGCGCTTTACCATGATCTTCGGACACGAAGTAAACTCCAAGGTGGAAGCACAATAACACAGCAGTTGGTTAAGAATATTTTTTTCACCAATGAAAAAGACTTTCTGCGGAAGATTTTAGAGATGTCTTATGCAATCAGAGTTGAACAACAGTATTCCAAAGATCAGATATTAGAGTTTTATCTCAATAGTATTTATTTGGGGCATGGGACCTGGGGGATCGCGGCTGCTGCAGAGGTTTATTTTGGAAAACCGGTTACCAAGTTATCAATTGCTGAAGGCGCATTAATAGCGGCATTAGCTAAAAGTCCCGAATATTATTCGCCGTTTCGCAATTATCAGGCCGGGCTCAAACGGCGCAATTTGGTTTTAAAACTGATGTGGCAGTATGGTTATTTGACTGAAGCCGAATACCGTGACAGTGTTAATGAACCGTTAGAAATTCTTGACCGTCCGGGGACTGCGTATGTTGGCGCTTATTTTGTTGACTATGTATTAGACGTATTACGGGCGCAGACTTCATTTGATGAAAATTATTTACGTTCGGCCGGTTTAAAAATTTATACAACAATGGACCGTGAGATCCAGAAAGCGGCGGAACAGGCATTGCTTGAATTGCCGGAAGACGGTGCTGATCAGTGGGGGATACTGCAACCACAAGGAGCTTTGGTAGCAATTAATGCTCAAAATGGCGGATTGTTAGCGATTGTGGGCGGGAGACGCTACTCTGCCGCCCAGATTAACCGGAGTTATAAATTACTGCGGCAGCCGGGTTCAGCAATTAAACCATTTGTCTTTGCAGCCGCTTTGGAAGAAGGGTATAGTCCGGACTCAGAACTGTCAGATCAGCCCTTAGAACTTGAAGTTGCCGGAAAGATTTGGCGCCCCCAAAACTATGATAACAAATATCGGGGATTGATCACACTTCGTAGAGCATTAGAAGAATCAGTCAATACGGTTGCAATTCAGTTGGTCCAAAATATTGGGATTGGTCGGGTAATGGAACAGATGAAACGCATGGGAATCACCAACTTGGTAGAGACCGGAACCAAAAATGATCATAGTTTAGCTCCTTTAGCTTTGGGAGGATTAACTAAAGGGGTTAATTTATTGGAATTAACTGCTTCATATAGTCCATTTGCGAATCAGGGGGTATATTCGGAACCATTTGGGATAACCAGGGTTTATGATGGTTCAGGGAGACTGATTTTTCAGGCCGGGCCACGGCAACGACAGGTAATTAGCCCGGAAATCGCTGTGGCGATGACTTCGATCATGGAAGGAGTGATTACCAGAGGGACCGGATTGCGGGCCCGGATCGCAGAAAAACAGGCTGCAGGGAAGACCGGAACTACTAACCGGAATACGAATGCTTGGTTCATTGGTTACACCGATACCGTGTTGGCAGGGGTATGGCTTGGAAATGATCAAGCCGGAAAACCGTTACAGGCTAAAGGAGTACCGTTGGGAAGCGGAACAGCTGCGGCAATCTGGGGTGAATTTTTGCGTCGAGTTGAAAGATAGAACTGATCTTGGCAAAACTGGCCAAAAAGATGAAAATTTGAGTTACTGTTATTGACCATGCCGCTCCGTTAATCCCAAGTGGTTTGATTAAAATAAAGAAAAGCATGGTCTTTAAGCCGATCCCCCATAAACTTAACATCAGAATTATACTGCTGGAACCGGCTGCGCTTAAAATAGTTAAATTTAGAATTGCGATTCCGGCAAAGGGAAGGCCGATCACCAACAGACGAATCAGATCGACACTGGAGACATTGCCATAGAGAAATAATGCCAATGGTCTGGCATTCCAAAAGATTAAAAAAAATCCGGTGAGACAGATGCAGATTGCTGCTAAATAATAACGCTGAATCTTCTTTTGAAAAACGGATGAAAGATTAGTTTGTGCTGCGGAACTGACTTGGGGTGATAACACTGAAGCTAACGGAAGCATAAAGATCAACGGGAAGAAAGCTACCGGTGCTGCCATCCCGTTTAATACTCCAAAGATGTTGGTGCTTTGTGACAAGGTATAACCATTACTGATTAATAATTTAGGGACTAAAGATGCTTCGCTGGCAGCGCTGATTGAGACCACAATTTGATTTAACAGTAATGGCCAGGCATAGTTAAAGATTGCCAATCGGGGAATGTTTTCGATATTAGAGGTATTAATGGGAATTGAATGTTTATATTTATTGAAATAATAGACTGTGAGAAAGCAGACAATTTCGCCAACGGTTAACCCAATCATCGGAATGGCGGATGATTCCAATTTAATAACTGGAAACAGAAACATCAATAACAGGCAAGCAGTAGTGATCTCGGAGATCTGCTCGGTAATTTCGGATAACGCCGTAGGCGCCATTAAAGAAAAACCCTGAAAGTAACTGCGGTAAATTGCCGAAAGAGCCGAAAATGGTATGGCAATACAAATGATTAATAACGAGAATTTAACTCTGGGATCCGCAAAGACATACTTCCCCAGTAATGGCGCGGAGAGAAACAGTAAAATACTGCTGATTAATGAAGTAATAATAACTGTTTTGACAGACCAAATTTTTAATTGGTTGATTTTGTTAAATTCTTTCTTTTCGAGATATTCGGCAACCCATTTGGTAATTGCCATTGGCAATCCAATAGTTGCTAAACCGCTTAACAACCGGTAAACCGGGTATGCCATCTGAAAAACCCCTAATCCGTCAGCTCCGATTTTACGGGCCAGCCAAATCCGATAAACTGTCCCCATAAAATGGATTGCCAGTCCCGAACCTAGCAGATAGAAGAAGTTTAACAAATTTGGTCTTGATTTCATACCGATCCCCCGCTTGAATTGTCGTGTAGTAAACTCTATGTAACAGGCCCAAGAATATACCAATTAATCGGTTGCCGGTAATCAATCACGCTGTCTGGGCTAAATGCATAAGATGCATCAAAAAGGAGTGAGTTCAATGCGGCGAGTGTTAATTGGTGTATTATTATCGCTGGTTATTTTGACTGGTGTATCGTGTTCAAAAGAGACTTCCGGGGTTACCAGTATTAAGTTGTCGGAGGTTGTGCGGTCGGTTTTTTACGCCCCGCAGTATGTAGCGATCAGTCAAGGCTTTTTTGAAGAGGAAGGTTTAAAGATTGAGCTCTCAACGGCTTGGGGCGCTGACAAAGGGGCGGCGGCGCTGGTGTCAGGAAGTGTGGATATTGGATTTTTCGGGCCGGAAGCGGCGGTCTATGTTTATAACCAAGGGGCGGAAGATTATCTGGTGGCTTTTGCGCAGTTGACTAAAGGCGATGGTTCCTTCTTCATGGCGCGTCAACCGATGCCGGATTTCAAATGGGAAGCTGTTAAAAATAAAGTGATTATCGGCAGTCGTCCCGGAGGCGTCCCCCAAATGCTTCTGGAACATGTCCTGCGAAAAAACAATATCAAACCCGGGGTTGATGTTAATATAATTCAGAATATTCAGTTTACGGCCACTGCCGGTGCTTTTAAAAGCGGGACCGGCGACTTTATTCAACTGTTTGAGCCAACTGTATCGGCACTGGAAAAAGAGGGAGTCGGCTATGTTGTCGCTTCATTTCGGGTTGAAGGCGGAGTTATTCCCTATACGGCTTATCATGCCCGTAAAAATTATCTCAAAAAGAATCCCGAAATAATTCAACGGTTTACCAATGCAATTTACCGGGGGCAGATCTGGGTTCAAAACCATAGTTCCGAAGAGATCGCGGAGGCAATCGAAGAGTTTTTCCCGGATATTGAAGCGGACATCTTATTGATGGCGATTCGACGTTATAAAGCTCAGGATACCTGGTCGCAAAACCCTATTATGACCAATACGGCGTTCAATCATTTGCAGACCATCATTCAGGAAGCCGGTGAACTTAGCAAGTTGGTTCCATACGAAAAGATGGTTGAAACCAAGTTTGCAATTCAGGCAATTAAAGATGTCAGTGAATAGTGGTAGGGAACAACCATGAATAAGGTCGAATTGAAGGATGTCGGTTTAAAATATGTGAATAAAAGTGGTGAAATAGTTGCCTTATCTGATGTTAACCTCCAGATTCAACCGGAAGAATTCATCTCCATTTTAGGACCCAGTGGTTGTGGTAAAAGTACCATCCTCTCATTAATTGCGGGGATGCTTCTCCCGACGCAGGGAGTTGTCAGAATTGATGGTCAGGAGGTTAAAGGTGTCTCGCTAAAAGTAGGATATATGCTGCAACATGACCACTTATTTGAATGGAGGACCATTCGGGCAAATGCGATGCTTGGTCTGGAAGTAAGGAAGAAAGCCGATCAACAGCACCGGGAGTTTGTAGATGAGTTGTTGATCCGCTATGGATTAAAAGACTTTTTAAATAAATATCCTTCCGAACTATCGGGTGGAATGAGGCAGAGAGCGGCACTTGTCCGCACCCTGGCTTTGGAACCGGAGATAGTGTTGTTAGATGAACCGTTTTCGGCTTTGGACTACCAGACCAGACTGGCATTGGAAGAGGAAGTTGCTACGATTTTAAAACGGGAGAAGAAAACAGTGATTCAGGTTACCCATGATCTTGCCGAAGCAATTGCGATGTCCGATCGGGTTATCATCTTAACCCCCCGGTCCGGAACGGTTAAATCGGAATACTTGATTGATCTTACCGGGAAGAACGGCTCACCATTTGCTGCCAGGCAGGCTCCGGAGTTTCGGGATTATTTTAAACAAATCTGGAATGAGTTGGAGGTAAGCCATGAAGCTGCAATGTAATCAAGATAATATTACTAAATGGCAGCGCTGGTTACGACGAGGTGCGGTTTCAGAGACTCATGGCTGTTATCTGGAGCAGGTTCGCAAACAAGAATTATTAATCGCTACTTATCAGGTTTTGATCTGTCTGTTCTTGATCGTGTTTTGGGAGATTGGGGCTGCCTTCAAATGGATTGATCCGTTTATAACGAGTCAACCCACCAAGGTTTTTACCACCATTGTCAACTTGTTTAATTCCGGGAAGCTCTTTATTCACATTGGAACTACAGTCGGTGAAACGACAATCGGGTTTGTCCTGGGGACATTGGGAGGAACCTTGATTGCAATCCTGTTATGGTGGTCAAAAACGGTAGCTTCAATCCTCGATCCATATATTGTTTTGTTAAACAGCATCCCGAAGGTGGCGTTGGGACCGGTCTTTATTGTATGGCTGGGCAGTGGTACCGTGGCGATAGTTGCAATGGCGTTAGCAATCTCGATCATTGTAACCATTATGATGGTTTTAAATGGTTTTAACGAGGTCGATCCGGATAAGATCAAACTGCTCCAGAGTTTCGGAGCAACCAGAATGCAAATATTAACCAAGGTTACTCTGCCGGCGACGGTACCAACAATAATTGCCGCCTTAAAAGTCAATTTAGGACTGTCATTGGTTGGCACGATTGTCGGTGAATTTTTGGTCTCTAAAGAAGGACTGGGGTACCTGATTGTCTATGGCGGGCAAGTTTTCAATATGAGCTTGGTAATGGCCAGTATGCTAATATTATGCGTTGTAGCGGTAGTCCTTTATTATGCGGTTGCGATCTTGGAAAACCGGGTTGTCAGGTGGAAATGACCAATTTATTGGTGCAATAATGCACTTAAGATTGAACTGAAAGCCTTGAAGTAATTTAATTATTTCAAGGCTTTTTGTATGTGATATTTTTTGCGGTCAACTATTGCAATTGTTTAACTTGACAGTAATTATTTGCATTGATATAATGAATTTAACAAATTAGCAATAACTAATTAATTTAGAGCCGACACGAATAAAGTAGTTAGTTATAGGAGGAAGGAAATATGAAAAGAATAATCCCAATAAGTTTAATGGCACTGTTAATCATTGCATTAACTGTCGCTGGTTGTGGTGGAGGAGGCGGCAAAGGCGGAAAGAAAGGAAGTATTGATGTCTATGTGGCGGGTTATGAGTATAATGGGAGCGGATGCGTCGCCAAATATTGGAAAAACAGTCATGGAGTGCCTCTTTCTGGTGAGACTGACTATACATGTGCCACTTCAATTTATGTTTCAGGCAATGATGTTTATGTGGCAGGGTGTGAGGGAATTGTGACAGGACGTGACATCAATAATGTCGCTAAATATTGGAAGAAAGGTCAGGAAGAGCCTCTTACTAATGGTGAACAAACTGCCGAAGCCCGTTCAATCTATGTAGTAGGCAATGATGTTTATGTGGCAGGGTATGAGAATAATGGAACAAAAAACGTTGCCAAATATTGGAAGAACGGACAGGCTGAAGCATTAAGCGATGGGACAAACGATGCATTTGCAACTGGTATTTTTGTTGTTAACCGTTAAACAAAATGTAAAAGCCACATAAAATTAATATCTCTTCGACATGCTGTTTCAATTTTTCGGCTGGAATAAATATTGTTCATGTAAGCGTATGTTAATACTATAAACAAGATTTTGGGCTCGACTGCTGATTTTCTTCCCTTGGAAGAGTACGCCTTGTTTAACTTTTCGTAATTTAATGGAAGAATTAATTGATACTTTCCATTAAATCCAGTATAATTTTTATTGTATAATTTGTTTCTCATAACTCAATTATACAGTTTTTGCAGGCTCTTTGGAGCCTGCAATTTCTTCTTGTTGTAAAAAATGGGGGCTGCATTTTGCAACACCCCCTTTTTGTGATATTTGTAACTTTGACAATAAATTTGAAAATAATATATACCGATGAGGATCTCACTTGAAGCGAGTGAGGTCCAAGATCCCAACACCGCGGTATTTGTCGTTGGACAGTTCCCAGCCAATTCCACTCTCTTTTAGGACGTTGAAGATGTGGTAGTTGACCCGTTCCAGGGCTTCAGCATTGGAGACGTTCTCATCAATTTCTTCTTCAGGGATGTCAATCATCATTACTTTGTTGATGGTTATTTTTGTTTTCATGCCGCTCTCTCCTTTTCTCAATAATATAATAAACACCATGAACAATTAACATCTCAACCGTCGCGATCACTAGCATTACAAACATCGGCCACATGAGCATAATTCGGTTCTCCGGCCGGGCGGCAACCGCATAGCCGTATGCAGGTGGATAACAAAGCAGAATCAGGAGGAAAAAATAACCGATATATTTAAGTAGCTCCTTCTGTTCTTCTTTCATATTGCCGATGCTTTTGAGGAGCTTTTTAAGCCCTTCTTTCATCTTAGAGTACCTGTCCAAAAGAAGTTTTAATAGCAAAAATAACCGTGAATGACATGATATACCACCTCAGCAAATTATTATAACATATTCTGCCAAAAAATAAAGAAAAATTTCCAAGTAAATATCTTATGTAAATTTTGCCTATGGTGTCGGATGAGAATTAATAGTAAAATGATTTTGAGCGGTAAGCACAACAAGTAAGGGAGATTATTTATGGGTCAGGTACGTCAAAGGAAAGTCTATTTGGGATTGACAGTAGCGGTAGTGATCTTGGGGTTATTATCCCGATACATTCCAATTGGATTATAATTTGCTTGGGTGCGATTATATTTGGGCGATGTATTATGGGGGATGATGGTTTTTTTAATATTGGGAACAATATTTAAATCTTTAACAACTGTAAGGCTTGCAGTCAGCGCTGGTATTCTGGCAACGCTGATAGAGTTAAGTCAGTTAATCCGGAATCCTTGGCTTAATGCTTTACGTCAGAATAAAATTGGAGGATTACTGCTGGGACGAGGATTTTTATGGAGTGATTTACTTTGTTACATAATCGGGATCGGTGTTGCGATTATTATCGAAATCGGGATAAGTAATCGTAAAGTTAATGCTATTATTACCAAACTATTCCGGGAATGACAGTTAATCTGACTGGTAAAGCCGTTCAAATTATGATACGTTTAGATTGGAATTGATCTACTTTGTAATATGGAGATGATCGATTGAAGTTAAAAAAAGTTATTACTGCTGTTATGTTAATTGGTTTGATAATTATTATTTTAGGAACAGCTATTGTTTATGGTGCTACTCTGCCGAAGGATTTTCGGGAGAAGTTAGAAAATATGCGTTCAGCATCAGCAGTGTATGATCGCAATGGTAAACTGATCGGAAATTTATATCACTATCGGCGGATTTGGACACCAATCTCCAAAGTTACACCTCATTTACAGAATGCCGTGGTAGCGATCGAAGATTCCCGGTTTTATAGTCATAATGGAATTGATTTAAGAGGTATCGCCCGGGCTACGGTCAATAATCTTAAACCGGGTGGCTATATGGAGGGCGGGAGCACTATCACGCAGCAACTGGCGAAGATCTCATTGTTGACTTCGGAACGAACCATCTCACGGAAGTTTAAAGATATGTCGTTGGCAGTTCAGATCGAACAAACTTATTCCAAAAAAGAGATCCTGGAACTGTATTTAAACAGTATATATTTGGCACATGGTAATGTTGGTGTTGAAGCTGCCTCAAGATATTACTTTAATAAAACAGCAAATGAATTGAAGCTGGAGGAAGCAGCTTTAATTGCCGGGATGATTCGAAGCCCAGAAAATTATTCGCCTTTAAAAGATCCGGCCAAGGCTAAAGACCGGCGTAATTTAGTACTGAAAAAAATGTTGGAGCAGAAATATATTACGCACTTTGAATATCAAAAAGCAAAAGATGCGAAGCTTAATATCGTAAAACAAAGTGAAGCGGTTGCGGTTGGTGGTTATTTTCTTGACTATATCAAAGATTATTTAGTTACTCATGAAGGTTTTACTGAAGAAGAACTACGTTTTGGCGGTTATAAAATCTATACTACTTTGGACTTGAATTATCAAAAAGAAGCAGAACGGACAATGGCCAAAATGCCACAGATTGCTTCAGCAAAGGTTCAACCGCAGGGGGCGTTGGTGTCACTGGGGACAACCAATGGTGAGATTCTGGCGATGGTTGGCGGCCGTAATTATACTCAAAGTCAATATAATCGCAGTGTTAATTCTTACCGGCAACCCGGATCGGCAATCAAACCATTCGTTTATGCAACAGCGCTCGAAAAAGGTTATACTGCTGCTACAATAATTGAAGATCAGCCGTTAGAGATAACATTACCCAATGGAACTGTGTGGGTGCCGGAAAATTATGACCGTCAATTCCGAGGCCCGGTTACTTTGAGGGTGGGACTGCGCCATTCGTTAAATACGGTTGCGGTTCAATTATTGCAACAATTGGGATTGGATACGGTTGTGGAACAGATTGAACGAATGGGAATCACCAGTCTGGTCAAGAAAGGGACGAAAAATGATCTTAATTTAGCGCCTTTAGCTTTAGGAGGGCTTACCAAAGGAGTTACTCCGTTAGAGTTGACAGCGGCTTATCTTACCTTTCCTAATTTGGGAGTATATATTAAACCAAATGCGATTCGGCGAATCGTCAATCGTAACGGTGAGGTTATCAAACGTTTTGAACCGGAAAAAAAAGCGGTACTGTCAGCGCAGACTTCTTATATTATGACAATGTTGATGCAGGATGTTGTCGAGCAAGGCACGGGACAGAAAGCGAAACTGTCAAATCACCCTGTAGCCGGTAAGACCGGGACTACCAGTGATTATACAAATGCCTGGTTTGTAGGGTACACACCGGAGATCATCACTACTGTTTGGATTGGGAATGACCGTCAGGAGCAGCCAATGAAATATAAGGAACGGACTATTACCAGTGGTGTTGCTGCTGAGTTATGGGGGAGTTATATGAAGCAGATAACCGCTAACCAAACGGCTAAAAATTTTACCGAACCAACAGGAATTGTCTGGGCTGATGTTGATCCGGATACGGGTCAGGCGGTAATACCGGGTTTCTTCAATAAAAACACTTACAAAGAAGTCTTTAATGAAAATAATATCCCGGCCAGTTATGCTTATAAATTATGGTATAAATTTTTTAAGGGCAAGAAAGAAGCTGAAACTGGTGAGAATAACCTCGATGATTCTGATGATTCTATTGATTTAACCAATACTGATCAAGTGGAATCATCGGAGCAATTTTAACTGGTTTCAGGGGAGGTTTCCGGTTTGCGTTTAGATCGATACTTGGCAAATATGGGTTGTGGCAGTCGTAGTGAAGTGAAGCTGTTGATAAAAAATGGTAAAGCTACAATTAATGCAGTGATGATTAAAGATCCAGCATTTCAGGTTAGTCCGGATCATGATCAGGTTTGTTTAAATGGGCAACCGATTGTTTTCCAGAGATTTTTTTATCTGATGATGAATAAACCTGCCGGTGTGATCACTGCTACGGAAGATCTAAAGGCAACTACGGTATTGGATCTGATTGAAACTCGATATCATAATAAAGATATTGTTCCGGTCGGACGCCTCGATAAAGATACCGAGGGACTATTGCTTTTAACTAATGATGGCGAATTAAACCATAACCTATTATCTCCCAAAAAGCATGTTGATAAATGTTATTTTGCGAAAATCGACGGTTGGGTTACCAGTGGCGATCAAGAGGCGTTTGCAAAAGGGATTGTTTTGGATGATGGTTATTGTACTTTACCGGGGAAGTTGGAGGTTACCTTTGAAGGCCCGATTTCAGAAGTGATGATCACAATCCGCGAAGGAAAGTTTCACCAGATTAAAAGGATGTTTCAGGCTTTAGGCAAAAAGGTGCTTTATTTAAAGCGAATCTCAATGGGGAGTTTGGTCCTGGATCCCGATTTAGCTCCGGGGGAGTATCGAGAGTTAACTAAAGATGAGATTGAAGCATTAACCAGGTAGAGAGTATTTTACCTGGTTAATTTCTTTATTTGGTCAAGTAACTGCTAAAATACTGCTAACTGTTTCAAATCGCGATACATAAAACTTTAACATTAAAAAAGCACCAAAAACCGTTAATTTATGATATTCTTAAAAAGTACTAGCTGAAACGGAGGAAGGAATTAAATGATTAAATGTATTGCGATTGATTTGGATGACACGCTTCTTAAACCCGATTTAACAATCTCGGAAGCTAACAAAGAGGCAATAAGCATAGCTATGTCAAAGGGAGTTAAAGTTTTATTGGCTTCCGGCAGGATGTATCAATCAATGCTTACATATTCAAATGAATTGGGGATGAATCTGCCTTTGGTTGCCTATAATGGCGCATTGATTAAGGAATCAGTTACTGAAGAAGTGCTATATCATCAACCGGTCAATAATTTATTGGCACTTGAAATTGTAACAATCTTTCGCGAAGCTGGAATCCATTTGAATGTATATCTTGATGATCAATTATATATGGATCAGTTGACTAAATGGGGGCAGACTTACGCTAAATTTGCTGGGGTTACTCCAAATCCTGTCGGGGATGTCTCCAGATTATTAAAAGCCAATTCACCACATAAAATGTTGGGTTTTGCTGAAGTTGAACAGATTGATTGTATCATGAAAAAATTAGAAAAAAAGTTCGGCAATGATCTGGATTTTGTTAAATCAAAACCTTATTTTGTTGAGATCTTAGCCAAGGGAGTTTCCAAAGGGTTAGCTTTAAAGAACTTAACTGAAAAATGGCAGATTAGAGCAGAAGAGGTAATGGCGATCGGAAATGCGCCTAATGATCTGGAAATGATTGAATGGGCAGGTGTTGGCGTTGCAGTTGGTAACGCAGATGATATCGTGAAGGCGAAAGCAGACCTGGTTGTCGCTGATCATAATGCTGACGGTGTTGCTGAAGCAATTTTAATGTATATTAAATGATAATGAATAATCTTTATACTTGTCTCATAAATATATTGAGTAGATATAACTAATTAGGTAATGGTTGATTATATTAATAAAAGTTTTTGGGTTATAGAATTTGGAGCTTTAGAAAAGTTTATGGAGAAGTTACAAACTAAGTGCAGGAAAATAGAAAAAAATGTCGAATATAGATCGTGTTAAATTAATTAAAAAATAAAAGAATTTTCAAAATATAAATTAAATACAACACTAAACATAATTAGTATATTAAGTTTATACTCTATTATATTTTACCGCTTTTTTTTCTGAAAATCAAGAATTATGATATGTATTGCTGTTACACATAAATAAGTTTTACAAAAATAATTTTATATAAGGAGGATATTTTCAGAATGGCAAGAGTAGTATTTGAGCACGTCTACAAAAGATATCCGGGAGGAGTTGTTGCGGTCAACGATGTTAACCTTGAGATCAAAGATAAAGAGTTTATCGTTTTTGTTGGCCCGTCAGGTTGTGGTAAAACCACCTCATTGCGGATGGTTGCTGGATTAGAAGAGATCTCTGAAGGTAATTTATATATCGGAGATAAAATCGTAAATAATGTTGCTCCAAAAGATCGGGACATTGCAATGGTTTTCCAAAACTACGCCTTATATCCTCATATGGATGTTTATAACAATATGGCGTTTGGTTTAAAATTGCGTAAATTCCCCAAAAGCGAAATTGATCGCCGTGTTAAAGAAGCAGCTAAGATTTTAGGAATTGAAAACTTCTTACATCGTAAACCAAAGGCTTTATCCGGTGGACAAAGACAACGTGTTGCATTAGGACGTGCGATTGTTCGTGAACCACAAGTATTCTTGATGGACGAACCATTATCAAACTTGGATGCTAAATTACGGGTTCAAACTCGTGCAGAAATTAGTAAATTGCATAACCGTTTGCAAACAACTTTTATCTATGTTACTCACGATCAAACCGAAGCAATGACCATGGCAGATCGTATGGTAGTTATGAAAGACGGTATCATTCAACAGGTTGGTTCACCATTAGATGTTTATGACAATCCAAGTAACGTCTTTGTTGCAGGATTTATCGGCACACCGCCAATGAACTTCCTTGATGGTGTTGTTAAAGAAATTAATGGTAGTTTGTATGTTGATTTTGAAGCTTTCAAAGTGAAGATTCCGGAAAGCAGATTTAAAAATGTTCGTCAATATCTTAATAAGCCAATTATCTTTGGAATTCGACCTGAAGCAATTTTGGAAGCATGTAATCTTCCAAATGCCACTGAAGAAGAGAAAATTAACGCAATGGTTGATCTTACTGAGCTTATGGGTTCCGAAATTAACTTGTTCTTATCAATTGGCAAACATACATTTACTGCTACCGTTGAAGCTCATTCAACTGCTAAAGACGGAGAGATTCATCAAGTTGTATTTGACGCCAACAAAATTCATCTCTTTGATAAAGAGACCGAAAAGAGCATTTTATAATTTGATTGGAATTAATAATATTAAAAAGCCCTTTTGAGGGCTTTTTTGATATTATTTATGATAAGTTAATTGTGATGGACTGGTTCGTAATGCGGTATTAATTCGTCAATGACCGGAACGGTATTTACAGATTTATTGATCGAGTTGTAAATACCGCGGCTGATTATTTCAGCCATCTTCATCACAAGACTCAGTCTGGTATTTTGAAGCACCATATATTCCATAAATCCACCAATGTTTACTATCCCGATGATTTGAAGGTCGCCTACGGCTGGCAAATCTTTGTTAACCCCGGTTCCCGGTTGTAATGGTCCTTCTTTAATACTAATGTAGCCAACGCTTTCAGAACGGCCCAGACAAGCATCAATAGCTATGATAAATGGGTTTTTGTAAGTTTGGTTAATTTGGTTAATTGTCTCTTGAAGATTAACAGCATGAACCGGTTCATCCAAAGTCCCATAGACCATTTCCTTTTTGAGACCTAATTGGTGTAGTTTGGTACCTACTAACGGACCTAAGCTGTCTCCTGTTGAACGGTCGGTCCCAATACATAAAATAATGATGTCAGAGTAATTATCGTACAACTGATTTAGAAAAAGCTCAAGATTCGCTTGGAAGATCTTAATTGCTGCGCTCTGTTCCACATGAACACGGGAATTAAGCTCTAAAGTGCTGTTTTGATTGGTTTTTGACTTAATTGACGGATTCCACATCTGATAAACTCCCTCTAAAAAAGATATTTTATTATATGAAGTTAAAGTGGTGCTTATACATAAAATGGAAACATTGTCAGTGTTAGTCGGTTGGAATTTTGCGGTAAAGCAGTCGGATCAGATAAAAGAGTTTTAAACCATTAAATCAAAGGAAAAAATTGAGTGGTTGATTTTAAAAATATAGGAAAAAGAAAAATTTAGTCGAATATTTTATAATAGTAACTAATACAATTGCAAACATAAGGTTTTGGAGGATTTATCTTGGAGAGTTTAACAGTCAAATTATCAGCAGCGATAAAAATATTCATCTATGTAATGCTGGGTGTTATTTTGGGTTTGATCGCCATAGTAGGAATCTACTATTTCTGGTCACAGGGCAGAATAATTCCCGGAGTATGTGTTGCCGGTGTTCCAATTGGCGGATTATACCGTGAAGAGGCAGAAAAAATCATCAAGGAAAAGATTGAACCGTTATTGCAGAAAAAAGTGATTTTAAGCTATAAAGATCGCAGTTTTGGGGTTGTTTTAGGCGCAATCGGAATTAATCCGGATTATGAAGCTACACTCAATAAAGTTTATGAATTGGAAGCTAACAGCAGTCTTTTTCAAAATATCAGAAATTGGATTAATTTTAACCGCGTCAGTCAGGATATCAAATTACAGTTTAAACATAATGAAAATACCTTGGATTCATTTTATCGGTTGCTAGAGACAACTTTAGCGGAAGAACCGGTTCGGGCTCATGTTTATGTGGATGTCAATGGAGAAGTCACATTTACTCCGGGAAAAGAAGGTCGCGAGGTTTTAAGAGAACAGCTGACCGGGTTGTTGGAGACGGCTGTATCTGTTAAAAAGACGGCCCGGATTGAGATTCCGGTTAAACTAATCAAGCCGGCTTTAACAGCGAATGAGATCGAAAAATGGAGTTTAAATCAAGTATTGGGAATGTATAAAACCAGATATAACCCGCGATTGATTGATCGTTCCCATAACTTAAAAAATGCCGCCTTGGCAATTGATAATGTTATTGTTTATCCTGGTCAGGGTTTTTCATTCAATACCTGGGTAGGGCCAAGGTTGGCTGAAACAGGTTATAAAGAAGCACCGGTGGTATTGAATGGGAAGTTAGTCCCTGGTATTGGCGGCGGTGTTTGTCAGGTATCAACAACACTTTATAATGCAGTAATGCTTGCCAATCTTAAGGTTTTAAAGCGTCAAAATCATACAATACCAAGCGCCTATGTGCCATTAGGACGTGATGCAACCGTTGTTTATGACGGGTTGGATTTTATGTTTGAGAATACCTTGAAAACTCCAATCCTAATCACTGCAGTAGTGGAACCCCCTTATGTCAGAGTAGCAATTTTAGGAGAGAAGACGGACTGGGAGAGTGTGTCGTTTAAAACAGAGACGTTGGCAACATACCCCTTTAAAGTAAAGGAGATTAAGGATCCAACTTTGGAGAGTGGGAAAAGAGTTAAGGAAAGTGATGGGAGAAAAGGTTATAAAGTAGCACTGTATCGGATCATTACTTATAAGGACGGAACAACCAAAAAAACCTTGGAAAATATCAGTATCTACCCTGCTCAACCTGAAGAGTACAAGGTTGGAACTAAAGCGACTAATTGATTTAATGGTATAAAAGTGTTGCGATTTTAATCTTGATTGTCATTATGTAAAATCGACTTTTGTTTTAGACCTAAAAAGCTTGCCTTGACAACACTTTTCTAGCTGGGATATAATAAACTATATTGTATTAAAAAAAGATATGAAAGTGAGGCAATAGGCAAGTATGGCATTAGAGGTTGGCCAGATCGTTGAAGGGAAAGTTGCTGGAATAACGAATTTTGGTGCGTTTATTGAATTATCCAGTGGAGAAACAGGATTAGTTCACATCTCTGAAGTTGCAGATAAGTATGTTAAAGATGTCAAAGACTTTATCAAACAAGGGGATCTGGTCAAAGTAAAAGTTTTGACTCTTGATAATGGTAAAATAGGTCTTTCAATCAGACAGGCCCAGCCTAATGCTGAAAGAAATACCAATAACAATAATAGCTTTAATAATAGTCGAAGTAAGCAGGCTTCATTTGAAGATAAACTTAGTAAATTTTTAAAAGACTCCGATGAAAGACAATCAGCATTGCGTAAGAATGTTGAGTCTAAAAGAGGAGGCCGCGGTGGCGGTAGAGTTACTACGATATAATCCGGGAGAACCCCGGATTTTTAATTTCTAAATGGGGGTATCAGAAGTGAGTCATTTTTTTGCCTATTTAGCACGGATGAAATTTATTAACCGGTGGGGGCTGATGCGCAATACCCACTTAGAAAATATCCAGGAGCATAGTTTACAGGTTGCAATGATTGCTCATGGTCTTGCGATTATTAAGAACAAATTTTTCAATGGGACAGTCAATCCGGAACGGGCAGCGGTGATCGCAATGTTTCACGAAGTAAGTGAAATAATTACGGGAGATCTGGCAACACCGATCAAATACTATAATCCTGAGATCAAAAAGGTTTATGGGGAGATTGAACTGATTGCCAGGAAAAAGATCTTTCAAATGCTTCCGATTGAACTGCAGCCGGATTATGAACGATTATTCACTGCTCAGCAGGACGATTCCGCAGAACATAAATTAGTTAAAGTCGCCGATAAAATCTGCGCTTATTTGAAATGCATTGAAGAATTAAAAGTTGGTAATCAAGAGTTTAGCCAGGCAGAGGCTTCAATCAAAAAGGAGATTGATTCCTTTCAAATGCCTGAAGTAGATTACTTTATGCAAAATTTTGTTCCAAGTTTTAGTCTCACCATTGATGAGTTAGACTGATGGCTTTTTAGCTTACAAAATTATCAACGGCAAGATTTTTTGTCCGTTCGAGAACAGCCAGCTTGGTGAAGATCTTTTTTAATGTTTTTTGGGTTGGTAAGACAATAAATTGAATCCTGACATCCAAGTCAGGAATTAAATATTCAAAATGTACTAAAAACTGGTCAACTGGATATATTTTTGCTGAATAAAATAATGAACGTTCCAAATTGGTTATTTGTGTCGGCGGGGAAATTGTCCAGTTGATTGCTGTTTTGTCAGTCAGGGCGCGCCAAAATGAATTTGATAAGACATTAACCAGTTCGGCAAGGACCGAAATTTCAAGGCGGTTGAATCTTCTGGGATATTTAAAACGGCGATGATGACCTAACATCTTTTCGATCAGAATTGTGGCATCTTTTTCACCAAAGAAGGTATAAATCTCACCAGTTATCTCTCCTGAAAAACGCAGATGAAATCCTAAATGATTCCGGTAATACAAATTGATTCGATCAATTAAAATTGGTAATGATAAAAATGATAGGCAGTTTAGATGGATATCAACATTGATACCTAAAAACTGCTGCATTGAACTGATTGATTTAGCCGCGCCATTTTGAGCGATGTTGTATAATTGTTCAATTTGGCTGAACGGTAAGAAAATCGCTTCGTTATTACTGTTGTGAGAGTGTTCGATTGCTAAATTGGTCATGGTTAACTCCTTTACTTGTAATCTATTTTATTTGGACTGAAAATATCAAAGAATAGCAACAGGTTTGATAACAAGGAAATTTTGGATGTATAATTCTGGTTATTGTTCAAGAATCCTTCATCGATAATGCACGAAATGAAGCGATTTATAGAGGAAAATAGGGATAATTGCTATCCATTGAGCTAAACCGGTAAAAACTTTTAATAATTACCACCGTGATCAATGATTCTCAAAAGATGTTAGTTTACATAATATATTACTCTGTGATAGAATGGGTTCAGCAAAAGGCTGGTGATTAAAATGATGAACAACAGAGTAAAATTTCGAACTGTTACAATGATAATCTTAATAATCTATTGCATAATTCAAATTCGGCTGTTTGCTTTATCCAATCAAGTTGCAATAACAGAGGGAAACGATTATCAACAATACAGCCGACATCAGATTGTAAAATCGCTTCAAGAGACAGCTTCCGAACTGAAACGTTTAGAAGCTACGATGGGATTTAATACAATCGCAGGGATTAAAGTATATTCCGAAACTGAAAGTCAAAGATTATGGAGCAAATATCTAACGGTACAAGAACAATTACAAATCTTAAAGTCTGGAAAGCTCATTGCACCTCAACATGAATTAAAAGGGTATTTACTTGACGATAGCAATGAAGGTGTTAAATTTGAACCTGCCCAAGTGCAATCGATCTTAGCAAAATTACTACCGGAACTACCAAAACAGACGCTGCGGAACTACCGGATCTTTTTAATGCCTTATCAGGCTTCCGGAGTGAGTGGTGTTGGAGGGACTGGTTTTAGTATTATTTTTGCGTTACCGTCATTCGTTGAACCGGATGTCAAAGATTTAGAAGTAACATTGTTGCATGAAATCGGGCACCATATTCATATGACTTATATGCCGGAGACTACAAAAAAGGGCCGTCTGTTATGGGAGCAATACCATCAAATCCGTGGTGGTAGTTGGCAAGGCCCGGGGAAAGCCAATTCCGAAGCGTGGAACCAGTCGAGTGAGGAGACTTTTGCTGAAGACTTCCGGATGTTATTTGGAGCAGAGCAACCGTTCTATAATGATATTGTCTTGGGAGATCCGCGACAAAATCCAGAAATAGCAGCACAACTCAAGGATTTTATCTGGGGATTGCTTCAGACCAATCAGGTGGGTTCATACCGGTCGCCTTGGATCGATCAAGCAGTTAATGTATGGTTGCTGCAAAGTCAAATAATTACAATGTTATGGTTAATATTACTGGTATTGATTGTGTACAGCAATTTAAAAGAAAAATCTATTTTCGAGGGTAATTTTTTTACTAAGGCTCTGCCCCTAAAAGGCCGAAAATATTGTTAACAAGCTAATTTCAAGGAGGGGCAGATGGCAATAAAGTGGAATGAATCCTTGGCTGTTGGTCATCCGGAAATTGATAAACAGCATCAGGAGCTTTATCAGAGAATTGATAATCTGTTAGAAGCCTGTAACAATGGTAAAGGGAAAGAGAAATTATCTGAATTAATTGATTTTCTTGGCGAATATGTAATTATTCATTTTAAAACCGAAGAATCAATCATGAAGCAATCGGGTTATCCAAAATATCAAGAACACAAATTGGCTCATGATAACTTTATTGCGAGGTTTAAGGAGTTAAAGCAGCAGAATATTGAAGAAGGTGGTACGGTGACCCTGATTATTGCTACCAACCATCTGGTGATTGATTGGCTCAACAAGCATATATTAAGTGTTGATAAAGAGGTAGGACGTTTTTTGGCGAATAAATAAATCTTTAATCCGGAAAACCTTTCACATTTTCACAAAAACGTGGCATAAACTATATGACATAGTCCTTATTAAAGGAGAGGTGCGACTGTGAATTACAAGGTGAAAGATGTTTTTCCGGGTGGCAACACTTCATTAGGTTTTTTCTCTTATTACAATTACGTGATCAGACCGGATGCAACCCGAATTCTGGTTATTAAAGGTGGTCCGGGGGTCGGAAAAAGTTCATTTATGAAAGTAATTGCTGAACGGCTCGGACAACAGGGACTGGATGTTGAACAACACCATTGTTCTTCGGATAATAATTCTCTTGATGGTGTTGTCTTTCCTCAAGTTGGGGTGGCCTTGATTGATGGTACCAGCCCCCATATTGTTGACCCCAAAAATCCGGGCGCGGTCGATGAGATCATCCATTTGGGTGATTATTGGAATGAATCAGGTCTTAGAAAGCATAAGGATGAAATCATTGCCATTAACCAGGAAATAGGCCGCTGGTTTGAACGAGCCTATCGCTCTTTAAAAGCAGCGAAACTGATTCATGATGATATTGAAGCGGCTAATATTGAGGGCCTGCAATATGGAAAAGCCAATCGGCTGGCTCAGGATTTAATCGCTGAATTGCTTCCGGTTAGGAAAGATGCCGAAAATCCAGGATATTTACGGAAACTGTTTGCGAGTGCGATCACTCCGGAAGGTTTTCATAATTATCTGAATACTTTAATTGGCAGTATGTCAAAAATAGTGGCGATAACCGGTGCGCCGGGGACCGGGAAATCAACTTTGATTAATAAAATAGCCACTTTCTGTATTGAGCAGGGTTATGATTGTGAAGCATATTATTGTGCTTTTGATCCGCTTAAAGTTGAACATTTAGTGATTGCGGAGCTTGATCTGGCGATAACAACCTCAGTTGATCCACATCAGCTCAATATTGATAAAGACATAAGATTTGTCAATATGGATGAATGTGTTGCTCCTTCAGTATTTATTAAGTATGATGGTCTCATTAAAAATGAGGAAACTTTAAAGAATGCTCTATTAGAACAGGCAATTGGCTTTATAAAGCAAGCAAAGTCGATGCATGACCGCTTGGAAGACTATTATATTCCGAATATGGATTTTGATGCCGTTAACGACTTAAGAGACCGAACTATCGAACGGATTATCGGTTATATTGAGAGCAAGTGATGGTTTAAAGTTACAGATCCTTGAATAATCATAATCGTAACTTCACAAATAAAAAACACGGAGGTTTTTGATGAGTAACAACACACAACCACTTGATATTTTGAGTCTCAAGATTAATAAGTGTGTCGGAATCAAACAATATCGTGAAGTAAAAAGAACGATGACTGAATTTGACGCCAAATTACAACAGAAAGTAAATAACAAAATGCAAGTTGATCACAGAATTAAATGATTTAGAACCTTCGGGTTCTTTTTTAATGCATATCAGGAAGATTTGGTGACGAAAATAAAATATTATCAGAAATGCCGGTCTATTACCGGCTATTTCTTTAGGGTGATGGCTTTCAACAAATTTACTACTAAATCTCGATCAATTTAGTTGATATTAACGTAATTATTTATTACAATGTAATCAGTTTAAAATTTTATATCTATTGGTTTATGCGGTTACTTTGATGGTTTGAGAGTTTTGATACAAACTTGGAGGTTAAGGAGTGTTTGCTATGTTATCTGCAAATGAAATTCGACAGCAGTTTTTGGACTTTTTCCGCGAAAAAGATCATACAATTGTGCCAAGCGCTTCGCTTGTGCCTCATAATGATCCGACATTAATCTTCACTAATGCCGGAATGAATCAATTTAAAGACGTTTTTTTAGGGACCGGCACCAGAAGTTACGTCAGAGCTGCCGATACGCAAAAGTGTATTCGCGTTAGCGGTAAGCACAACGACCTGGACGAAGTTGGACGGGATACCTATCATCATACTTTCTTTGAGATGTTAGGGAACTGGTCGTTTGGAGATTATTATAAAAAAGAAGCGATTATCTGGGCGTGGGAGCTGTTAACCTCAAGATGGGGTTTGGAGAAAAGCAAGTTGTACGCGACAGTTCATCATACTGATGATGAGGCCGAACAGTTATGGAAAACCTACACCGATATTAATCCTGAACATGTGATGCGATTTGGCGATAAGGATAACTTCTGGGAGATGGGTGATACCGGTCCATGTGGGCCGTGTTCTGAAATTCATATTGATTTGGGTCCTGAACGTTGCGATAAAAGTCATATTCCAGGGCATGTCTGTAGTGTGAACGGAGGGTGTGCCCGATATATTGAACTTTGGAACCTGGTATTTATCCAATATAACCGGAAAGCTGACGGAAGTCTCGAAGAACTGCCGAACAAACATGTTGATACAGGGATGGGTTTTGAGCGGATTGTCTCCGTTTTACAAGGGAAACGCTCTAATTATGATATTGATTTGTTTGCCACACTCATTAAAGGGATTGAAACGGTAAGCAACAAGTCTTACCAGGACAGTGAAAACCAGGTGGCAATCAGAGTGATTGCTGACCATATTCGGGCATTATCGTTTGCGATTGCTGATGGTGCTTTACCGTCAAACGAGGGTAGAGGGTACGTTTTAAGACGCATCTTAAGAAGAGCGGCGCGTTTTGGCAGAACCTTAGGATTAACTGAGCCCTTTCTGTATAAGATTGTTCCTTATTTAGTGCTGGCAATGGGGGATGCTTTCCCGGAACTGAAACAGCAACAGAACCATTGTGAATTGGTGATCAAAGCCGAAGAGGAGAGCTTTAACCGAACCTTAGATAAGGGAATAGAGCTCTTTGAGAATATTGCATCAAGATTGATTCAACAACAATCATCAGTGGTTCCGGGTGTTGATGCATTTAAACTGTATGACACGTATGGATTCCCATTAGATCTTACTCAGCTGATGGCTGAAGAGAAGGGATTAACCGTTGACCTGGAAGGTTTTAACCGTGAGATGGAAGAACAACGTTCCCGGGCGCGTGAAAGTGGCAAGTTTGTAATGGAAGAGCAGACCAGATGGGAGACGGTTAATGATCAGCCCCATTCGGTTTTCCGGGGTTACGAAAAACTTGAATGCCAATCGAATCTCTGTCTTTTTGGAGAAGATCAGGATTATTGGCACCTGGTTTTTGCAGAAACACCTTTTTATGGCGAGTCCGGAGGGCAGATTGGCGATCAAGGGATTATCCGAGTTGATGGTAAGAACTATGAAGTTGCTGATACCGTTCGTTTGAATGACCGGATTGTTCATCTGATTCAAAAAACAGGCGAATTTCCGAAGAACGCCAGCCAATTCATGTTGGCGGTCGATCGTGAACGCCGCAAGGCGATCGCTTGTAATCATACCGCAACCCATCTACTCCAAGCTGCGTTGCGCCAGGTAGTTGGTGATCATGTTCACCAGGCCGGGTCGTTGGTGACTCAAGAACGGTTGCGCTTCGACTTTACTCATTTTGAGAAAGTTACCACAGAGCAGTTGAACCAGATTGAAAATTTAGTGAACTCGGTAATTGGACAAGCTTTATCTGTCTGTGTGGAGCACCAGAGTTATGACGAGGCGATTCAGGCGGGAGCGATGGCGTTATTTGGTGAGAAATACGGTGACCAAGTAAGAGTAGTCAGTGTTGATAGTTTCAGCCGGGAGTTGTGTGGTGGTACGCATGTGTCAAATACTGCTGAGATCCGGATTTTTAGGATCATATCTGAAAGCAGTGTCGCTACCGGTGTTCGAAGAATTGAAGCGGTGACCGGAAGAGCGGCCCTCGACCTGATTAACAATGAGCGGATGGTCTTAAATGAAATCTGTAACCGATTAAAGACTGACATCAACCAAGTTAATCAAAGGTTAATTAATTTAATTGATGATTATAATAAGAGTCAGAAAGCGTTACGGCAACTCAGTCAAAATGACACTGAAAATCAAGTGCAGGAATTATTTAAAGCGATAAAAGTAATTGGAGATGCCAAATATCTGGTTGCCCGGGTGGATAATTTGGGGATGGAGCATTTACGTGAAGCGATCGATAAGTTGCGTGACAAGATGGTGACCGGAGTGGCCTTGCTTGGTTCGGTGACCGATGATAAAGTGTCATTTGTGGTTGGAGTCACTAAAAATTTAACCGGTAAGATTCAAGCCGGAGCAATCATTAAACAAGTTGCTGCTGAAACCGGTGGCAGTGGTGGCGGACGGCCGGATCTTGCTCAAGCCGGAGGAAAAGATGCTAGCAAAATTGGCCAAGCTTTAGCGGTAGGAGAGCAACTGATTAAAGAATTATTAAGCAAGTGATAGTCCTGATACCAATAATAGGAGTGAGCCTAAAAATTGTACTTGGTTGATTATCATGTTCATACTATTCGGTGCGGTCATGCTTGCGGTGATGACCGGGAATATATCGAGGTGGCAATTGCTAAAGGTTTAAAGGAGATTGGTTTTTCTGATCATGTGCCTCGTTTTTACAGTCCGCCTAATCCCAATTTACCGGTGACAGAGCGGGGGATGGATGAGGTTGAGCTTGAAGGGTATGTCGAATCAGTATTAAAGTACCGCTCGGAATATAAGGAGATTAAGATCAAGCTGGGATTAGAGATTGATTATGTACCTGGTTGGGAAGAACGGATTGAGGAGTTTGCTAAGAAATATCCTTGGGACTATCTGATTGGCTCGGTGCATTTTGTTCCAGAGTGGAATTATGAATATATTTTGCGGGAGAAGGAGCATGGCCCTGAAGAGATTTTCCCCCGTTATTTTGCATTAGTAGCTGAAGCAGCAGAGAGTGGTCTGTTTGATATCTTAGGACATATTGACTTGCCGAAGCGGGCCTTTAGAACGTTATCACCGGAGGTCATGCAGGAGTTATATCAACAGTTGTCACGAAGAATCGGCACAAGTGCGGTAGTTGAACTGAATTCGTATGGGATTCGTAGCTCCAAATTAGGTAATGGAGAGATTTATCCCAACTTGGAATTATTAAAACTTTGTCGGCACAATAATGTCAAAGTGACATTGGGTTCTGATGCCCATCGGCCTCAAGATGTCGGGACAGATTACGATAAAGTAAGCGAAATCTTGGAAGCTGCCGGTTACGATCAAATAGTTACTTTTAATGGACGTAAACAAGAATTGCAATCTTGGAAGGCTTGAATTAGGGATTATAATCCCTATTTTTTTTGGTTTGAAGTATAATCATGATGATTGTTTCCGATACTGATTTCAAACAGTAGAGATTAGTAGCGGGAGGTTATGAATCATGAAACAATTTTTACTGAAATTATTGATGGCGGGAATTTTTCTGATTTTATTTTCATTTAAATTTACTGATGTATCAATTGGGGAGCGGATTTATGAACATCCGTTGGAAACTGCTTGGGAGGCCAGCGGACTCAAATTACAGTCAATAACCACTGAAAGTTGGATGAAGCTCAATGACCGATGGTTAACTGCCTATGAATTGAAAGAGTTAGCTAATAATATTAAGGAAAAACTGGATCTTAAAACAACAACTGAGGTGATCAGTGGCGACCAGGGAGAATTGAGTTATGCTTCATTTGAAGGGATCCAAGATGATAAAACTGTGATTACCGTAACATTGCAATCAAGCCGCAGTGATTACCTGAACGAAACCCAACTGGGGATCCATACGGTTAATAACAGTAAGCTCAAAAACCTGCGTCAATATCTGAATGGTCTTAAGAAGACGATTACTGGGTTCAGTAACAGTTTGAGTATTAATTTTGCAATTATCTTGGCCGGAGAATATCATGGCAAGATGGGTAGGAGTTTAGTAAAAGAGATCAGCGGTAAGATGTTTAGAAAACTAGAAGCCGAACAGGTAGATTTAATCTTTGAGAATGAGGGGAATATAGCAAGAGGGTACAGTACTTTATTAAGTGAGCCAAATACGCTGCAAAAAAGCGCTTTCAATATTGAACTGACTACAATCTATGATCAGTCCCGGAATATAACGGAAGTGGTGTTGGCTAGTCCGGGGGGTAATAAGTAATATAAATTCTGTTTTGAGCTTTCTTTTGCTTCATAAGTGATGAATTTTTGATCTAGCGGTTAAGCTGGTTGGTTGCTGTTGCAAATGCGCTATGATATAATAAAATGAAATTTATTTTACGGTAGAAGTTGTCCTTTGAGAGAGGGTGGAGCGTAGATGGAGGTTCAAACCCTTATCGATATATTGTTGGAGTTAGCGCCGGGGCTTGCAGAATCTAGTTTGGAGAGTATCAAGAATTTTCCCAGAGCCATCAAAAAAATTGGAGTCTGTATTGATCCCACGGAACAAAATATTCTGGAAGCAATAAATAAACATTTTGATTTGATTATTTCATATCATCCCTGGTATGGTGAGGCCAGGAGTAATGTTGACAATAAGAAACTTAAAATCATATCGTTACATACAAGCTGGGATAATGCACCGGAGGGAATTAACTACACATTTGCCAGAGCGATTGAGTTGGACAAGCTGGTATTGAAAGATAATATTCTCTATGGGGAAGTGGATCTAAGTTTCCGGGATTTACTTGAACATTGCCAAAGAGTTCTGGATTTAAATGTCCTGCCGAACTATGGTGATCTAAAAAATAAAGTTAAAAAGGTTGCCTTGTATGCGGGTTCGGGATTTTTACCCTTTAATAAAAATCTGTGGGAAACTTGTTTGCTCAATGGTTGTGATACAATAATTTCCGGAGAATTAAGTATCCTGCCAATCAGGTTTGCGGCATGTTACCGGCTGAACTTGATTGATGTTGGCCATTGTACAATTGCCAAACCGGGGATGCAGCATCTGACAGAGTTATTAAAAGTGCGTTTGCAGGAACATAACTGTCAGGTGGAGTTCTTAAAAGACTATTATTCTTGTAATTATTATACTAAGAGTTACATTTTACAACAGGATGATTCGGAGGAATCCTTACCGTTGTTTTCATTTTTTGAAAGGATTGGGTGAGCAGTTTTGCTATTAGTGTTTGATATTGGCAATACTCAAATAGTTACCGGATTATATCAAGATCAAGAGTTAATTGCTAATTGGCGGATCCAGACGGATCGTAATAAAACAGCTGATGAATATGGAATTTTATTAAAGTCGTTTTTAATTGATCAAAACCTCCAGGCTACTGCAGTTAAAGCAGCGATTATCTCCAGTGTTGTGCCTCCGGTTACCGGAACAATTGAGAAGATGATTCAACGCTACTTTGGCGTTGAAACGTTGCTGGTAGGACCAGAGATTAGGACTGACTTGAATATTAAATATGAAAATCCGCGGGAGGTAGGTGCCGATCGGATTGTTAATGCTGTTGCTGGGATTAAGCTTTACGGCGCTCCGTTAATCATTGTTGATTTTGGAACTGCGACCACCTTTTGTGCGATCGCTGAAAATGGTGACTATTTAGGTGGCGCGATTGCTCCGGGTTTGGGAATTGCCAGTGAGGCTTTGTTTCTTCGGACTGCAAAACTACCCCGGATTGAATTGATAAAACCAAAGAATGCAATCGGCCAAAATACGGTTAGCAGTATGCAATCAGGTTTATACTATGGGTATATCGGTCTGGTTGAAGCGATGATTAAACGGTTTAAATCTGAAATGAATGCCAATCCCCGGGTAATTGCGACCGGAGGAATTGCAGATTTAATAGCCGGTGATACGGAGTTGTTCGATGCGATCAATCCTTATTTAACATTAGAAGGGTTACGAATAATCTATGAATTAAATCAAACCAGTTGATTGAAGAGGTTAAATGGAAAAAGCAATCTTAATAGCAGCATCAAATTCATTTACCGAATTTCAATGGAATGAATTTAAAGAATTGGTTACCACTGCCGGTGCCGAAGAAGTGGTAAGGGTGGTCCAGGATCGAAGCAAACCCGATCCGGCTTATTTTATTGGTTACGGCAAAGCGCAGTTGTTAGCAGAGCTGGTCCGTGATACCGGGGCAGGGTTAGTGATTGCGATCCAGGAGCTGTCTCCGGTTCAAATTCGGAATTTAGAAAATTTGACCAGTGTCAGAGTAATTGATCGTACGGCATTGATTTTAGACATCTTTGCGCAACGGGCATTAACTAAAGAAGGTAAGATCCAAGTAGAATTGGCACAGTTAAATTACTTGTTGCCGAGGATTAGCGGGGTTAGCGGTTATTCCCGGACCGGTGGAGGTATCGGTAACCGAGGACCCGGTGAAACAAAGTTAGAGTTAGACCGGCGGCGGATTCGAGATAAGATTGCCGACTTGCGCCGGGAGTTGGCGGAGATCGAAAAAAACCGTAGTATCCAGCGGAAACAGCGAGAAAAAAATGAAATCCCGACAATTGCATTGATTGGATATACCAATTCCGGAAAGTCGACCCTTTTTAATCGTTTAACGGAAGCGGCAGTACCGGCAAATAACCGGTTGTTTGACACATTAGATCCAATTGCCCGTAAAATTACACTTGATAATAAATCGTATATTATCTTAGATACTGTCGGTTTTGTAAGTGATCTGCCCCATCAATTGGTTGCTGCGTTTAAATCAACATTGGAGGAGACAGTACGTTCTTCATTGTTACTCCATGTGATGGACTGCAGTAATCCAAATTTGGAAGAACAATTTCAGGCGGTACAGCAGGTTATTAAGGAATTAAAGATTGAAAACACTCCGATTATCAACGTTTTAAATAAAGTTGATCGATTAGAATCAGAACATTTATTATCCCGTTTAGTGAAAGAATGGTCAGCGGTTGCAATATCGGCGCAAAGTGGTTTTGGAATCGAAGTTTTGATTGATTTAATGATGGAGGAATTAACCCCAAAGGTTAAGACTTGTCAATTGTTGATTCCTTATCGTGATGCCGGATTATTGGATCTGTTGCACCAAAAAAGCCGGATTTTATTTAAGGAATACGCGGCTGATGGTATCAGAATAACTGCCGAGATCGAACCGCAAATTTATTCAAAATGTGAACCGTTTATTCAAGTTTGAAAGCTCTCCGCCGCTGTTAGATAGGAAGATTATTAACATACAATGAAATTACAAATTGGCGATGTTACTTTACCAAACAATATAATTTTAGCACCAATGGCAGGTGTAACTGATGCTCCGTTCCGGAGAATTGTCCGCATCTATCATCAGGGATTGGTATCAGGAGAGATGGTCAGTGCTACCGCACTCCACTACCAGAGCAAACGCACTCAAGAATTGATAATGGTGAGAGCGGAAGAACATCCGGTGAGCGTCCAAATCTTTGGTTCTAATCCGCAGATTATGGCTGAAGCCGCGCGGGTCATCGAAGCGCAGGGTGCTGATATTATTGATATTAATATGGGTTGTCCGGTCCCGAAGGTAGTTAAGAATAACGAAGGAGCAGCTTTGCTGCGGGATCTGCCATTGGCTGCGAAGATTATTGCCGCAGTGGTTGCTGCAGTTAACATACCGGTAACCGTCAAGTGCCGGTTAGGGTGGGACGACGCCAATTTTGTCGCACCCGAGCTGGCTAAGATTGCTGCTGATAATGGTGCGAAAGCGATTACGGTCCACGGGAGAACCAGAAATCAGTTTTATCAGGGTAAAGCTGATTGGCAAAAGATTAGCATCGTTAAACAGCAGACTTCCATACCGGTGATTGGTAATGGAGATATTGATTCACCTCAAGCGGCCAGGTTGATCATTGAACAGACGCATTGTGATGGGGTCATGATTGGTCAGGCGGCTATGGGACATCCTTGGCTCTTTAAACAGGTGGCAGCTTATCTTGAAGAGGGTCAACTGCTTGCAGATCCTGATTTACACGAGAAGTTTACAGTGATTAACCATCACCTTGACTGGCAGATTGATTATGCCGGGGTTGAGCGGGGAGTTAAAGAGATGCGAAAGCATTTTGCCTGGTATTTTAAGGGACTGCCGGGAGCGGCGGCATTTCGCGATCGTATTAACCATTTGAAGACTTTAGCTGAAGTAAAAGATGAATTGGCATCTTTTGCAGCGAGTTTAGGGATTTTGGGGATATTTGAGTGAAAGAGGGATTTACTTGAAACGGATAGTCAGTGTTAGTATCGGTAGTTCAAGCCGTGATCATCGGGCCGAGGTTGAATTTCTTGGAGAACCTGTAGTTGTCGAAAGAATCGGAACCGATGGCAGTCTCGAACGGGCCGTGAAGATGATTGAAGAATTAGATGGTAAAGTTGATGCATTTGGGATTGGAGGCATGGACCTTTACTTGTATGCCGGTAAGAAACGCTATACAGTTAGAGATGCTGCTAAACTTGCAAACGCAGCGAAGAAGACGCCGATAGTTGATGGAAGCGGGCTTAAAAATACTTTGGAACGTCGAGTGGTCCATTATCTTGAAGAACAATTAAAATTAAAACTGGCGCAGCACAAAGTATTAATGGTTTCAGCGGTGGACCGTTTTGGAATGGCTGAAGCTTTTGATGCTTATCAATGTAAGATTCTTTTTGGTGATTTAATCTTTGGCTTGGGATTGCCAATACCAATTCGGAAGCTGAAAAATTTAAATAAACTGGCGTCGACTTTATTACCAGTCCTTACAAAGTTACCATTCAAATTACTCTATCCTGTTGGTTCAAAACAAGATCAAAATGAAGTCAAATATTCAAAATATTATTACGATGCTGATATTATTGCGGGCGATTTTATCTTTATCAAAAAATATATGCCACTTGAAATGAAGGGTAAAATAATTGTAACCAATACTGTTACAGCTAAAGACATTGAAGAATTAAAACGGCGGGGAGTCAGTTTGCTGGTGACATCAACTCCTGAAATGATGGGCCGTTCATTTGGTACCAATGTAATGGAAGCACTGTTAGTCGCCTATTCAAATAAAAAAAGATCCGAAGAGTTGCAGGAAGAAGATTATCTGAGTCTGTTAGAGAAGTTACAATTTCAGCCCAGGGTCGTCAATCTAAACTAGTTATAACTACCTGCCGCCTCACATAAAATAAACTAGGGTAATCAGCCGGAGGCGGTTTTTTGATGCTCAATTTCGGATATTTTTCACCTTCTTTGCAACCACGAGAGTGGTGGGGGCGTTTGAGTACCAAGTTTCCAGAAGCTGTCCGCTACCATTTTGGTCCACTGCAAACCGGAACACTTATCGGGAAAATATCCGGAGCGGAAGTACAAGGATGGGGCTGGCAAGTTCCTAAAGACACTGACGTGATCTGGAATCGATCAAAGGAAGAGCAAATTTGGAGAAGGATCAATACGGATTTTACCAAAAAACAGGTTAAAGTATTGGGAATTGATCCAGGGAGCAATTTGAATCCTCCGGAAGAATTTTTAACCCAGCCCGGGTTTCCCGGTGTCAGTGATGGAAAATCTTTAGAGGCTTTATTGTTTATTTACCGGTTTCGGGCAGTGTTTCGTTCGCGCGGGATTGCCACTCAAAATGCCAAGGTAGCAATTGTTTGGGAAGAAGGTAATTTGGGACTGACATGTGCCCGTCTGATAGCCGGTGATATCCGATTTCTAACGTTAATTCATCCCAATTATCGAATTTTAGAACAAGCGGCGGAAATTATCTATTCAGAAAGTGGAATTTCGCCGATAATATCTACAAGGTTAACCGAAGATGTTGGCGCGGTAAATATTATTATCCAGTGCGGTAAGATAAGCCGGGACTCATCAGTGATGAGTAATTTAGCGGCAATTAAATTTAAATTGTTTCAAGGGTATCCAATAAAGTCACAACCAGGTCTGCACTTGCCTTTGGAAATGATTGGTTTATCAGGCCCGATGCAATTGTCTCCTGTATTAGGTGAGACATTGTTAAGAGCAGGTTTTGATGTGGCAACAGGTTCCTGGATAGGTTCCAATCTAATCGTTGAACGTATTGCTATGTTGGCTAAACTGTTAAACGAGATTGGGGTGAGGATCAAGATATAATGTGGTTGACTTGACACTTGGTGACCTATGGATTATAATGAAACTGTTTTAATAGCACTGGAAAATATCCGGTGCTTACGCTTTAGTTAACGACAAAACAAGCCGAATACAGCTTTGAACTGCTGTTTTATGTCTACTTACTGCTTCAGTGGGATGTATATTCAGCCTAATCTTGGTTGACAATATATCTGCTTGATAAAGAATAAACTTTTAGAGGTGGACATATATTTATTTAAAATTCGGCCTGAGAGGAGCGGAAATATGGGAAACGACAAAGAAGTTATTTTGACTTTGGATGGCTTAGCAAAACTAGAAAAAGAATTGGAGCACCTAAAGACAGTACGTCGCCGGGAGGTTGCCGAACGTATTCGGCAAGCATTGGAATTTGGCGACATCAGCGAAAATTCGGAGTATGAAGATGCCAAAAATGAGCAAGGATTTATTGAAGGCCGAATCCTCTCAATTGAAAAGATGTTACGTAATGCTAAAGTTATCGATGATTCAGAGGGAAATACAGGCGTTGTTACTGTTGGCTCAACAGTTAAGTTGGTTGAGGTTAATGGTGGAGCCGAAGTTGAATATACCGTTGTTGGTTCGGCCGAAGCTGATCCCTTGAAATTCAAAATTTCCAATGAGTCCCCGGTAGGAAGAAGTTTAATGGGGCAAAAAGTTGGGAGTATCGTTAATGTTACCGTTCCAATCGGAACAATCCAGTATAAAATTCTTGAAATAAAGTAATTTGAAATTATGTAACCACAGAGGCGGTTAAATCAATTCATGTTGGTTTAACCATCTTGTTTATTCAACTATTATATGGGGATTAATTAGAGTGGTTAAACCACTCTAGTTTTTTTGACTGTTGTGTTGATATAAATATATTACATTTTTATCCGAATTTTTGGATTTATTATTTTGTTGAGTTCTCGTGAATGCCTGTTTGAGAGGCATTCATTCGAGGTAATAATGGAGTAAAAATTTCAACTATGGTTTTTGGAGGTAGGAACGTTGGAACCGGAAATTCAAACAAATGAGCAGATTAGGATTAGATTAGAAAAGTTAAAGACTTTGAAAGAGAGTGGGAAAAACCCTTATGGGGAACGATTTGATCGGACTCATCTGATTGAGGCGATCACCAATCAGTTTGAAGAATTAGAAAATCAAACAGTAACTATTGCAGGTCGGTTAGTAGCGCTGCGGGATCAAGGAAAAGCCTGTTTTGCCAATATTATTGACCAGACCGGTACGGTTCAACTGTATTGTAAAATTGATGTTCTGGGCGAAGCCGAATTTAGGAGTTTTGTCGACTTAGATTTGGGTGATATTATTGGTGTTACTGGAATAGTATTTAAAACCAAGCGGGGTCAGATATCGGTACAGGTAAATTCATTCCGTCTGTTATCCAAGGCGCTTCGTCCATTACCTGAAAAATGGCACGGGTTAAAGGATACGGACCTCCGTTATCGGCAACGTTATTTAGATTTGATCTCCAATCCGGAAGTAAAAGAGACATTTTTAAAACGGACCAAAATTATTAGGACGATCAGACATTTGTTGGATAATGAAGGATTTGTTGAGGTTGAAACCCCGGTTTTGAGTGTATTGGCTGGAGGCGGACATGCCCGGCCGTTTGAGACGCATCACAATGCGTTGGATTTGGATCTAACCTTAAGAATTGCGCTTGAATTGTATCATAAGAGGTTAATTGTAGGCGGATTTGACCGTGTTTATGAGATTGGACACTGTTTCCGCAATGAAGGGATTTCTACCAGACATAATCCGGAATTTACAATGATGGAGTTATATCAGGCCTACGCTGATTATGAAGTGATGATGGAGCTTACGGAAAGAATCATTAAAGAAGCAGCGTTAGCAGTCTGTGGAACTACGAAAATCAGCTATCAGGGAACCGAGATTGACTTAACACCGCCGTTTCCGAGATTGTCAATTATTGAAGCGATTGAGAAATACACAGGAATCAAATGGTTGGAAGTTGCCGATGATCAAGCGGCGGTTGCTGCAGCGCAGCAGCTTGGGTTGAAGATTGATCCGAAATCGACTAAAGGAATGGTCTTGGATGAGATCTGTTCCGAATTTGTTGAACCTAAATTAATGCAGCCAACCTTCCTGATTGACTATCCAATTGAGATTTCACCGTTGGCCAAGAAAAAAGCAGACAATCCGGAGTTAACTTACCGCTTTGAGCTGTTTATCTATGGACGGGAGATGGCGAACGCCTTTTCTGAATTGAATGATCCTTTGGATCAACGTGAGCGGTTTGTTGCGCAAGCGCGAGAGAAAGCGAAAGGAAATGAAGACGCAATGGTCTGGGATGAGGATTTCCTGGTTGCGCTCGAACATGGCATGCCTCCGACCGGAGGGATGGGAATGGGGATCGATCGTCTGGTGATGCTGCTGACAGACTCTCCGTCAATCCGTGATGTGATCCTGTTCCCGTTAATGCGTCCATTGGAAAATAAGTAATTTGGTCAATAAAACAAATAAAATCCAGATATGAATTCGTTTATTCGGGTTCATCATCTGGATTTTTTTAGTGTAAAGAAAACTATTAATAAGAATCCGTAGTTGGTTGCTGTTGTTGAGTAACAATTTGGATTCCGGAACTGGTACCAAGACGATTCGCTCCGGCTTCGATCATTTTAAGCGCGGTGAGGTAGTCCCTGATACCTCCGGATGCTTTAACGCCTTTATCAGGACCTACAGTATTACGCATCAAAGTAACATCATCGGCAGTTGCGCCGCCGGGCCCAAATCCGGTCGAAGTTTTGACAAAATCGGCCCCGCAATCGATGCAGATTTTACAAGCTTCAATCTTTTCAGCAGTGGTTAATAAGCCAGTCTCTAAAATAACCTTGACCACCGCTTTTCCTGCAGCTGCTTTAACAACTGAAGCAATATCATGGATAACCAGATCAGTCAGTTTTGACTTGAAGGCTCCGATATTGAGTACCATGTCAATCTCTGCTGCGCCGTTCAGGATCGCTTCTTGGGCTTCATTAACCTTCTGTTGAGTGCTGTTTGCTCCCAAAGGGAAACCAATCACAGTACATACTTTAATCGGAGTATTTTTGAGCTGTTCGGCAGCAAACGGTACCCAGAAAGGATTGATGCAGACCGAATAAAAACCATAAGTGATTGCTTCCTGACATAACTGCTGAATTTGTTCTTTAGTGGCTTCCGGTTTTAGCAGGGTATGATCGATCATTGGTGCCAAATTAATATCAATCATTGTATTTCCTCCAAATTTAACTAAATTAGTTCAGTTTAAGCTAAGTGAAATTAAAGGAGAATTTATTAAAGTGAAGAATTTTAATTAAAGTTATTTTGAACTTTCGACGATTATTTTTTTGATAAATGCAACTGGAGTGTATAATGCTTAATTATATCATAATTTGTATAATAATGTTGTTGATTATAATGATTATTAAAATTGTCAATATTTTAGTTGAATTTAAAAGACAAGCGGATAATGCCTTATACCAGATTGATTCTCAAATAAAGCGGAGAATTGATTTGATCCCTAACCTGGTGGAGATCATTAAAGCGAATACTGCTTTAGAAGAAGCTGCTTTTGAGCGTCTGATTGAAGCCCGGGCTAGCTTGATGCGAGGAGGAACAATTGTTGAACGGGCTCAGGCTCAAAATGAATTTGATTGTGCATTAACAACTTTATTAACAGCTACAGAAAGTTATTTGGAATTAACAACTGATGAAAACTTCATTTTCTTGAAAGATGAGTTATCAAATGCTGAAAACAGCATTAATGTTTCCCGCGAAAGATACAATAGCTCAGTCCGGAAATATAATCAATTGATCCAGCAAGTTCCTGGTAACATTATTGCTAATATCATGGGCTATGCATGTAAAGAGTTTTTTAATGCCGACAAAGTTTCCTAATCTGATTGTTGTTAAATCTTCTTGCCGCAAACCCCATATTTTTCTCCGTGTTCTTCATTGCCTAGAGGTTCAATATGGACCGAAACATCATAGACATTATCCAAAACTGCCTTGATGGCATTCTCCACTTCGACAGCAATCGCATGCCCTTTTTCAACAGTTAAATCCCGATCCACTTCAATATCGATATCGATCACCAGTAGACTGGCTAATTTCCGAATGCGGGTCCGATGCGGATTGTGAGCCCCGGCGACTTTACTGACTGCCTCAAAAATTTGATTGTAGATCGAGGTATCTTCATAGCCTTCCATCAGTTCGGTATTGGTTTCCAGAAAGATTTTGATCGCTGTAATTAAAACCCAAAGACTGATTATTAACGCAAAAATGGGGTCGAGGATGGGGGTGTTAAACCAGAAAGCAAATGCCAAACCGATTAAAATACCTAGTGAGATAAAGATATCATTGAGCATATTTTTCCCATTAGCAATCAACATCTGGCTGGAGGTTTTCTTGCCGATGCTAAACTGGGTGAAAGCGAGGATGATCTTTCCAACGATTGAGATAATGGTGATATAAATAGCCGTTATTGAAGGTAGTTCAACCGGTTTTGCAGCAACCAGTTTTTGGACTGAAAATTGTAATAGTTGAGCACCAATAAAAAAAATGATGAACGAAATGATGATTGTAGCAATCGGTTCAGCCCGGTGGTGACCATAGGGATGAGTTTTATCAGGTTCTTTGGCAATAATTTGGGTGGCAAATAAAATGATTAAAAAACTAAGGATATCGGTGGTGCTGTCAATGCCATCACCGATAACCGCTAAACTTTCGGAAGTTATTCCAATTATTATTTTTAATACTGCTAAAATCAGATTGCCAACAATCCCGGCCCATGCTGCAATTGTAATTAAAGATAAACGGTTATTCATTAAATCCTCATGTTTGAAAGTTTTAACATCTTATTTTACGTCAGTTAAGCTAAATTATTCCTGTTGAAACCCAGCAATCAATTCGGGGACAGTTTTCGGGACCCATTGTTGGTTCACTTCTTTTAATCCGTATACGGTTTTCAGCTTCTGTTGTAATCCGTGATGTAATTTATGGGCAATTGACTTCAAGTCTTTGTCAGGGTCTGTCGCAGAAGGATAATCGGGATGTTGTAAGTTAACCCCGCTGGCCATCAAGTTTTCCAGGACAAGTTTTGCAGCCAGAAAACGATCATATTTGTCAACCCCAAAGATTAGTAAATTATCAAGCATTCCAATTATCTCCCAGGTGACTTGTTCTGCTTGGGAGTATAATCCGGCGTCTTTATCCTGGTCAGAGAAGCGTACTGGCAGGTTGTCGATGATATAGTCAATCTTTTCAACCAGGAATTTGAGATTGAATAATCCGGTAGCACAATTGAAAAGAATCTTTTTACCGGTGGCTTCTGCTTTCAATACTTCGGCAGCACTGATTGCCGGCCCAATATCAGCGCAATTGAGCCGGTGCTGTTGGTCTTTGATCAAAATTCCACCCTTGATATCGACAGCGGTCCGGAAAGAAAATTCAAATCCGGCTGCTTTATTCTGTAACGCCAGTAATGCCAGGGATACCGGATCAACGGTATAGCCCAGATTATCGACATTGCCAAGATAAGCAAAGCGCTTGCCGCAGTTGAGTAATTGTTGATAAACATTACGCAGGATTTCAAAGTTTTGGCCATGTCCGCCGGGCATCGGGAGTACATTGTTCTCTTTGCCGTAGGCATTAGTAAAGATGGTCTTGGGGCGGCCATATTTACTATGGCTAAAAGCTGCCAGCATTGGTTGGATCCCGGTCAGGGCATCGGTGATGTTGACTTTGGTTTCGTTGATTAGATCAGCAAGGTATTTGCTGGAGGAGTACTCCTGATAAGCTGCTTCGATCTGTTCATTATTATAAACACTGGTCATCTGGAATAATGGCGCCAGTACATCAGAGTTCGAATCGACTGTTTTTTGGTAACGTAAGGTCTCGATTAATAATGATCGCATCTTCAACTCAATAAAGCTGGGGCCGGGAGAGCCGTCCTTATTGATGAATGCGGGAGCAAGACCTTTAGGGAGATCTCTGGCGATGTTTGCTAAAGTATTAAATTCTGTTCGACAGATATTAAATAGAGTTTCATTAAGAGATTGATTTTTTTTGGTATCGAAATAACTACTGGCAGATCCACCGTTCAAAATACCATAGCTAAGAGTCGGATAGAGTTTGATCCCGAGGTCCTTCAAATCATTCTTGGAAAAATGGAGTTTAGTCCCGCTGACGGTACCAATAGTTGTCAGGTCGATCGCTAAACCGAGTTGGTCGATGTTTTGTTGGGCGGTATGGCGGTCGATAGTAAACTCAAATTCATTGGTCAAATCAATGACGGTCTCACCATCAATTGAAGGGATATCAGTGACTTGGACCGGTTTGATATTGTCGAATTTGCCTTCATTATAACGGTTAAGTAATTTACGGGTTAGTTGGAGATCGATCTTTTTTGCGTGCATATCGGCTTCAATTTCAGGAGTGAAACCATAGTTATTGGTTGGTAATTCTGTTTCTTTAATCATCTGCATCACCTGTATTATTTTTCTATTATTTCTATTATTATTTTCTGCCAGCATTAATCCTTCTTCTTCTCTAATGTTTCGGCAAAAATTATTTTTTTATTATGTCTAAATGAAGATACTACAAACCAGTAACCATCATCTACCATCCGAATTTGACAGGTTATAATGCTCTTTTGTCGAAAACAGATCTTGAGGAGAGGAGGGTCTGTTTTGCGTTTGAAAACAGTATTATTGCTGCTTGGTATTGTGGTATTTTCAACTACTCTTTTTTCTCCGGGGTTAGTATATGGGGCTGGTTCACAGCAAAATTTAGATACTATAATAAATAAGACCAAACAAGAGCTTAATCGCGAAAAAGTAAAAGAGCGATCCGTAATCACCAATCTTCAAAAGCAACAGAAAGAATTAACTAAATTAGAGAACAATTATACCCGGATTAAAACTAATCTGAGTAAATCACAGCATAAATTATCATTAACCAAACAGGAATTGACGGCGTTGAAAGATGATCTGTCAGTGCTGGAAGAGGAGTTGGATGCGAAGAAAGAATCTTTAGGAGAATTTCTTACAGTAGTTTATATGTATGGGCCACAATCATATTTGGAAGTCTTATTACAAGCAGAGAATTTTGGGGATTTTATTACGCGTTTTAACAATCTGGCCTATTTTGTACGGAAAGATTTTGAGTTAATCAATCAATATGTCGAACTAAGGCGGGAATTGGTTAAGAAACAGACTACCATTAAAAAGAAGCAAGAATTGGCCGAGAAAGAATATCAAAACATAGTCTCATTACAACAGACAGTTTTGGAAGAACAACAAAAAATTGTCCGTTCAGTTCAAGCAACTCAAAATGAATTGGCCAAAATCCAAAACAACCGTGCTAAATTGGAACAAGCGCTCAAAGAGTATGAACAGACTTCGAATCAGATTGGCGAATATATTAAAAAGGGTCAACAAGTAAAAATATTAGGGACGGGCGTCCTTGTCTGGCCGGCCCGCGGTCGAATCACTTCTAACTTCGGCTGGAGGAAACATCCGGTTTTAAAGAAGCAAAAATACCATAACGGGATCGATATTGCCGTACCAAAAGGAACTCCGGTTTTGGCTGTGGATAATGGTGTGGTATTAGTGAGTGGTTGGCAAGGAGGATATGGGTATTTTGTGGCAATTGATCATGGTGGAGGGATTTCAACCTGTTTTGGTCACAATTCCCGCCTGTTAGTCAAAGCCGGTGATGTAGTCTTTAAAGGGCAACAAATTGCATTATCAGGTAGTACCGGTCTGTCAACCGGTCCGCATCTCCATTTTGAAGTGCGGAAAAATGGAGTTCCCGTCAACCCGTTGCTGTATTTACCTTAAAAAAATAAACCCGACCGGAAGGTCGGGTGTTTTATGCAAGAGACCGATAGATCATCCGAATTCACCTACTCTTCTGAAACCAATAGTACATCTTTGAAAGTTTACTCTACTAGAGAAACTAAAGAGAGAAACCTGCGAAGAGTAGAAAGTTTAAGAAAGAGTCAGCAGTCACCTGACAGATGAACCTGAGATTTACCACTACCGGTGATAAATCATGAACCGTCATTGCTATCGGTCTCTCGTTTATTATTATGTTTCGATTCTAAAAGAATATTCAGCAAAATAATGGTAATTAATCCCAGTTCCTGGTGGTGAGTTGTTCCAAAAAAGCTTTAACAGGCCAGGTAAGGTATTTATCACGGCGTAAAATTAAATAGGTATGTCGGATCATTGGTTCCCAGGAGTTAATGGTGACAATTTTCAGCTCATTCTTTGCCAGTTCATCTTTGACGGCAACCTCAGGTAGAAAAGCCAATCCCAAGCCACGTTGGACAAACCGGATAATCGCCTCAATACTTTCTAGTTCCATTGAGATCTTGGGACGAAAATTATATTTACGGAATTTTTCTTCTAAAAAGAGGCGAAAGCCGGATCCGAAGCGAAATAGCAGTAATGGCTCAGCCTCCAACTGGTTAATGTTGATTGTTGCGGGGAAATTGGGAGGAGCAATCAGATGGATCTGATCGGCAAAGACTGGAAATGTCAACAGATTAAGCCGGGGATCGATTGTTGTTACCAATCCTACATCAACCGAGTTTTCGTGGACTAATTTGTTGATTATGTTGGAGGTGCCGTTACGGATTTGGATTTCAATTTTGGAATGATTCAGTTTATATTGATGTAAGATGTCAGGGAGTCTGAAAATGGTTGTTGTTGTACCGGCGCCGATCGTTAAGCGTCCCAATTCGTAAGAGAATTGATGGACTACTTGTTTGGCTTGCTCCGACAAATTTAGAATTTGTTGCACATAACTTAGAAAAATTTCACCGGCAGGCGTTAAGTTTAACGAACGTCCCAAACGTTCAAACAATAATTCTCCAAGCTCTGCTTCGAGAGCTTTAATTTGCAAAGTTACCGCTGGTTGTGTCAAATGCAGCTCTTCGGCGGCTTTGGAAAAATTTTTATAAGTCGCTACACTCTGAAAGGTTTTAAATTGATTGATATCCATAATTAAAATCCTTTGTATAAAAATTATTAATACTAATTATAAAATCTATTAAATTGAATTATACAATATTTTGTGATAAGATGGAAGACGATTGGAGGGATGGTTAATGTCTACAATTGTTGTTGTAGGTCTCCAGTGGGGAGATGAAGGAAAGGGAAAGATCACCGACTATTTAGCCAGTGAGGCGGAGTTGGTAGTTAGGTATCAAGGCGGTAATAATGCCGGTCATACGGTAGTGGTTGATGACCAGGAGTTTAAATTGCACTTAATCCCGTCCGGGATCTTATATCCGGGAACACTTTGTGTGTTGGGTAACGGAGTTGTTATTAATCCGGGAGTCTTATTAAAAGAATTAAATGGGTTGAAACAACGGGGAATTGATGTTTCGGGAATTCGGATCAGTGATCGTGCCCATGTAATCATGCCTTATCACCCCAGTTTGGATCAACTGGATGAGTCCAGTCGTACCGTTGGGAAGATCGGTACTACCGGAAGAGGTATTGGGCCGGCTTATGTCGATAAATTTGCCCGGTATGATTCAATTCGGGTTTTAGATTTACTAAATGCCGAGCGTTTGAAGGAGCGGCTCCAGGAGATTTTGATAACCAAAAACAAGATTTTAAGTCAAATCTACGGACATCCGGGTTTTGCTTTAAATGTAATATTAGATGAGTATTTAGAATATGCTGAACAGCTTCGGCCAATGGTTTGTGATACTTCAGTACTGATTAATCAAGAGATTAAAAAAGGGAAGAAAGTCCTCTTTGAAGGGGCTCAAGGAACACTGCTCGATATTGACCATGGTACTTATCCATTTGTAAGTTCTTCTTCTCCTTCTGCCGGTGGAGCATGTACCGGAACAGGAGTAGGACCAACTAAGATCAATAAAGTTGTTGGTGTCATTAAAGCCTACTCGACTCGGGTTGGAGAAGGCCCATTCCCTACTGAATTGGCGGATGAGATGTTGTCACAATTGCGTGACGGCCGGGGTCGCGAATATGGAGTTACCACAGGTAGGCCGCGCCGTTGTGGCTGGTTTGACGGGGTTATTGCCGAGTATTCGGTTCGGGTTAATGGCGTCAGCGATTTGGTAGTTATGAAACTTGATGTTTTAGATCAAATGAAGACAATTAAAATTTGTAATGGATATCGATATGGTAACAGTATTATTAAAGAGTTCCCCGGCGACTTGGATGTTCTTGCGAAGTGTACTCCGGTTTATGAAGAAGTCCCTGGCTGGATGACCGATACGACTGGATGCAAGACGTTTGCTGAGTTACCAGCGGCAGCACAGAATTATTTGCGACGGATCGAGGAGTTGGCTCAAGCACCAATCTCAATTGTATCTGTAGGTTGGAAACGTGATGAGACAATAATAATCCGCAATATTTGGTGATTGTCTGTTTTAGCTGTTTTCCGAAATGAAATATTAAATGAATTAAAAGTATAAAAATACCAGAAAAAACTTTATAATAAAAAGGTTGACACAGATAAAAAAATGTTGTATTATAAGAAAGCTGATTGATTCAGCAACGGGCCATTAGCTCAGGTGGCAGAGCACCTGACTTTTAATCAGGGTGTCCCGCGTTCGAGTCGCGGATGACCCACCATCGAATATATCGAGCTTTCAAGGTGTTTTTGAAAGCTCTTTTTTATTGTTTTTGACCACAATTCGACCACAATCAACTAACCTTCTTATTCTTCTTGGTATTGATTCTAAAATGCTTTCCAAATGGCCTACCACCTTGCAGTTGGTCCTCTAAAACACATGGATATAAATATCAGCGATCACGGCTATGCTGGAGTATCTGGCCAATTCTTGAATAGCCTTTAAATCCTCTCCAGATTGAGCTAGGATGGCACAAAGGTATGTCTTAAGGCGTGAAGTTTTTTATGCTCAAGTTTTGCCTTTTAAAGTATTTTGAATATCTACATGTGAAATTGTGTGGCCATATCTTTTTCCCTTCTTCTGTGCAATAACCATCTATGTAATGGTTTCCCAATGAGTTTCCAGCTTTACATCCAGAAAACAATTTGACTGCCCGCCTCGAAGCAGACAGTCAGCTATTTTGCATATATAACAAGTTCAGTTTTAGTCAAACATCGGAATAGATAGAATTAAACCGAGTAGCCGGTGGTTTAGCCGGCGGCTTCCGTTTGCGTCCTCTATTTCCAATGTTTGCATCGGGTCGTTTACGTTCAAGATCAGACTGGTAACAGCTGCTCCAGCCGCTATAAGGATCGGTTTGCGCTTTTCCCTCAGGCAGCTTAGTCATGGTACCGCATATACAATTGTATGTATCAATCTCGGCATTAAAGATCATCATTTCATTGCAGTATGGACATCTAATCTTTAAAACTATAATTACCTCCTGCTATATAAATCAACCTCATAGTAATTATTGGTGCAGATTAATTTAGTAAGCCTAATGCTTCACGTTCAGAAAAACTATCTTTTGACAGTCCTGTACATGTGCCGACTACAATGGCTAGCGGACTATGCTCAAA
>JAKPCT010000294.1 GCA_029553165.1 Bacillota bacterium
GAATTATGTCGGCGATTTACGAGAAGCCCGAAACGGACTTGTTCCACGGGCAGTTTATTGAGGAACAGGTTATTGAGGATAAATACGGATTGTATTTGCACAACAGAGATATTACGTTCTGTCACGGCAAAGTATACCGCAAAGCGTTCCTAACCGAAAAGAATGTGCGTTGTCACCCGACATTGAGATATAACGAAGATAGTTATTTCAACGCGCTTGTGTATGCCGAAGCGGAAAGGATCGAATATATTGACACGCCTTTGCTGATTTGGACGTGCAACCCGAACAGCACCGTTCGGCTTGGCGGCCTGTATGCGTATAAGAAGCTACCCGATTATATACAAAGCGTATCGGATTTATGCGCGGAACTGGTGGCACGCAAAAAGCCGCAAGCCAAAATGACGTTTTTGCAGGCGTTGTTTTATATATATTTTCAGCTACAGGACGAAGCGTGGGAGCTGAAGCGGGTCAAGGAACACCGCCCCGCAGCGATTGAAGCGGCGCGGGGATTTTTTAAGCGACACGAAGCGTTATACGAATGCGGCAACACGGAGCGGTTGAATTTTTTTAACGAGTGTCGAAAACAAGTGTGCAACCCGATAATGGAAAGACAGACGTTTAAGGAATTTTTGGAGGAGATATGCAAATAGTAGAAAAGAAAGTAACGGAATTAAAGGCTTACGAGAAAAACCCACGCAAGAACGATAAGGCGGTCGGGCCTGTTGCGGAAAGCATAAAAGAATTTGGATTCAAAGTGCCGATAATTATCGATAAAGATAATGTTATCGTGGCCGGTCATACTCGGTTAAGGGCAGCAAAAAAACTCGGAATGAAAACTGTGCCTTGTATCGTTGCAGACGATTTAACGCCAGAGCAGATAAAAGCATTCCGGTTGGCTGATAACAAAGTAAGCGAGTTTTCGGAGTGGGATATTGATTTGTTAACGTCTGAACTTAAAGAGATTGATTTTGATATGGATATATTCGGGTTCGATGACGATTTCGGCAATGAACCTAAACTTGAAACGAAAGAACTTAAACCGTTTCGAAAAGTCCATTATTTAATAACCGCTGATGTGAACGACAATGACAAGATAATTAAAATTTTAGAGGAACTAAAAAAAGTGGAGGGTGTCGAAATTGATAGTACACTCAATTAAGACAGATAACGCGAGCGTCTCGAGTAAGGTTTATTTGCGAAAAGAAGCTACAAAGCACTTAAGCGAATTGCGCGTATTGGATTTATTCGCAGGCGAAAATGTGCTTTGGTCGCACTTTGACAAAGCTAGATATTACGGAGTAGAGAAAGTAAAAGGTAAAGGCCGCAATTTGAATTGCGAGAATATGCGCGTTATTGCAAGCCTTGATTTATCACGGTTTAACGTAATTGACGTTGATAGTTACGGCATACCGTTTAATCAGATTTGTGCGTTATTTGCAAACGGTACTTTACGTAAAGGAACTGTAATAATTTATACTGCGATAACCAATAAGATGTCGTCATTAAATAAAGACGCCATAAGAATGTTCGGATTGGAAAAAATATATAAAAAGTGTAAAACGTTATTAAATGGGAGAGCACTTGAATATTTTTACGGAATGCTCTATGAAAACGGAATCCGCGAAGTTACAGAATATGAAAAAAAATCATCTTTTATTAAAAAATACGGATATTTTGTTGTAATGTAGTTACAAATATGATATAATATAAGCATAAGGGTAGCGACCTACCGCCACCGCAAAAAGCGGAAAAGGAGTATATCTATGAGTATTATTTACCAGCCAGCAGGCAAAGCAAGAGAGTACAGTCCCAAAGCGTGCAACATTTATTTACAATGCACACACAATTGCAAGTATTGCTATGCGCCAAAGGCAATGCAGAGAAATCCGGAAAACTATTTCGTAACGAATCCACAGCCAAGAATCGGAATAATTGAACATCTGAAAAAAGAACTTGGCAAAACGAGAATAACCGAACAGGTGCTATTATCGTTTATCGGCGACTGCTATTGCGAAACCGCTGATAATTCCGAAACGGTAAGACAAGCGCTGGAATTGTTTCTTGCGCACAAAACACCCGTTGCAATCCTTACAAAAGGCGGGGCAAGGTGTTTGAAGCATCTTGATTTGTTCAAACGGTTTGGGGAACATATACAAATCGGCGCAACGCTTACATTTAACGATGAGGCAAAATCGCTTGAATGGGAAAGCGGCGCAGCAACCCCGAACGACAGACTTGCTACGTTAAAGACGTTACACGAAAACGGAATAAGAACGTTTGCGTCGTTCGAGCCAGTAATTGAGCCAAATGAGAGCTTGGAACTTATGCGCAGAACCATTGCGGATAATTCCGTTGATGTTTACAAGGTTGGTAAGTTGAACAATTATATGGGGATTGATAAAACGATTGATTGGACTGACTTTTTGAAAAAGACAGTTGAATTATTGCGAGGTGCAAACAAAGCATTTTATATTAAGTATGATTTGCGCGCCGCCGCGCCGTCTGTTAAGTTATACGGTAACGAAGTGTTGTCAGACGAGCATAACGTATATTGACAACATGTAAAAAATAAACTATAATTAAACCGATTGAAATATATCGGTTTAATTTCTTTATGAGGAGTTTTAATGATAGAGAAAGTAAATCCAAAACACCCGGACAAAATTGCTGACAGAATTGCAGGAGCAATCGTTGATTTGGCGTATAAGCAAGAGGACAACCCGAAAATAGCCGTTGAGGTATTGATTGGGCATGGCGTTTGCCATATAATAATAGAAACGTCAATATTTTTGCCGATAGAAAAAATAAAGTCTGCCGTATTGCGTATTGCGGGTAATGTTGATGTCGATTGTGTGCAAGTTGATCAAGACGCGCATTTAGCAAGAAATCAAAGCAAAAAAATCCGATGCGGCGATAACGGTATATTTAAGGGCGTACCGCTTACGGACGAGCAGAAAACGCTGTCTGAAATAGCGCGCAAAATATACGAAAAATACGACAGCGACGGGAAGTATATTTTGAATGGAGAAAAGCTTATTATCTGCCAGAGCAACGCCCCGACCGAAGAGCTAAAAAAAGAATATCCGAACGCAATAATCAACCCGCTTGGTGACTGGACAGGGGGAATTGACGTTGATACAGGCGCAACGAATAGGAAGCTCGGCAGTGATATGGCTGATAGTGTAACCGGCGGCGGGTTGCATGGGAAGGACTTGTCAAAAGCCGATGTGAGCGTAAATATTTACGCGTTTTTGAAAGCTCAAAAAATAGGTAAACCCGTTGAGTTGTGTTGCGCAATAGGCGATGACAGTATTGACGGAAAGGAATATTCTGAAATAGTAGAAATTGCACGTGAATATATAAGTGCTATTGGAGGCTTTGAAAAATTTGCCGAATGGGGCTTATATTAAAGGAGGTGAATTTATAATGCCGAGCGGAGATAATAACAGAGGAAAAAAACACGTTGGAATTCCAATCAACTCAAGACCGATTGAGGAAGCGCGCAAAATCCAATCAATGGGTGGTATTGCTTCGGGTGTTGCCAAACGCAGAAAGAAACTAATAAAAGAAACGCTCGAAATGTGTTTGGATTTGAAAGTTACAGAGAAAGACAAAATCGCTAAACTTAAAAGTATCGGTATTGACGAAGAGGATATGACT
>JAKPCT010000002.1 GCA_029553165.1 Bacillota bacterium
GGGCCAAGATGAACTCGCTTACGCTCGCCCTTGACATCCTCCAACAGAATGCATAAATGTTATAATTATACAAAAATAAAGAAAGGAGAACCTAACTTAGAAAAGCTAAAAAATTGTCTTGACAAGTGGGGGCATTATACCCAGTGATTTTGCTGAAACAGTTATATTTTCAACTTCATTAGCTTTTGAAACGAGGGAGTTAATTTTATTAGCTAATATAGTCATTTGATTTGATGTCTTTTCAGTTTCTTGGGTTTGTTCCGTAGTACCCTGGCTAATTTGATACATTGCGGTTGCAACGGCTTGAGAAGTGTCGGAAGATTGATTTGAACTGGTTTTTAAATACATACTTTGTTCTAATATTATCTTGATGGCATTTTTAGTATTGATAATTATTGAACTTAAACTTGCAACCATTTGATTGAAATTTTCAGCTAATTCACCGATTTCGTCTTTTGAGGTAACTGAAATTTTTGCATTTAAGTCACCTTTACTAATAAGTCTGGTCGCATCTCTTAGTGTTATGATTGGTTGAGTAATTTTTTTCGCAAGATAATTACGCTATTAAATACTGATTTGTACGCTTCGATGACAGGGATTTCAACAACAAATGCCCAATCAGGATAACCAAGAGGAATATACGAACTTACCGACTTGTTACCTGTAATTCCATTAGCAATAGTTGTTTGATGTCCAGTACTTGATTGTTTATTATTGATAAATTCTGCGACAATTTTTAAATTACTTAAATTTTCTCCTTTGATAACACGGGTGACATCTTTAAATGCTATTAATTTCCCTTCTCTGTCTACTACATAAGCAACTCCGCTGTTACCAATCTGCATCAAACTTATTAAATCCCACATGAATTTTAAATTTACTTCGGCGAGGATCGCTCCATTAATGTTTCCAAGAATATTTTTGATGGGAGCCGCTATGATGATAATTGGTTCAAAGGTGTTATCATCAAAGTAGATCGAGCTAATATATACTTCTTTAGATTTAATTTCAGTAAGTGCGATCTGTTTATTTTCTTTGGTCAGTTGCCCTAAAGCTGATTTTGATAACCGGGAAACTTTGTTTAATTCATTATTATTTAAATCTACGATAGCAATCTGGCGAAATGCTGAATCAAGACGCAACATCTTACTTAAAACGTTTTGAGATTCAGTTACATTATCAACTAAATTAGTGACATTACTAATTGAAGACAGAATAACAGTCTTATCCTTAATAAAACTGGTAACTTTATTGACTGCATCGGTAGCAAGGACTTGTTGTTCTTTGGCAACTACTTGTTGATTTGAATTGAAAATCTTGTAGATGTTTATACTGCCGCTGATTAAGATGGCTACGGCGGAAACGACTAAAAACATTATTGATAAGGTTACTGCAAGTTTTTTGGATTTTATTATATTTCTTGATAATTTATTAAAAAAATCAGTAATTTTTATTTTCATTCTTAATACCTCCAACTTATGACTTCAGTAACCATCGATTATGTTACCAGTCTATCGATATTGACTGTTATTCTTAACTAAATTGCATTAACTAAAAGTAAAAATTAATCTGGTAGTATTTTGTCGTTGTTTTAAAATAGAGTTTAAGACTATTTAATTATTTCATTGGCTTCGCTTAAAACAGCTTCGGGGATATTATAACCTCTGTTTTGGGCTTCTTTATAATTGATTATAATGTAGTTGTCATCTGAAACTACTGGGACTTTACCAACTGGTTGGCCTTTAAGGACCATATCAGCTAATACTGCTGCTTTATTACCGGAAACAGTCACATCGATAGTAACTCCAAAAAGCGAAGAGTATCCTTGAGTATTCATATACGCTCCTCCCATTGGAATGTTATGCTTATTGGCAAATTTGATCATTGTCAGAAATGTTTCAGGGAGTATCGAATAGACTTCAGCAATTGATAGGATTGCATCAAATTCAATTTTATTTTTATCATGTTTTTTGAAATAATCATGAATATCTTGTGGAGTTTTAGCGGGAACTTCAATTAAAGTTACTCCGGCTTCAGTTGCTACAGGACGTAAGGCTTCTAACTGTGGATAGACAACTGGGATATCGGCGTATGGTACTAATATTCTTTTGGCATTTGGTGCTATTTGATGCAGAATATCAAAGCGTTTTAGTGCTAAATCCGGACCGGGATATCTTACTCCGGATAAATTACCGCCGGGTTCACGAACATTATTGATTAAGTTTGTCTCTTCAATATTGGTAATTGCAAAGATAACCGGAATTTTGGTACCTTCGGTTGCTTTCTTCAACTCTAAAGCTGCTTCGGTTGGAAAACCAAAAATTAAATCAACCTTTTCAGCTACGAATTCTTGGGCAAACGTTTGGTACTCATTGATGTTAGAGTTGGTTTTTTTGATATTATAGGTGATATTTTTACCTTCAATGTAGCCTAATTCGGTCATTTTGGATTTGAAACCATCGATAGCACCTGCAAAGTGATCTAAACCACAGATAATACCAACAGTGAATTGCTTTTCAGTTTTTTTCCGCAACTTGAAACGGGTAAAATAAATATAATTAATAGAAGTACTATTACAAATTGTTTGTAATTGTTAATCTTAAAGTTCATAAAATACCACATCCTTTAAATAATAATTATTATCAAATACTTTATCTGGAAGATAGCAACTATAAGTGTTTGGGTTAAACTTTACCTCCTCTTTAATAAAAATTATTATTTTAGCAAACAAAGCATCAATATATTTATCGGCATTTTGTTATTTTATGTTAGTTTTTTTAAATAATCACTATGATTAAATCACTATGGTTAGCTTTAAAGAAAATTTATTATGACATTTTAATCTGGTTATTATCAGAAGATTTTTGTATACTATCAGTAGTGGTTTTTTAGAAGAAGTGAAAGGATTAAGCGAAATGCAAGGCTTGATTCATATTTATACCGGTGATGGTAAAGGAAAAACTACAGCAGCGCTTGGCTTAAGCATCCGGGCTTACGGCAGGGGTTTGAAAGTTGCTTTGTTTCAATTTCTCAAAGGGACGGATACCGGGGAATTGCGAGTACTTTCAATGTTGGACGATGGGCGATATCGGATCTATCGGAATCAGGAAATCACAAAGTTTGTTAAGGATATGAGCCCTGCCGAACTGCAGCAAACCCAAGCTTCAATCCAAAAATTGTGGGACCAAGCCAAAAAGATTGGCGTTGCTGGAGACTGCGATCTGTTAATCCTGGATGAGATAATGGCTGTAGTCTCCTTGGGATTGATCCCCCTGGAAAAACTGGTGAAGTGGCTACAGCACAAACCGGAGTCTTTGGAAGTTGTCTTGACTGGACGAAATGCTCCTGAAGAGTTGATTGCGTTAGCCGACTATGTTTCCGAAATTAAAGCAATCAAGCATCCTTACGAAAAAGGAGTTACTGCTCGCAAAGGGATTGAATTTTAAACCGTTTTGAGCGTTCTATAATTTCTGACTTATGAATTGATCATAATAAACTTGTTAATTTGCGGCAGGATTAATAGTTTTACTCCAGAATAAATATTGCTGGAGGTGTAATGATGGTAAAACTGCGACAGGTTATGGAAGCTATCAATCAGTTGGCACCATGGGATTTGGCGGAAACCTGGGATAATGTTGGACTGCAGGTCGGGATGTTTGATCGTGATCTCCAAAGAATCCTGGTTGCAGTTGATCTTAATAAAGCGGTCTTTGAAGAGGGTTTGCAACAAAAGGTGGATGGTTTTATTATTCACCACCCGTTACTTTTTAAGCCGATATCGGCAATCAATTCGAACAGTCTTATTGGGACACAGTTGCTTAATCTGATCCGGCAGGACTGTTTTGTAATTGCGGCTCATACCAATATTGACAAAGCTGAGCGCGGGATTAATCAATATCTTGCGGAGCAATTGGAGTTAACCAAGATCGAGATCTTGGAGCCGGTAGCTTCAGAATTGGTGAAAATCGTGGTCTTCACTCCCGAAGAATACCTTACTCAGGTCCGGGAAGCAATGGCAGAGGCAGGCGCGGGAGTCATCGGCGATTATCACGAATGTTCTTTTGGTTTAAAAGGAGTAGGGACCTTTATTCCGGGTGCTAACAGTAATCCTTTTATTGGAACTAATAATCAGCTTGAAGAGGTGGCGGAGATTCGTCTGGAGATGATTGCGCCTAAGAAGAACCTCACAGCAATTCTGAAAGCAATTATGGTTGTCCATCCTTACGAAGAACCGGCGATCGACCTTTACCCGCTGCTGAATCATGATTCAAAGCATGGTCTTGGCCGTATTGGTCACTTGGTTAATCCAATGAAACTGACCGATGCCTGTAAGTTAATCAAAGAGAAACTGCAGATCAACGAGTTAAGAGTTGCCGGCAATCCGGAGAAGATGATTAAAAAGATTGCTATCTGTTCCGGCAGCGGTAGGAGTTTGATCTCTAACGCAATGCGTCAAGGAGCGGACCTTTATCTGACTGCCGATTTGACTTATCATGACTACACCGGTACTGATACTGAAGGGATGGCGCTGGTTGATGCCGGCCATTTTTCAACGGAAAAATGTTTTATTCCCTTAATGAGTAATTATTTGAGTGATAAATTCAAAGCAGACGGGGTTGAAATCATTCCCAGCACTTCGATTAGTACCGACCCATATCAGTCTTTAAAATAATAACCAAGATTAACTGGAGGGTTTATGGCTTCACTTCCGAAACTATACCGGATCCAAGAACTTGAATCGGCAATTACGGGATTAAATCAATTGGAACAACAGACAAAACGGGATCCCAGTTGGGTGGCGCTGAAGAAATCACAGAAAGAGTTGAAAAGTGCCATTGAGAATGTCGAGAACAATCTGGCGGAAACTAAATCCAAAGCACACAAACTGGAGTTGGACTTAAAAAACTTCCAGATGCATCATCAAGATGAAGAGACGAAGTTATACAGTGGTAATGTCTCAAGTCCAAGAGAACTGGAGCAGATTCAGTTAAAGATGCTTGAATATCAAAATGCAGCTCGTAAAGTTGAAGATGAACTCCTGGTGGTGTTGGAGGTCGATGAGAAACAGACTGTCGAGTTGGAGACGATCAAACAACAACTGGAGCAATGTACTCAGGAACTGAAGGCTGTTGAAAAAGGGTTACGCCAAAAGTTACTGGAGATCTCGATGGAACGAGACGATTATCAGGCGGAGTTAGAAACGTTGACCACTCAAGTCCCGCAAGAATGGTTGGAAAAATACCGGAAAGTAGCTGATACCCATAAAGGGATCGGGATCGCCAAGGTTAAAAAAAACAGTTGCGGCGCTTGTCATATAACGCTGTCGGAAGCGTTAATGTCAGACATTAAACGAGGCGAAGACCAGCTCTTATATTGTGAAAACTGTGGCAGGATCCTGTATTATTAATAGAAGACTTTAGTTTAATTGAGTAATATATCAATTAACTAAACACCTAAATGTTCATTATTTATCATCCTTCAAACCAAGCAGATAATCAGTTGATACGTTAAAAAATTGAGCGATTTTGATAAGGTGGCATATTCCGGCTCCCGCTGATTGGGAGAAAAGTAACATAATAACTTTTTGTGTTATGGTTTGTTGCGGACTGATTGTATATTATTTACATGAACC
>JAKPCT010000029.1 GCA_029553165.1 Bacillota bacterium
TCAATCAAAAACTCCATTTTTACTACGCCGGCTTTTGTTTTTATAGTTTACGGATTGGCTGAGATATTAGGATATAGCGGGGCTATATCATCGTTGGTTTTTGGAATAACCCTTGTTAATACCGAGCAGCTTAGGGGCACATTTCTAAACAAGTATTTGCCGCAAAATCCTGTTTCGCTCAACGAAACCGAAAAGGTCTTCTTCTCGGAGATTGTTTTTCTGCTTAAAACCTTCTTTTTCGTATATATAGGCATTTCAATTCGCTTCGATAATCTGATGATTCTGGGGCTAGGTTTGCTGGTTGCATTATCGCTTTACATAATCAGAATTCCGGTGGTAAAGCTTACAGCCCATAATGGAATTCAGGTTGCTGATAAGGTTACCATGTCGGTAATGATACCTAAAGGGTTAGCCGCTGCCGTAATGGCGGGAATACCGTTGCAAAAAGGGATTCCGGGAGGACAGGTCATCCAGGACTTAACTTACTCTATCATCTTAATTACTATCATACTTACTAGCGTGCTAATTCCTCTTTTAGGTCGATATAAAAGATTGAACGCTATTTACGGTTGGATTTTTAGGATTCGGTTTAATAAACGTTAAGCAACTCCCTGGTCATTAAAAAATATTCTCAGGTTTACAATCATTTTTTTACTTTTGCTTAATTTTTTTGATGTAAATATGGAACAGCGCGAATTTTACGTTGAGCTGCTAAACAAGCATGTTTCAAACCCTAAAATGATAGCCCATTGCCTGGCTTCGGAGGCTGTGTTGCGCGAGTTGGCCCGGAAGTTTGGTGAGGATGAGGATGTTTGGGGTATAGCCGGTTTGCTTCACGACTTGGATGTTGAAATAACCAACGCCGATCCTAAAAGCCATGCGCTGGTAGCTGCTGAAATGCTTCAGAATATATTGCCAGCCGAGGCTGTTGATGCTATTAAAATGCACAACGAGGAGGCAACTGGCATGCCTCGTACTACCCGTTTTCAGCATGCCCTGGCCGCCGGCGAAACCATAACCGGCTTAATTTTTGCCACCGCACTGGTTTACCCCGATAAGCGAATAGCAAGCGTGAAGCCAAAGTCAGTGGTAAAACGTATGAAGGAAAAACAGTTTGCAGCCTCTGTAAACCGCGATACAGTAATGGAGTGCGAGAGGATTGGGCTTAGTTTGGATGAGTTTGTTCAGCTCTCGCTAAACGCTTTAATCCCAATTGCACCAACTTTAGGTTTTTAATGGTTCGATGATGAATATTGATATAGTACTTCCTCAGGTAATTGGTGCTGCACAAAGGGCAGGTGAGTGGGCATTGTCCGAAAGGGAAAAGTTTACAACCGATATGGTTGAGGTGAAGGGAAAGCATAACTTTGTTTCGTATGTCGATAAGCATTGCGAGGCCATGCTGGTTGAAGCATTGGGCAAAGCGCTTCCACAAGCAGGTTTTATTGCCGAGGAGGGAACCGGTAGCAAAAATTCCAGCGGTTTAAACTGGATAATCGACCCGCTCGATGGCACCACAAACTACATCCATGGACTATCGCCTTTTGCTGTAAGCATTGCATTGATGGACAATGATAG
>JAKPCT010000032.1 GCA_029553165.1 Bacillota bacterium
TCCCCAGGATGGCTGCCGGTAAACTTTATTTTTATTGTAATCAGCATGGTTTGATGAGTAAAGCGATTGAGCCAAGAAGAAGGGTTGATAAATGATTGGAAGGTAAATAATCTAATTTGAAATTGATGATGTAATAAGGCCGATAGTAAGGCCTTATTTTTTTAGGAATTACAGTAGAAACCGGTTTTGGAGAGTAAACTTTGTTTCTTTGAATGCTAAAAATATTTTTTAGTTTTTAAAAATAAAGTAATTATTTCTAAATAAAGTAATTACTTTTAAATAAAATAACTATTTCTAAATAAAGTAATTATGTTTATACGAAATAATTATTTTTAAATAAAATGATTACTTTTTAGAGGAATTAAATATAATGTGTCGAAATGATTGGTCAGTAAAGTTTACAATTTTGTTAACTAGTTAATGAAAAATGGTTGCTTTACGGCGAAAATATTGGGGTTGTGTAATGTAGTAAATGTTAAATTTATATTAACTGCAAGGGGGTAATAGTTGGAGTTATATTTGCCTGTGCCCAGTAAAGAATTTTAGTTGACTTTATTCGTCTGATTTCAAAGTTTGTGGCAATCAAAATTATCCAGTAATTTTTATTACGGATATATCAAAGGGAGGATTTATGAAAGTAGTTATCCTTGCGGGAGGTCTCGGGACCCGACTGAGTGAAGAGACTGGTATCCGTCCAAAACCCATGGTTGAGATTGGAGGCAAACCAATTATCTGGCATATTATGAAGTTTTATTCCAGCTTTGGGTATAATGATTTTATCATCTGTACCGGATACAAAGGATACATGATCAAGGAATATTTTCATCACTATTTCCAACATATAGCTGATGTAACCATCAATTTCAGAGAAAATAGAGTGGAGTATCATAATAAGCCAGAAGAATTATGGAATGTATCATTGGTCGATACGGGCTTGCACAATATGACGGGTAGCAGGATTAAACAGGTCAGGGATTATGTAGGGAATGAGCGTTTCATGCTTACTTATGGCGATGGTCTGTCAGATGTTGATCTTGACAAACTTCTTGAATTCCATATAGCAAATGGAAAGCTTGTTACTCTCACTTCCGTTCAGCCTGCCGGTAGGTTCGGGGCCTTGAAACTTGATGATGATAATAAAATTCTCAGTTTTCAAGAAAAGTTGAAAGGTGATGGGTCTTGGATAAACGGCGGCTTTTTTGTTGTTGAACCGGGAGCTTTTGATTACATTGGTGACGGACCGGATGAGGTCTGGGAGCGGAATCCATTAGAAAGTCTTGCCAGAGACGGGCAGTTGATGGCCTACAGGCATCACGGTTTTTGGAAGCCGATGGATACAATCCGCGATAAAATTGAACTTGAGGCGCTGTGGGATTCAGGGGATCCGCCTTGGATGCGATGGAAGTCCAAAAGCCTACAACTTAATCTTGGTAGTAGGCATATTAACCCCCCTTCATCTTCCTTTTTTGACATAATTAGGATTTTTTAATTTAATTATAAAGGAAAAGAAAGAGAAAGTCAAGTCTTTTTTCAGTAATAGATTCAATAATTTATATGATCATTTTGTTCAAAACGTTTTCGGCTAGTACAAAATACAATTTGGTAGTATAATAGGGGCAAGGTTCTTTCCAATTCATTTTCTTGTTCGCCTCCTTTAATGGAAGCACCTACTCCAGGTGGAGTAGGTGCTTTTTCCATTCGTACATTATTGCGCCTCCTAAAACGGGTTTAGTGCAAATGCCGTTTTAACCAGAATGGGTAATGTCCAGGATGGGCTTTGAAACCTCCTTTGGTATCCCCAGCATTGCCTCAAGGAAAGCCGCCGGGTCATATGCGTAAGGGTCGCTCTCAAGCCACTTTGGCAGTTCCTTGCCCTCCAGCTCCTTCGCCCTTATATCGTACACCAGTGACAAAGCATCA
>JAKPCT010000050.1 GCA_029553165.1 Bacillota bacterium
TACGTTTTTAGTATGCCCGTAACCTATAGTCCAAACCCCAGCAGGGCATTTATAAGCTTTTAATTTCAAGCCTTCATATTTTTTAATTAATTCAATGCCCTTTTTGGATGTTTTCATTTTATTTGTCTCCATCCTTTGCTACTATGAAACCTACGCCTGCTGCTATAATGGAACTCCCCATTGTAACATCTTTGATTGAAACAATAATGCCTAAAATAATAAGAATAATACCCGTTATCGTTGTTTTGTAGTTATGAATAACATTCATATTGCCTCCTGCATTAATTGTAAATCCTGTTTAATTCAATCATTCGCCCACCTCCTTTTCAGCAATGGCTTTTCTTATGCGCTCGTTGGCAATCTCACAGTAGTACTTGTCCAGCTCGAAACCTATGAAGTTGCGGTTGGTGTTGATACAGGCGATGGCGGTTGTGCCGCTACCCATAAAAGGATCAAGGACTTTTGCACCCGGATTACTGAACGTTTTTATTAAATCTTCTAACAAGCCAACTGGTTTTTGCGTCGGATGCACGGGCTTCGACGGGCAGGAATATGCTAACACGTTCCGCTTGCTTTTCCCGCCTTCCCATAAGTTAAACACCGGAGTCCTGGACTGTTTATCTCTTTCCGCTTCGGCCAAGTACCATCCGATGTCAAACGGAACGCCGATTTCCTTGTCAAGCAAAACTAAATCAGATTTACAGAAAAAATTATAGTAGTCCGAATCGCCCCTATCACACTTTTTAGAAACGTTTTTTATTGCGCTTGCGATGTTTTTGTATTTCCCTGTTTGCATTAAAATTTCCGCTATCCGCCTCAAACCTGCACTTTCAACAAAACTCTGCGCCGCTTCGATAGCTGATGACGCCTGCTTACACCTTCCTATTTCGGTAAATATCAAGATATCCTCTATGACGTTTACCATAGCCGTTTTTGCCATCTTCGCGTTTCCCGGTCTATTTTTTATCCACGCGCATTTATAATTAAACCGCAATTCCCCAATCGCGCCGGTTACCAGCCTGGACGTAAACGGCTCTTGGCAGAAGCACACAAGCCGCCCGCCACGCCTAAGCACCCGCGCGACAGAATTAAAAAATGGAACGACATCAATCTCATTGTCCCATTCTAAATCTGTTATCCCATACGGCGGGTCTGTCAGCACTAAATCCACACCCCCGTCCGGAATCCTCTTCATCCCCTCCAAACAATCCTCGTTGTAAATCCTGTTCAATTCAA
>JAKPCT010000078.1 GCA_029553165.1 Bacillota bacterium
ACGCAGCAAAGTAAAGGGTACCGAGCTTACCAAGTACGACTATGATGTCTTAGGTAACTTACGGACAGTGGAGTTACCGGATGGTACGAAGATCGAGTATATCATTGACGGTCAAAATCGCCGGATTGGTAAGAAAGTCAATGGGACACTGGTCCAAGGATTCATCTATCAGGATTCCTTGAACCCCATCGCAGAGCTTGATGCTGACGGCAATGTGGTAGCCCGGTTTGTGTATGGGACTCGGGGGAATGTGCCGGATTATGTGGTTAAGGATGGGGTTACGTATCGGGTTATTTCAGACCATCTTGGAAGTGTCCGGATGGTTGTGAATGTTGCAACAGGTGACATTGTCCAAAAGATGGAGTATGATGAATTTGGTAGGGTGCTTACAGATACGAATCCTGGGTTTCTCCCCTTCGGGTACGCGGGTGGGTTGTATGACCAGCAGACTGGATTGGTTAGGTTCGGGGCTAGGGATTATGATGCGGAGACGGGAAGATGGACGGCGAAGGACCCGATTGGGTTTGCCGGAGGGGATACAGACCTTTATGGGTATTGCGGAAATGATCCAATTAACTTTATTGACAGCAAAGGCTCAAAATCTATAAAGTCAATCCAAATTGAAATAAATGGTAATACAACTGCTATAACAACAACATACGATAATGGTACTTATAATCTAACAACAATCACCAGTTTTGATAAGGGAACTACTACTATAAGTGTTGATTTTACAAGTTCTGGTTTGAGCTTAGGAGGAAAAGCCACCATGAAATCTTGTGATGGTACAGAAAGAACATATGAAGTAAACGAAGGGCATATACCCTATAAAGATGTAGCGGCAACAAGTTCATGGACTTTTGGCATAAATATTGGACCTTTAAATGGTTTGGTTGGCGATAAGATGGAATTTAGTGGGGCTCCATACGGAAGAAAAATAACTATACCAGCATTTATTGGCACATTAGAACAAAACTATTATGATAAATATTAAATGATTTAGCGGAGAGAAAGGTTTTTTAATGGAGGAAAAATTAACAAAGGCTCCTATTGCAACAAGGGGAATAGCATTATTAACTGATTATTTTCTGTGTTTTTTTGCAAGTATAATAATTGTTTTGATTAAAGAGAATTTTAATAATAATTTAGAAACGATTCCTTTGTTGAAGACCTATTTTGGGAATTTTTCTTCCACGCCTATTTTTTACATTTTGTTAGTTTTTAAGGACGTTCTATCTGGGAAAAGTATAGGAAAACGTTGGGTAAAATTAACAGTTAGAAATTATGATGACCCGACTTGTTTGCCTAGTTTATGGAGATTGGTAGTACGGAATGTTTTTTTAATTGTTTGGCCTATAGAATACCTTGTAATGATAATTAATAAAGAAAACAGGCGGTTTGGAGATATATTAGCAGGAACAGATGTATTTAAAGAGGATAATTAAAACAGGATTGCTTATAAAGAGGAGATTTTAATGAAATATACTGGAGAAAAATCTTTGTCATCTTTAATATTATTTTGGTTGAGAATTTCATGGTACTTTTCATTAGTTTTAGTAGTATGTATTATTATTGGATTATTGATTATTGGTATATTTAATCCTGGATTTATACCTGATCAAAAAGTTGGCAAATATGAGCTTGAAGAGTCATTGCTATATATAACTTTTCCTGCGAAAGTGGTTAATATATCAATAAAATCTCATCTATTATTTTCATTGGGTTTGTGGGTTCTTCCAAATTTAATTGGTTTTACATTAATACAATTTTATTTAAAGAAAATTTTTTCAAATTTTACTAATAATATTATTTTTACAAAAGAAAATGTAATAAATATTAAAATTGTGGGTTGGGTTACGATTATTTGGGGATTTTTAAAATCGATTTGTTTTATGTTGCTTGGTTCCTATATAGTCCATAATATTTCAGTATTTGATGTAGATATACAGGCTAGAGGGTTTATTTTTCCAGCGAGTTTTTTTATTACAAGTATATTACTTTTTGTTTTGAGTAAAACATTTGAATGTATAGTTAATCGAGGAATAATTAATAGTAAAGGCGAACCACCTAGAACGTTTGAAAATATTAGCTAATGCTATTTTTTGAAAAAAATGCTTTCATAAAAAGAAGATTGATGGTTAGTTCTTAACAGTCTTAAGAAACCATTTTAACTGTTAACTTTTTGAGTCTTTGTTGGTACACCAGCAAACCAAAGAAACCCGCTTTCGTTCGCCGGGGAAAACCAGCCTCTGCCGCCGACCGTCTCCGAAAACAGCAAAATTTCTGGAAAGGGATCGTCGGCTTATTCTTTTTCGGGCCTATTCAAATTGGGGATCGCCAACATAAATGGGGTTGATACATCGCGATTGTGTCCAGTAATGTTCGCAATTTTCCATCAGGAACTCAAAAATTCAAGCTGCTTTGCGTTTAGATAACATAACTTGCAAAATGTTTTTATGGATATAACAGTTTGCCGTTTCCCAATCTTCGGCATATTCCATCAAATAACAGCAAACAAGCCTTATGTATGAATCCATTGAAGGGAAAATACCCACTACCCTTGACCGGCGTCGGATTTCTTTATTTAAGCGTTCTAATACATTGGTTGAACTTATTTTTCTAAAATCAATTTCAGGAAACTGATAGTATTGCAGCGATTCATCGAGACCATCCTCTAAGGTTTCAATAGCTTTAGGAAATCGTTTTTCATATTCATCAATTAGAATTTTGGCATATCGTCTAGCAGATTTATCGTCGGGTTGTTGCCAAATCTGTTTTAGTTTGGCGGCAAAGAACTCTTTTTCCTTGCCTGGGACATGAGCTAATATATTTCGCATGAAGTGAACCTTACACCGCTGCCAGCTGCATCCGATGAACGATTTTCGTACGGCATTGACCAATCCTTGATGGGCATCGGATACGGCAAGCCATACATTTTGAAGGCCTCTTGCTTTGAGAGAATCAAATAAGGTAGTGTACGAAGCTTCTGACTCTTCGAACATCGGTTCAACAGCTAAGATTTCACGTTTACCATCGAGATTTACTCCACAAACAACAAGAACCGCCATGTTGCAGATGCGATGGTCAACACGAATCTTTTCATATAGTGCGTCAACCCAGATTACTGGATAAGTGTCATCCAGCCTTCGTTCTCTGAACTCTTTAATTTGTTCATTAAGCTCTTTATTAATCACAGATACCTGGCTTGCCGAAATAGACTCGATTCCAAGGCTATGGGCCAACCGCTCAATCTTTCGGGTTGAAATCCCGTTTACGAATGCTTCTTGAACAACTTGAAGCAATGCATGTTCAGATCGTTTCTTCTCGGTGACGAAGAAAGGAACATAACCACCTTTTCGGACTTTCGGAACAAGTAAATACATGGTGCCCATGCGGGTGTCAAAACGGCGAACTCGGGTGCCGGAAAGATAACCTTTACGATCGTCAGAATGTTCGTTCTTTGATGCTCCAAGCTTGCTGGTTACTTCAACCTCCATCATTTTATGGCAGAGCCATTCGAGCATGGAGAGCAAGGGATCCGGTTCCCCAATGAATTTTAGTAGCATTTTTTCAAAACTTAGGTTACCCTTATGGTAGGCCATCAGAATCACTCCTTCTTGGTTTTGTCTGAGCAACTTACCATTTCGGAGTTCCTGATGGCTTTCCTTTTTTTAAAATTGCGAACTTAATTATACACTAGCTACATCGCCGTAAAAGAGTGTCAGGAGGCCATCGGCCGACGTATAACCCCGCCTTATGTCGACCGGAGGTTAGCCAGTAATCTGGGAATCTCCGGTTTCGCTTTTAACTGCGGCCCGGCACCAGCAGTCCAAGCCTGGCCGCCATCCTTGTCGGCCTGCCGGGCCTGGAGTCGACTTCGAACCCACCCCGCCACCCGAAGACCAATCAAAGAAGATAATTCACCCACCGGCCCCAGGGCCTCCTAGTGTAGCGTCCTTTTGATAGTAAAGCTAATTAGCGGACATTACACTAGAAAAGACAGGAGCCGTCCCTGGGGTTTAAATTTTAATTCCCGGACGTCGGAAATATCAAGGCTAAACGAAGCTCCCTTTGGTCGGCCTTGACATTTCCTAGCCGCTCATTGATGGGCAACTAAGAGGGACGGCGGGAGAATCAGGCCCGAAATTGAAGCCGGAAAAGCATTCGAAAACGGGTTAAGCGAATGTTTTTCCGGCTCGTGGGAGCCCCAGCGGGGCGGATGGGTGAATGAACTGACAGAAACAGCGTCGGAGGGCGGGGAGAACCAAGCGGGGTTGGATAACTCGGTTATGTCATAGGCCACCGCAGCCTGAGTGAACTATTGGCCGTTGCACATAACAACGCGTTATCCGATCCTGCGGACAGAACTCACCCAGACAATTGGCAGCGAAGGATTAGCCCAGCCCGGCGGACTGCGGCAAGTTTAGCATGGATGCCTTGCCGCTGTCCGGTGAACCAGCTTCAAGGTGGCGGGAGGCTTACTTTAATTGCTGGAGTTATACCGCGACCGATGAAAAGGCTGCACCGGGCGGAGAGAATAGGCGGCGGAGGAAAAGCTAAAACCGCTCTTTGGGTTGAGAACGGTTCTAAGATTTCAACAAAAATGCTGAAAAAGTTAACGTAAATGATTACACTTTTTTAAGATCTTATTGTTGATTTTTAAGGAGCTCTTCCATCTGATGTTTTTTAACGTAAGCATCTATCAGAGATTTAATGATCTTACGCTCCTCATTATCCATTTGATCAATTGAGTTAATATTTAGTTAATATTAAGGAACTGTTAGGATATGTTTCACTCAAAATAACCCGAATTTAATTTATACAAAAATTGCTGTTACCGACCTCAAAGTTCATGTGCGTTGTCATCCGCGAGAGAAGGAACGCTTCTGAAAATACTAGATTCATTGCCAAAAAATGCATATTGGGTTACAATCAATTTAGTTGCTAAGAAATTTAAGATTCAACGAAGTTATTGGTCATTAGGATTAACAGGAGAATAATATGAATCTTGAGTATCGGCTGGAAAGTACAAAAGAAGGGTTCTTTTTAAGATTGCAAAATGAAATGAAGAAATTTAATAGTTGTAGCTATTATCCAATCACACTTAAAAAGTATCCCAATTATTTTATCATCACAACTAATTCTATCTTAACACGGGGTTTAAATTCATACTTTAAAGCTAGTATTACTGAAGAATTACCTTTTGTAAAAATCAAAGGTAGTTTAAGAATGTCGCTTATTGGTCGAATAATGATATTTTCTTTTGTCGCTGTCGTTTTATCTATGGTTATAAGTATGAATTTTGATGTTAAAATTTTATTTCTGTACTTAGCAGGAATTGTTATATATTGTAAGCACTTATATGAAAGAAATTCTTTTAAAAAATTTCTAATAGCTTTTTTTGAAGGTTTTGAAAAGAATTTAATTGAGAAGCAGCGTTACTAAGCGAGGTCAAGATGGTTTCTGAGAATAAAATGTTACCGGAATTTTTGCTGGGATTACAGGATATCTTGGTATTTGTCAGATTTAAAACAGATCATCCTGGCAACCTGAAAATTTTAAAGATTGCGAATCAGTACATTGATAGTTATCTCATAGAAGGTACGATTGATTATAAAAGTTTTAAGAGAGAAACCTATTCATACTGTAATTTTGAAAGCGAAAATTTGATACCCGGAAGTAGTTTTAAGAGTCTCAGCGCAGAGAGAATTAAAGAGATAGAAAGTTATCTAAAAATAATTAAAACTGCGATCGTCGAAATTGTTGATTGTTTAGAACAGAAAAACTATGAAAGAACACATGATTTGACTGATGCTATTCATGCGTTACCTGACGCATTGCTTCATAAGAAATGGAATCCCCGAAGTTATTGGAAGATTTATATTAAACCCTACAGAAGAAGATGGAATAAAGCATTCTTGGTTTTGGAAGAGCAAGAATTGTTAAAATTCAGTTGATTTAGGAATTTTTTTGGACGGTTGCAGTCGTTGAAAGACAATAATTGAATTAGAAAGTATAAAAAAGGAGCAAAGTCAATAAAACCTTCGCTCCTTTTTCTTCAAAAATAACGATTAAATCCGCTTTGGTCCCACCGGACACTTAACCTTCAAGCATAATTTGAATTTCCGTGACAAACTTTTTAGGATTGCGCGGTAGAATGATTCCTGGACCCTTAAGATAAATTTCCCGATTGGGCAGTTTTATTTGGCGGTTGTTTTCGTTGATATAGTCAAAGATCAGTTGATAAGACCGGCCAACAGTTTCATATGGCCCCTTGTGGATGATAGTAACAGCTTTCCCGCCGGTTAACTTTCGACACTTGATGTTATCCAATTCACTGATTGGTTTTTTAACGGGAACACACGCCTCAATGTCAGCGTCCTCCTCTTTATAGCCAAAATCGTAGTATAGTGAGAATGGCGCGCCATTACAGTTTCTGCCAAGATGTTTAAAGATGTTTCCGAAAGCCTCAGTTACATCCTGATATTTACCTTTAAACCTGATCGAGGCAATGAGTATATCGGGGATATGTTTGATGGTGATTTCCTGACTCAGTAGAGTTTCATCTTCAGTTGCTCTGGCGGACTGGGAAATAAATGCCTCCAGTTTCAATTGCATCTGTTGGTATTGGGTAATCTTCTCCTGGATCTCTTGTGACTTTTTGGTGGCGTATTGAATCATTTCGGAATCGTCATTACATTGCTCCAAAATCTCCTTAATCTCTTTCAAGGGGAAATCCAGCTCCTTAAGTGTATTGATGATTTTAATCCGTTCTAAGGAGCTTTGGTCGTAATACCGATATCCTGATTCGTCATCAATATAAGCCGGTTCCAATAGTCCATATTCATGATAATAGCGTAAGGTTTTAATGCTTATCCTTGATATTATTGAGAACTCGCCGATTTTGTAACGCATCTAATCCTCGCTAAACGTTATTATGAAAATTTTATTGCCCCATTTTTTTCTGGAAATCTTCAATATTGACGCCTAATATTTTTTGACAGGCTTCGGGGTGAGTATGGGCGTATGTTTGTTGATAATTAATAAATGGTGCAAAAATCCCAATTCCAATCAGTAATCCAAGAGATAGGGCTTTGTAATCGCCTGCGGCTAGTGTGGTATATAGGGCCCAAGCCATATTTAATACCATAATAATATGGCTAAATTGAGCTATCAGATTGTAGCCGCTCCAGGGAAATAAGTAAAGTCCAAGACCGCCAAAGAAAAATAATGGAAGAATACTGATCTGAAGGGCAGTCCGGTTTTTGGTAAGTAAAAATACTGTAAAACCAATTAGATAGGCAATATTTGAAGGTGCACAGGCATTAAAGACGATCCATTCGATGGGTTTTACTTTAGATATACCTAAAAAGAAATAGGTGCTGTTGACAGTGACCAGTAGAAGAATTGCTGCTAAGATTATCCCGATTTTTAACATTTGTACCAACCTCCCGTATTTGATAAGGAATTATTTGTATGTTTATAAGATACTTCCTCCAGTAACGGGAGAGTCAAGAGTATTACTAATTTTACTGTCCTCCGCTCATTCCTCAATTGTCTGTTCGGTAACTTGCTTTAATTTTCTTCCATTCTTTTAATAAAAATACTATAATGTAATTCGTCATCCCATCTTTGTTTTTGTAGGGGTTTTTCCAACATTTCATTTAATTATAAGGAATAAGATAGTTCTTTGCTAGGGAGTTTAGCAATCTGCTGGCCAATAATTTTAAAATAGTGATTATCAATTAATGTAATTGAGTTAATTTTAAATCTTGAAAGCCAAAAAATGAAAATTTTAAGGGAATAAAAAACTTCTGTGCTTGCCATCACCCTAAAAGAAATAAAATATTTCTCCCAATCCGGTTTTATTTTCGACCCTTAAAAGAAATACTAGCATTAAAAATTCAAGGGGGTTCGAAAGTTGCGGAAGATTTCAGCTGAAGAGTTGTCAGAACGGATTAACAATAAATTACTGGAGGATCAAAACCTGGCGCCTTATGCTTTAAAAGCAAAAGTTTATGAAGATGGCTCGGTGCGAATCCAGGGAATTGTCGATGTTTTGGAAGAGAAGCAGAAAGCGGAGGAGTTAGTCAGTGGTTTTCCGGGTGTTAAGAGGGTGGAAAACGATATTACCGTTTGTACTGACGGACCAATCGATGATGGGGACGTTGCTTTTGAAGTGAGTGAGGAACTGTTAGCCAATCCGGGTATTCCGGATACTATTGGGGTGAAGGTTTATGGCGGAGAAGCGCAGCTAATTGGGAATGCCTCCAGTGTCGGTGAGATCGATGCAGCGGTGGAGGCTGCCAGTAAAGCCCGGGGAGTGACTGAGGTTACCACTCAGATCAAAGTGGCCGAAGATATTGATGACGCCAGTATCACTAACCAGATCCAGACAGTGTTAATCAATGAATTGGATTTGACTCCCGGAAAAGTCAGGATTACGACAACTGATGGCGAGGTTATTCTTAGTGGCAGTGTGACTAAGGAGCAAGCGCTTCGGGCGATGCAGTTAGTGGCAAAGATACCTGGAGTTAAGAGAGTGATCTCCCATTTAGATGATGATCAGATTGTTGGCAAAACAGTACCTTATTTACAGTATTATTGATTAAGTATTGTTCTCTAAATAATCTTTGGCAAGTTGCAGCAATCTTTGTTCGGTATTGAACTCCGGATGGTCCAGGACTTGTTCCGATAGGAAGTTAAGGACTGCGCCGACGATTGGACCCGGTTTGAGATTTAATGCTTTAATTAGATCATGGCCACTGATGGCCAATTTTTTTTGGTCAATAAGTTGCCCGGATTCGATTACAGCAGTGATCCGTTTGGTTATTGTCTGCCAGTAAAGCCAGGTATTCGAGTCAATTCTGCCGGTAGCAACAATATCGGCGCGGCGTAACTCCAGCAGGTCAGTGATGTTATCCGGGCCAACTTTGTTGATTAGGCGGCGGATGGCGGCATCAGTACTGTTAACCGCTAAAGCAAACATATGATTGTGGACCAGATTAACAACCTGGGCAACAAACTTTCTGGGATAGCGGAGCCGTTCTAAAATGATTGTACTTAGTTCCGCTCCATACGTATCATGATTATAAAAGTGGACCGCGTTGTTGATGATTTGAAAAGTAGCCGGTTTGCCCAGATCGTGAAGTAAAGCCGCCCATCGTAAATGAAGTTGAGGGCGGATCGAACTGACAGTTGACAATAGATGTTGCCACAGACCGGAGGCGTTTTTTTGGCGGTCAAAATCCAATACCGCGTTAAATTCAGGAATGATGGCGGTTAGCAGTCCCGATTGTACCAGACCTTCCAAACCTCTTATTACATTCTTTCCCAGCAGTAATTTTCCTAATTCATCTCTAATCCGTTCAAAGCTGATTTGGGCTATTAAATGGGCGTCTATTGCTTGAATGGTTGCCCGATCAGGCCTTAAATCCTGGGTTGCCAGAAAACGAAAGAACCGGAGCATCCGTAGCGCATCTTCCCGAAAACGGACCTGAGGATCGCCAACGGTTTTCAGGTGGCGTTTTCTTAGATCGTTGCGGCCACCAAAATAATCAACCAATTCACCGGTTTTAAAATCATAGGCCAATGCATTGATCGTGAAGTCCCGTCGCACCAGATCCTCATATATTTCCTTGGTAAAAGTGATTGTGTCCGGATGCCGTCCGTCAGAGTATTCGCCATCGCGACGCATCGTTGTAACTTCGACTGCCAGCTCATTGCTGCGAACAGTGATTGTTCCAAAAGATTTGCCTGTTGGCAAGGTATCCGGAAATAACGCTTCGATTTCGTCCGGTAATGCGTCAGTAGTCAAATCCCAATCGTTAGGGGATTGATCCCACAACAGATCCCGAACAGCGCCTCCCACCAAATAGACCTGGTAGTTAGCGTCAATTAATACTTTAACGATCTCCAGGATGCCGGCTGGAATCTGTTTAAAGTTATTCTTTTCGGTAGTTGTTAACAAAAAACGCACTTTTTTTTGTAGCAATGGACCGAACTCCTAAAAGTTAGATTCGGGGTCAATTCCTTAATAAGTCAGCTTTAAGATGGAAGCTGATAGTTTAATTATATCATCTTTGGTGAACTGTCAATGAAGTCAATTCTGAATCCCGGCTTGAATGTTGTTCGAAATTCGAATTTAACTTTGCATCAATAAATGTAACTCAACGAATTTTTTGAGATGGGCAAGCATATGTTGATCTTAGAACAAGCCGGAGGTTATGATGCAGCCTAACAAATCAGTTGTATTACTGCTCCTTTTTACATTATTAGTGTTAACTCCAATGGTCGTGATTAAACTGCGCTCAAAGATTACGCATATTAGTGGACCGACAATACCGGTAACACTGATTTCAAAGAACGAGGGTAAATTGTACCGGTTGGATCTTGAAGATTACTTAGTTGGAGTGGTTGCCGCCGAGATGCCCGCCGAATTTGAATTGGAAGCACTAAAAGCCCAAGCGGTTGCTGCCAGGACGGTTACCGTGCAACGGTTGAAGCGTTATGGAGGAAGAGGGACGAAATATTCTTCCAATGCGGATTTCAGTGATGATCCCAATGAAAGCCAGGCTTGGCTTAGCAATGCCAGTCTGCAAAATAAGTGGAGCAAGCAAGATTATCACCTCTATTACCGGAAAGTCAAGCAGGCGGTGCTTGAAACCCGGGGGATTATAATGGTTTATCATAATAAACCGATTGATGCGGTCTATCATTCAACCTGTGGCGGAGCAACCGAAAGTGCAATTAATGTCTGGAGCTATGATATTCCGTACTTACGAGCGGTTAAATGCGGTTTTGACCAACACTCCCGCCGTTACCAACAGCGTATCTTCAGTTCCTGGCGGGAACTGGCCAAGCGGTTCAATCTCTCCGAAGCAATGGTCAAACAGATCCGGATTACCAAGCGTACCGCCAGTGGACGTATCAGTCAGTTGAGTGTTGGCAACAGACAGATAAGCGGTAAGGATTTTCGCCAGAAGCTGGCGCTCAACTCGACATACTTTGAACTGGTGCCAGGTAAAGAGGGACTGACGATCAATGTGACCGGTTATGGGCATGGTGTTGGCTTATGCCAGTACGGGGCTGATGGAATGGCAAAGCAAGGAGTTGACTATCAGCAGATATTGAAGCATTACTATCAGGGGATCGAGTTTCGGAAGATCAAATTTTAGGATAAAATTTCCCAAAAAAGGCAAAACTATCATTGAGGTGATAGTTTTGAGTGTCAAAAGAAGTTCTGAGTTTAAAAGGCTCTGGTTGAATTGGATTGTTGCGTTGCAAAAAAGATTGATGGAGCTAAAGAAGGGCTACCGTAAAATTACCAAAAACATTAAACCTTTCTTTGTCCCCAAATATTGGTTGATCTATCTTGTCTCATTTGGGCTTGGTTTTTATTTATTTGGTCCGGCGCATGGGTTGCAGCAACTCAAAAGTTTCAAGTTGCCAGCATTGGATACAAATAAAGAAATAAATACTTTAGATGCACTTCAGCGGGAGTTGGACGATCTCAAACGGGATCTGCAAGCGATGAAAGATCAGGAGATTAAAAAACGGTCGGTTTTTGTTCCGAATAATTTTGGAGAACCTGTCGTTGGAGAGGTCGTCACCGGTTTTGAGTGGATCTATCGTGATAATGCATGGCGGTTACATTCGGGCCTGGAGATCGAGGTCCAGCCAAACAGTAATGTTGTTGCGGCTGCTGATGGACAAGTCAGCGAGATCAAAGAGACCGGACAAGATAATTTTACTGTTAAGATTGCTCATGGTGATGGCTGGGAAAGTGTTTATGCCAATTTAACACAACCGGCGGTTAAAGAAGGCCAAGAGATCAACAAAGGCTTACCCATTGGGACCGTTAATCAGGCTACCGGTGAAGTTAAACCCAATCTCTACTTTGCGATTTATCATCAAGGGCAACCGATCGATCCTATGAAGTATATTAAAACCTTATCGCGGAAGGAAGTAAAACCTGAATAGTTAAGGTGTTTCCGGCAGATTTTTTGCGGATTTGAAAATATCCAACATATTACCCCTGCCCAAGCAATATACATTTAATAAAAAACCTGAGAGGGTGGGGGGATTGAAAGATTACATCCAGAAACGAGTCTTGGACCTCAGCCACTATATTTCCGATAAAAAAGCTACGGTAAGACAGACAGCTAAATATTTTGGTGTGAGTAAAAGTACAGTCCATAAAGATGTAACCGAACGTTTGCCGATTATTAATCCGGAATTGGCAGAAGCAGTCAAATTGGTCCTTGATATTAACAAAGCGGAACGCCATATTCGGGGAGGAGAAGCAACCCGTAAAAAATACCAAAATAAGGGGGAAACATCCTAAAAAGAGGATATTCTAAAGTGGTGTAGAAACGTAAATTTAACAATAATGGAAAACGGATTAATACTATTTAGAGAGGAGGGTGGGGCTTGAACTTTGGAAATCTAATTACCGATATTGGAATTGATCTGGGAACCGCAAGTGTTTTGGTCTATGTTAAAAACAAAGGAATTGTCATTCGTGAGCCCTCGGTAGTTGCCCTCCAAAAAGATACCAACAAAATCCTGGCAATCGGTGAAGAAGCAAGACAGATGATCGGCAGGACTCCGGGGAATATTGTTGCAGTACGTCCGTTAAAAGATGGCGTGATTGCTAATTATGAAGTCACTGAAGAGATGTTAAAGTACTTCATCGAGCGAGTCATTCCGCGGCCAAGATTGTTTCGTCCCCAGATTGTAGTCTGTATTCCATCAGGAGTAACCAGTGTCGAAAAACGAGCAGTGTTAGATGCGGCGGTGCAAGCAGGCGCGAAAAAAACCTTCCTGGTCGAGGAACCGATGGCGGCAGCGATTGGGGCGGGTCTGAATATTACTGAAGCTAATGGCAATATGGTTGTTGATATTGGTGGTGGAACTACTGACATAGCAGTCATCTCGTTAGGAGGGATTGTTGTCAGTGAGTCCCTCCGAGTCGGCGGGGACAAGTTTGATGAGGCAATTATCCGCTATATTAAAAAAATGTACAATATGATGATAGGTGAAAGAACGGCTGAAGAGATTAAGATTAAAATCGGTTCAGCTTATCCGGAAGGCGAAGAAAAAACGATGGACATCAGGGGGCGGGATCTAGTAACCGGATTACCGCGGACGATTAAATTTACATCAACCGATTCCTATCAGGCACTTTCCGAACCGATTGCGGCAATTGTTGACGGGATCAAATCAGTATTGGAAAGAACTCCGCCGGAACTGGCATCCGATATTGTTGATAAGGGAATCGTGCTTACCGGTGGCGGAGCATTATTACAAGGTTTTAGTCGCCTGTTAGCTGAAGAGACCGGTATTCCGGTGCATTTGGCGCAAGATCCGCTTTCTTGTGTGGCTTTAGGAACAGGCAAAATCCTGGAAAACGAACAGTTAAGTTCGATTCGGCATAGTTTAATTGTTGGAAGTAGGTCTTTATAGTAAAAAGGATGGTTCCGGTTAATAACCGGAATTTATTTTTTAGTTCACAATAAAAGTAAAAATCCATCCAGATAAGCTGAGAAAAACTGGGTTAAACAAAAAATACCATTAATTTAGCGAAAATATCTTCAAAATATGAATTCTTTATAACTTGACACTTTATGAGGGTAATTATATAATAACTTCATTATTGCTGTTTTTGCGATTATAACAGCTTTTGTAGGAGATGGATGATGTTTTGAAATTACCGATTGTACGATTAACCCCGTCGCGGATTTTGGTCTTAGGTTTTGTAGCGTTGATTATGGTTGGAACGTTATTACTGAGTTTACCAGTTGCTTCGGTGAGTGGTCGACCGCTGCGGTTTGTCGATGCATTATTTACGGCAACATCGGCGGTTTGTATTACCGGATTGGTTGTTAAAGATACCGGGACTTACTTTTCACAATTTGGACAGACAGTGATTATCCTTCTGGTCCAGATTGGCGGATTGGGTTTTATGACGATGTCCACCTTGTTTGCTATTTTATTAGGGAAAAAGATTGGGCTCAAGGAGAGAGTTTTGATTCAGGAGTCTTTCAATCAATTGACCTTATCAGGATTAGTCCGTCTGATCCGCAATGTGGTATTAGTTACTTTGGGATTGGAATTTATTGGCGGTCTATTGTTGAGTCTGCGGTTTTTAGCAGATTTCCCACCGGCAAGGGCAGTGGCATTCGGATTTTTCCATGCGATCGCTTCTTTTTGTAATGCCGGCTTTGATCTTTTTGGCCAAGTTTATGGCCCTTTCAACAGTATTACTCATTATGTAGCAGATTGGTTAGTAGTACTAGTGACATCAGCGCTGATTGTCTTGGGTGGTTTGGGTTTTCCGGTAATCATGGAATTACTGACGTACCATAGAAACAAGAAATTTTCGTTGCATACCAAAGTTGTTCTGAAAATAACAACCATGTTGATTATTGTTGGTGCGGTATTGATGTTGTTGATGGAAGTTAATAATCAAAATACGCTTGGTGGACTTGGACCTTCAGGTAAAATTTTAGGGGCATTCTTTCTTTCGATTACACCCAGGACGGCCGGATTCAGTACGGTGGATGCCGGCCAGTTACGGGTTGGGACCTGGTTTTTATTTATAATTTTAATGTTTATCGGAGGTTCGCCCAGTTCAATCAGTGGCGGTATTAAGACTACCACGTTTGGCTTGGTACTGGCTACGGTGATCTCGACGATCAGGGGTAAGATGGATGTAGAGTTGTTTGAGCGGCGGTTACCGGTTGATTTAATATTTAAAGCGTTGACAATTATTACGCTTGGAATGGGATGGGTCTTCTTTGTTACACTGGTAATGTCGTTGATTGAACCATTTGAATTTATCAACTTGTTTTTTGAGGCAATGTCTGCCTTTGGTACAGTGGGAATGACTACCGGTATTACCAGGGAACTAAGCGATCTTTCATTAGCGTTGTTGATGGTGACGATGTTCATTGGCAGAGTGGGAGTTATGACTGTTGCATTTGCGCTGGCTCAAGGCCGGGAACAATCAACGTGTAAGTATTTAGAAGAGAGAATTATTATTGGATAGTGAGGGTTGAACATGGCGAAGCAGTATGCAGTAATTGGACTGGGACGTTTTGGGACAAGTGTTGCCCGGACCTTATACAAACTGGGTCAGGAAGTGCTGGCAATTGATACTTCCGAAGACCGCCTGCGGTATCTGGCGGATGAAGTTACGCATACTTTGTTGGCAGACAGTACTGATGCCAACGTTTTAAAGAATATTGGGATCAAAAATTTTGATGTGGTTGTGGTGGCGATTGGTGAGAATGTGCAGGCGAACATTATGACGGTTCTGCTCTTAAAAGAGTTAGGAGTACCGTATGTGGTTGCCAAAGCTTTGAATAAGATGCAAGGCCGGGTTTTGGAGAAGGTCGGAGCGGACCGGGTGGTTTATCCGGAACGTGATATGGGGAAACGGGTTGCTCATAATCTGGTATCCTCCAATCTGATTGATTATATTGAACTTACCCAAGAGTTTCGAATCAGCGAGATCCTGGCGAAGAAAGAGATGTTTGGCAAAAGCCTGAAGTCAATCAATTTTAGGTCGAAATACAATGTCAATGTAGTTTTAATTAAAAGAGCGTCGGGAGAGGTACTCTTCTCGCCGGGAGCTGATGATATAATTGAAGTAGGGGACGTCTTAGTCCTTGCTGGTGACCGTAACTCTTTAGATAGATTGGAGCAGCTCTGGGAATAAATGAATACTAAGCGTTTAAGTCTGCCACGGACTTTCACTCAAAAGTTACTAAAAGCAATTCGGGAGTTTGACCTGATTCGGCCGGGAGATCGTGTGTTGGTTGGTTTCTCTGGCGGTAAAGACAGCTCTTTTCTATTGTACGCTTTATCCATTTTACAACGGCACCAAGTCATACCTTTTGAACTGGGTGCGCTAACGATTGATTTGGGGTTTGAGACCAAACTTGATAGAAAAGCAGTTCAAGACTACTGCAGTTGGCTTGGTGTAATGAGTCACATTATGGAGACGGAGATCGCTAAATATGCATTTGGCGAGGAGAGCTCTGATGGTTCCTGCGCAACTTGCTCATTTTTACGCCGAGGAGCGATGAATCGTTTTGCGAAAGAAAACGGTTACAATGTGGTCGCGTTAGCCCATCACCACGATGATGCCGTCGAGACCTTTTTGATCAGTATCATCTTTTCTGGTCAGATTAAGACCTTTTTACCACGGACAGAGTTGGACCGGACCGGTCTTACGGTGATCCGTCCCCTGGTCTATTTTCGCGAGGCGGAGATCAGGGAGTTTGTTAGACAACAAGAGATCATTCCAATTCACAGCCCCTGTCCGCAGGATGGGTTTACCAAACGGGCTGAGGTCAAAGCACTGATCGCTGATTTAACACGGCATGATCAACGGATCTTTAATAACCTGGCATCAGTCATCCGTGAAGGTCGACCCCAGGAACTTTGGCCGGCAGAAATTTATGATAAGGGATCAAAAAGTTAATTATTTTTGCTGCTAAAAACGTTGAGGAGTTAAATGGAGTAAAATAAAAAATGGATATTGATGAAGAACTCTATGAAGGTTTTGATGAAAACGAAAAAAGGGCTGAAGAAGTCATCAGAAAGTATGGACTAATACCTTCTGTTGAGAATAGAAAAGAGATTAAAGAACTTCTGGAATATGAAATTAATAATTACATTGAAGGAAGCAGTGAATATTTGAGAGTTCTTTGCGGAATGTTGTTCTGTATTGGCAATGTTGAAGACAGTGTGTTGATTTGGCAAGCAAAAATGATCAATTTTGATGTGGGTTGTATGATCGATATTGAATTTCTTTTTGGTGCAGGAATAAAAGAAACACTAGATTATATAGCGGGTAAAGAAGAATTAGCAAAGATGAGGAGTTTTCTTCAAACATACAATTTGGAAGAACCGATTAATAAAGAAGAGATTGTAGAGAGATACCAAAAGTATTATGAAAGCTATTTTTCTTTATAGTTCTTCACTAATACTGAAAATAGAAAAAAGAAATTGATCTGGTATTTCCATCTTGCCCCATGCAGAAGTCCATGATATAATTTACTCAATTTAATAGTAGTAATAACATTGAAGAGGAAAAGTACATTCAAAATTCGTATCAAGCGAGCCCTGGCATAATGTTGACGAACACGTTGTGCGTACTGGTGGAAGAGGGTTACGGAGTTTGCTTGGAAGTTCGCCTCGGAGTTGTCTGTTGAACCCATGTAACTGGTAGTAGGTCAGATCGGAGTCTCTCACCGTTAAAAGAGAGTAGCCCTAGATATTTAAGGTTTTAAATATCTGCGGTGAAAAGAGTGAGTCGGTAACCGACTAATTTGAGTGGTACCACGGAAGTTAAACCTTTCGTCTCGAGAGAGATTGAAAGGTTTTTTATTTGAGAAAAAAATTGAGGAGGTTATCAAAGTGTGGAATCCAGAAGTTGAAACGATGTCCCGTTCAGATTTAGCCAAAATTCAGACTGAGCGATTGCAGAAAACCGTTGCAAGAGTATATCAAAATGTCCCATTTTACCGTCAGAAGTTTGACGAAGCCGGGATCAAGCCTGAGGATATTAAAAGCGTGGCAGACATTACCAAGCTGCCATTCACCACCAAGCAAGATTTACGTGACAACTACCCTTTCAACTTATTTGCAGCACCACAGGAGGAGATTGTCCGGGTCCATGCGTCTTCAGGCACAACAGGAAAGATGACGGTAGTTGGTTATACCAAAAATGACATCAATACCTGGGCTGAAGTTATGGCCCGTACTTTAGGTTGCGGTGAAGTTACCAAAAAGGATATTGTGCAGATTGCTTACGGCTATGGTTTATTCACCGGAGGTTTGGGCGTTCACTATGGCGCCGAGCGGGTTGGGGCGATTGTAGTACCGATCTCGGGCGGAAATACCAAACGCCAGCTTCAAATCATGAAAGATTTTGGAACAACCGCCCTTGCCTGTACCCCTTCCTATACGCTCTACATGGCTGAAGAAGCAGCTGAAAACGGAGTAAACATTAAAGATTTGCCGGTTAAAGTCGGTTTCTTTGGGGCTGAGCCATGGTCCAACAACATGCGTCGCGATATTGAAGAAATGTGGAATATCAAAGCAATCGATATCTACGGTCTTAGCGAAATTATTGGCCCCGGGGTTTCCAGTGAATGTCTTGAACAAGATGGCTTACATGTTTGGGAAGACCATTTTATAGTGGAAGTTATTGATCCGGAAACCGGTGAAGTCTTACCCGACGGTTCAAAGGGCGAACTGGTATTTACCTGTATTACCAAGGAAGCATTGCCGTTGATCCGCTACCGCACCCGTGATATCAGTATCTTAAACCATGAGAAGTGTGCCTGTGGCAGGACTCATGTGCGGATGCACCGGGTTATGGGGCGTACCGATGATATGTTAATAATTCGTGGTGTTAATGTCTTCCCGTCACAGATTGAAAGTGTATTACTGGAGATCGGTGAAACTGAACCTCATTATCAATTGATTGTTGACCGTGAAGGCAATCTTGATGATCTTGAGATCTGGGTGGAAGTTTCTGAACGGCTCTTCTCCGATGAAGTCCGGAGATTGGAAGAGCTTGAAGCTAAGATTAGACGGGAGATTTTAAGTGTATTAGGTGTCTCGGCCCGGGTAAAACTGGTCGAACCGAAAACGATCGCCCGCAGCGAAGGTAAAGCCAAACGGGTTATCGACCGGCGCGATGTTTACCGTCAAGAGTAATACTTTTAAGTCAAATCATAAATTGTCAGACGGAAAATGCAGGAATAATTTTAGTGTCAACGAAAATAAATAATAGGGAATAATTAATGGCATAGGGAGGAAAGACATGAAAGTAAAACAGATTTCTGTCTTTTTAGAGAATAAATCAGGGCGCTTGGCAACCGTAACCAAAGTTTTGGGAGAAAACAACATCAATATTCGGGCATTGTCAATCGCTGATACTACTGACTTTGGAATCCTACGATTGATCGTCAACGATCCTGATAAAGCCTGGCAGGTATTAAAAGAGCATAATTTTACCGTAAGTGAGACCGAAATCATTGCGGTCCAGGTCAATGATAAACCGGGAGGGTTGGCGGCGATTCTCCAAAAATTAGATGATAATAAAATCAATATCGAGTATATGTATGCCTTCGTCGGTAAGTCAGGTGAAGATGCCGTAGTGGTCTTTAGAGTCGAGGATATCGATCGCGCAATCAAACTGCTCCAGGATAATGAGGTAACCTTACTAAGTGGTAAAGATATTTACACCTTTTAACGGATTAAAGCTCTTCCAATGAAGAGCTTTAATAATAATTAAATCCGGCAAGATAGAGAAGTTATTGACATAAGACAGGTGTTAAGGAGTGTTTTGAGAATTGTTATTTCAAAAGGAAGCGTTTCGAAAACGCAGTTTGTTAATGTTGATCGTAACCTTGGTCTTGGTAGTTGCAATCGGTTATGCACCGGGTGTTGCCGGGCAGAAAGCTGAAGTGACTCAGAATTTTTCTTACGAAATTGTAACCGGTTTAACGAAAAGTAAGTCGGACCAGCTGATTATCAAAGCCTTAGATGAGTCGATCGCTTTTATGGAAGAACGCTGGGGGACCGTTTTGGAGGAACCGGTAAAGGTCTATCTTTATAAAGGCGGAAAAGATTTTAAAAAAGGGTTAGAAAATGTTCTAGGATTTACTCCCAAGGATGCCGAATATACTTCAAGGAATGCCAGTGGGTTGGCCAACGGTTATCTGATTCTAATCAGTAAAGAGAATTATAACCGGTTTTTTCGTCATGTTCCCAACCTCATTAAAGAAGTAATCTGCCATGAGATAATTCATATTTTTCAAAATGATCTGTATTATAAAACAAATGGCAGGGAGCGGGCCAATGAACCGTTACGCTGTCTCAAGGAAGGGTATGCTTATTTAACGGCTGCCAAGTTCGTTGGGGAATGGAATAAAGAGCGTGAAGAACAATGTATAGCTGTTGTCCAGCATCTCTTAAAGACGACGGAATTGATACCGGATCTGACCAAATATCAAACATTTGATGAATATAACAAGTTCGGTGAATTTTATGGCTGGCGTGATTTTAAAATTTGGATGATCTTCTATACTAACTATCTGCTCGACAAATTTGGGGAGGAAGCCGTTGCCACCTATTTTGCCGGAAGAACAGGTAAAGAAAAGGATACGTTCAAAGCAGCATTTGGGTATACTTATAACGAGTTTCAAGACGAAATTACGCACTATTTTAAAAGTTTAAAAGAAAAACCATTACCTGAAGACTTTAATAACTGGTTTGGTTACTAAACGGATCTGGAAGTAGGAGCGAGTGATGAATCATAATTTACAGAAGTTAGCTGATTTTCAGCCGCAGCATTCTTTTTTTGTCGGATTTGATTCGGACGGGACTGTTTTTGATACGATGGAGATCAAGCAAAAAGAGTGTTTTTGTCCGAATAACGTTAAGTACTGGAACTTACAACCCGTCTCGAAATATGCCCGTGAAGTTGCTGAGTTTGTAAACCTATACTCCAAATGGCGTGGTTCAAATCGGTTTCCTGCTCTATTAAAGACTTTGGAGCTATTACAGGAACGGGCTGAAGTTAAAAACCGTGGTTTTAAGCTTCCTGACCTTACTCCGTTGCGGGAATGGATCAATTCGGGAGTTCCATTGGGCAATGCCACTTTAGCGGAAGAGTGTCAAAAAACGGGTGATCCAGTCCTAAAAACCACACTGGAATGGAGTTTGGCGATCAATAAAACTGTGGAAGAGATTGTCCATGATATACCTACATTCAGTTATGTGAAGGAAAGCTTAGCCCGGTTGGCACCACATGTGGACATGATCTGTACCTCACAGACTCCGATCGAAGCACTTAAGCGGGAGTGGAGCGAGCATGATCTTGCAAAATATGTTGCGCTCTTTGCCGATCAGGAGTATGGTAACAAAAGCGATCATCTGCGGTTAACGGCCGGGGGAAAATATCCGCACAACCGGATCTTGATGGTCGGTGACGCCTTGGGAGATTTGCAGGCGGCAGAAGCGAACGGGGTGCTTTTTTATCCAATCTTGCCGGGGCGTGAGGATGAATCCTGGAAGCAATTTTATGAAGAAGGAATTGAGCGGTTTTTAAATGGGCAATTTGAAGGGGAGTATCAATTGCAGCTGATCAATCAGTTTAAAGATTTATTGCCGGAAAAACCCTGGTGGATTTCGAGTTGAAAATTATAAACATGGTAGGTGAGCTAAATGAAAAAATGGCGTTGTACAATCTGTGGTTATATCCATGTCGGAGACGAACCGATTGATGTCTGTCCGGTTTGCGGCGCCGGTCCGGAATTTTTTGAAGAAGTCGTTGAACCTGCAGCGGAGCAGTCGGGTGAGTTTAAGACCGACCGTCAGTTACAGGATGTCTTATTTAAAGTACCATGCGGTATCTTTGTGGTAAGTTCGATTTCCGGAGACAAAGTTAACGGAATGATCAATAATACCTTATTTCAGATTACTGATGCCCCGTTCCAAGTGATTCTGGGAATGGATAAGCGGCATTTGACAACGGAATATATCAAAGAAAGCAATGTCTTTGCGGTAAACTTTATCGGGGCCGGCCAAATGGAACTGGTAAAACGCTTTGGTTTTAAAACCGGGCGGGAAATTGATAAGTTTAAAGATATTGTCTGGGATAAAGGTCAGACGGGAGCGCCACTTCTCAAGGAATCTCCGGGTTATCTGGAATGTAAAGTCAATCCCGCCCGAACCATGGACGCCGGAACGCATCTGGTGTTTTTGGCAGAGGTGATTGCCGGAGCGATTAAAACAACAACCCCAATCCTCTCCTATCAAGAGTACCGTGCCCGGAAAGATGAACTGTGGAAGGGAACCAATGGCTGATTTTATTACATTAGGTGTGGAATCTTCTTGCGATGATACTTCCGTAGCAGTGGTCCTCAATGGTACTAAAATTTTGAGTAACATTATCTCTTCACAACTTGATATTCACGCGTTATATGGCGGAGTAGTACCCGAGATTGCTGCCCGGTGCCACTTGGAAAATCTGCTGCCGATCTACAAGTTAGCGCTCGAAGAAGCAGCGATTGCTCCGGAGCAGATCAACTTGGTGGCGGCAACCTATGGACCGGGTTTGATTGGCAGCTTATTAGTCGGTTTATCATTTGCGAAAGCCTTGTCCATTGGTCTGAAGGTTCCTTTTATTGGCGTTAATCATATTGAAGGCCATATTTATGCCAATATTCTCGAACGTGACGCGATTAAACCGCCGCTGCTTTGTCTGACTGTCTCCGGAGGACACACTGATTTGCTGTACATTAACGAATGGGGTAGCTATCAGTTGTTAGGACGGACCCTGGATGATGCTGCCGGTGAGGCTTATGACAAGGTAGCCCGAATTTTGGAACTTGGTTACCCTGGAGGTCCCCCGATTGATAAAATTGCGCGTGGGATCACTACCGGCATTGAGTTTCCCCAAGCGAGGAGTTTGGCTGATTCATATAACTTCTCTTTCAGTGGCTTGAAGACGGCAGTGATTAACTATGTACATCGGCAACGGCAGTTGAATCAGGAATTGAACGTGCCTGAAATTGCTGCCGGATTTCAGATCAATCTGGTTGGCCAGTTAATTGATAAACTGTTCCGGGCTGCTAAGGAATACCGAGTAAACGCAATTTTACTCTCCGGAGGAGTGGCGGCCAATTCTTATCTGCGGGAACAATGTAGAATGAGATGTGATGAATTGGGGATTGCTTTTTATTATCCCGACATTCGACTTTGCACCGATAATGCGGCAATGATTGCGGCAGCGGGCTATTTTCGCTATCAAAAAGACGGAGCGACGGGTTATGACCTGACTGCTAATCCAAATTTGCAACTATGATTGTGGATAACTTTGAATAATGGCAACGAAGATTGATATCATAGGCCGAGTTATATACAGCAATTTTTGTGGATAATTTGTTGATATTGTGCAAAACTTTGCGAATTTTGATAAAATGGGGCCTTAAATTGTGGATAACTTGTTGATATTGTGGAGAACCAGGTGGTTGGTGGGTTTGAATGAAGTTAAAAGATTTTTCCCTGGCTGAGCTGCAACTGCTTGCTGCTTCAGAAATCTTTGAGCGGGGAGTTGCACTTTATGAAGAAGGTTTTCTGGTCACAGCTTGTGTTTTAGAGGAACTGATTGCCGGAAAAGTACTTGGTTCGGGTGGTTTTTACCATGCTTCGCTCCAATTTAAAGAGGAACGCTTACATTGGAATTGTAGTTGTCCTTACCCTGATTTTTGTAAGCATTTAGTAGCAGTTGCCTACGCCTGGCTGGTAAACCCGGAGTTGTTTACCGACTTACGGCATGACTTGATTAAGATGGTCGAATCACCTGATTTGCCAGACTATTTTACTAAGCTAGTAGCGAAAAATCCGATCAACTTTTTAGAATTAGTTAGGGTTGACTCAGTCCAATCACCAGAACAGATTCAACATTCGAAACGGGATGTTATCAATTTAATCAGGACGATCTTTAGAGAACAACAATTTAAGCCTGACGAGATTGAAGCAAATTGGGCTAAAATTAATCAGATCAATGAGATTTTAAAGCCGAAGCTCAAAACCGGAGATCCTGAAGCTTTAATCGCCCTTCAGGAATTAATTCGAAGTCTGTTTTTGACTTATCATGATTTGCCCAATCAGTTATTGACAGAGATTATAGTTTCTAATCTCAATTTAATTAAAGAAGTGATTGCCAACTATTCAGTGGCAGAACTAAATGATTTTATCGCAGAGCTCTTTACGCTCTATTTAAATCCGACTTTTTGGTATTTTTCTGAGGTTATCCGAGAGCATTTGGTCAGCTATTTTAATAAATATCCGCATCAATTGAGCTTAATGTTGCAAGATGCTCAGTCAAACGCACCAGATTTAATGGTGCAAATCGCCTTATTTGAGCTACTTGCGTTGTTGCAGGGACAACCTGATCTGGATGAAGCATTAGAGTGGCTTCAAAAAGAAATAATTAAAGAGGAAGCCGGGCAGTTATGGTTGATTGATCGTTTGATCGGTATTCATGACTATGATCAGGCTTTCCAACTTGCCCGAACAGGGTTGAAGCAACAAAGAGGACAAGCTAAAAGAGGCTTTCGGGAACGGTTGATTGAGCTTCACCGGGTTCGAGGCGAATTTAAGCAGGCAGCAGCGTTGAGTTTTCGTCATTTTGAGGAACAGCCTGGCTTTGAGGAGTACCTGCGTTTAAAGGAACTGATTGGGAGATATCCGGATGAATATCGTTACTATTGTCGCAAAGTTGATGCAGTTTTATTGAGGCAAAACAACCAACAATTACGGTTGAGGATTAAGTTGGACCAGTCTGATTATCAGTGGGTCCAAAATAACCTGGAAGTTATTCGGGAAGATCAAGCATTAATCTTAGAGCTTGCCAAGTATTTGCTTACCAATCTGAATTCGGATGTAATCCCGTTATATACTTTATTAATCGAGATTCTGCTGGCAGATGGTCAAACAACTGGTAAACAAGTGGTCATTGATTTATTAATCAGATTAAAGCGGTACTTTCTTCAATATGTTGATCCGGAATCCTGGAAGAGTTTTAGTGAACATTTAATTGCCAGATATGACGTTCAAAGACAACTGTCCAGGAAATACAGGAGTATCTTCGAAATAAATTAACAGGTTACCAATATGAAACAGCAAGGAATAAATTTAAGTAATGTGGCCATTGTATTGGAGCTTCCTCCAACAGTCGCTGAAAAAGTATTAGATTTGAGAGCAATTTATGATCCGGATTTGGCGCTGAATATTCCGGTTGAAATTACGGTTGCCGGTTCATCGGGGTTAGGGACCATTGAACCGGATCAAGACAGTGAGCTGGTCTTTGCCGAGCTGGAGCAGATAGCCCAGGAGACTGCTCCGTTTGAGATCTATCTGGATAAAGTATTTCGGTTCCCGAACTCATTAGTCTATTCGTTTGCCATCGGAGCAGCCCAGCCGATTATTGATCTGCACCGGCGGCTTGCTGCATCAAAAATTAGATTTAAAGCGTCGCCTTATCCATTTGTACCACATTGTTCGCTGCATATTTGGGGCGAGTTGGACCCGGAATTGGAGTCGGAATTGTTGAAGATCCAGATTACGGACCGGTTTATGCTTGACAGTTTTGCGTTGTACCAGTTGGTCGAGGCGAAAGCGGTTGCTTTGGTAAAACGTTATCAATTTCCGAGCGTTGACTAGAAGCTGCAGAAGTTATATAATGTAGAAAATATCAATTTTGGCAAGTGAAGAGGAACGAACCATTGGCGGCTTTGCAGAGAGGGGAACAATTGCTGTAAGTTCTCCAGTACGTGATGGGGAGACCACCTCGGATGCTCCGGGCGAAGGCGAAAGCATAAGTCCGGCGTTGACTACGTTATCGTTATTAATGAGTGGACTGTGACTGTAACAGTCAATAAGGGTGGAACCACGGATAACCCGTCCCTTCCAGGGATTTGGGTTATTTTTATTTTAGATTACCAGATTATAAAGATATGGAAGGAGATAATCATGAAAGTAATTTTTCCTGACAACAGTGTTCGCGAATATTCAGACGGAACAACGGCGCTGGAAATCGCTAAATCAATCAGTGAACGATTGGCCAAAGAAGTGATTGCCGCTAAGGTCAATGAGGAGTTAGTTGACCTGAATAAAAAGCTTGATGGAGAAGTTTCCCTGCGATTAATCAAAACGGATGATCCGGAAGGGTTAGAGGTTTTACGGCATACTGCGGCGCACGTGATGGCCCAGGCAGTATTGCGATTATATCCTGATACGAAGTTAGCAATTGGTCCGGCCATCGACAATGGCTTCTATTATGATTTTGACCTGCCGGAGTCTCTGAAGCCTGAAGATTTAGAGAAGATCGAGGCCGAGATGGCCAAGATTATTGCGGCGGATTTTCCGGTGGAACGTTATGAAATGCCAAAGCAGGAAGCTTTGGACTATTTCAGGAGTAAAGGCGAGAAGTATAAAATAGAGTTAGTCGAAGGCTTAGAAGATGGAAATATCTCATTTTATAAGCAGGGTGAATTTACTGACCTCTGCCGGGGACCACATTTACCCAGTACGGGCCGGTTAAAAGCGTTTAAATTGATGTCGATTGCCGGCGCATACTGGCGCGGTGATTCTTCCCGGGAGATGTTGCAACGGATTTACGGGACAGCTTTTCCAAGTAAGAAAGCACTGGATGAGTATTTATTCAAGCTGGAAGAGGCGAAGAAGCGCGACCATCGTAAGTTGGGCCGGGAGTTGGATCTTTATGATCTTTTAGATGAAGGGCCTGGTTTCCCGTTTTTTATGCCGAAAGGAATGGTCCTAAGGAATATCTTAGAGGACTATTGGCGCCAGGAACACCGCAAACGGGGTTACCAGGAGATTAAAACGCCGATTATTTTAAATGAAGAACTGTGGCACCGTTCCGGTCATTGGGATCATTATCAGGAGAATATGTACTTTACCAAGATTGATGAGGGTAATTTTGCGGTAAAACCGATGAACTGTCCCGGAGGAATGTTGGTCTATAAACGTAAGTTGCATTCCTATAAAGATCTGCCGCAACGGATGGCGGAGCTTGGGTTGGTCCACCGGCATGAGTTGTCAGGGGCTTTGCACGGTTTGATGCGGGTTCGGTGTTTTACTCAGGATGATGCTCACATCTTTATGACTCCGGATCAGATTAAAGACGAAGTTTTGGGTGTCATTGAACTGATCGATGATTTCTATAAAGTATTTGGCTTTAATTATCATGTTGAGTTATCTACCAGGCCTGAAAAATCGATGGGTACTGAAGAACAATGGGAGACTGCCACCAAAGCCTTGCAGGAGGCGCTGAATGCCCGCAATATGGACTATCGAATCAATGAAGGCGACGGCGCTTTCTATGGGCCGAAGATTGATTTCCATCTCGAGGATTCGATCGGCAGGACCTGGCAATGCGGGACAATCCAACTTGACTTCCAAATGCCGGAACGGTTTGATCTGACTTATGTCGGATCTGATGGTGAAAAACACCGGCCGGTAATGATTCACCGGGTGGTCTTTGGTAGTATTGAAAGGTTCATTGCTATTTTGACGGAGCATTATGCCGGAGCATTTCCAACTTGGTTAGCGCCGGTACAGGTCAAACTGTTACCGATCAGTGAGGCACAGCACCCCAGAGTGTTAGAGATTGAAAAACAATTGGAGGATCAAGGTATCCGGGTTGAGCTTGATCTGCGCAATGAGAAGATTGGGTATAAGATCAGAGAGGCTCAGTTGCAAAAGATCCCTTATATGCTTGTTATTGGTGAGCGGGAAGTTGAGACTGGTACAGTAGCAGTCCGCTCCAGAAAAGATGGGGATTTAGGTACAATGCAACTGAATGAGCTTATCGAGCGAATTTTAAACCAGGTTAAAGCGCATCAATAACTAAGTAATGATTGAAAATGAGAAAATTATTTCTCATTTTCTTATTTTCATTATCTTAAGTTAACTCTATAATTATAAGTAGGATCTACCGAAGAAACTAGTAAGAAGTAAGGGAGGGAACAGAATGTTTGTTAAAGATTTTATGTCGACCAACCTAGTTGTTACTACTGAAGATACAACGATTAACGAAGCTGGGGAACAGATGCGGAAGAACAATCTGGCCAGGTTGCCGGTGGTAAGAGACGGAAAACTGGTTGGAATTATCACCCGTGAAGATTTGCTGAAGGTTACTCCGTCTGCTGCTACGACGTTAAGTGTTTGGGAGCTTAACTATGTCCTCTCCAAATTGGTAGTTAAAGATGCAATGGCTAAACAGCTGTTCACAATAAGCCCGGAAGCAACTTTAGAAGAAGCCGCTTTATTGATGCGTTCCAATGAAGTTGGAGCGTTGCCGGTAGTTGATAACGGACAATTGATTGGAATTATTACCGAATCAGATATCTTTGATGCCTTTTTAGATTTGATGGGATTGAAACAGACCGGAGTCCGGCTGACGGTTGATTTGGAAGATCGTATTGGGGCAATCGCCGATCTGACTGATATAATTAAGTCAAAAGGGGTTAATATTATTTCATTAGCTTTATTCCATCACAAGTCCGGCGAGTTGGTTTTGCGATTGGATGGCCAGAATACGGCTGAGGTAATCCGGGCGATTGAAGAAAATGGTTATCGAATTGTCCATAAAGCTACCTGGGATTAAAAAATTGTTGCCTTTCTTGAAACATTCTGGTATAATTTTAAAGTCGTATAAATTAATATTGGTACGACCCTTTTTCTCTAAACAAATTTAATTTGATTAGAGAATTAGCAGCATTTATGCAGGGGGGAAATTTGATGAAAACATTCATGCAGAAGCCGGATGAGGTTCAGCGTAAATGGTACGTTATCGATGCTGAAGGTAAAACTTTAGGTCGTTTAGCCTCAACGGTAGCCTCGATCTTACGGGGTAAACACAAGCCTAATTTTACACCAAATGTTGATTGCGGAGATCATGTAATCATCATTAATGCCGAGAAAGTTGTACTGACCGGCAAAAAAGCGGAGAACAAGATTCACTACACTCACTCATTGTATCCTGGTGGATTAAAAGAGACCAAATATGGTCAACTTTTAAAGACCAAACCGGAATATGCGTTGTCAAAGACAATTTGGGGAATGCTTCCTCATAACCGCTTAGGCCGAAAAATGATTAAAAAATTACGGGTTTACCGAGGGAATGAGCACCCACACGCAGCTCAACAACCTGAAGTACTCGAAATAGAGGCCTAAGAAAGGAGGAAGAAAAGATGCCAAGAGCAAAGAAAACAACTAAAAATGCAGCATATTATGGTACCGGCAGAAGAAAATGTGCCGTTGCTAAAGTAAGAGTTTTTTCCGGACAAGGAAATATTATCGTTAACGGTAAACCAGTTGATGAATATTTTGGTCGTAAAGTTTTGGAAATTGTTGTCAAACAACCTTTAGCCATTACTAATACAAATGATAAATATGATATTTACGCCAGTGTTCATGGTGGCGGTAAATCCGGTCAAGCGGGAGCAGTCAGACATGGTATTGCCAGAGCATTATTAAAAGTGGCTGATGAGTTCCGTGCACCATTGAAGAAAGCCGGTCTTTTGACCCGTGACCCCAGAATGAAAGAACGTCGTAAATACGGTCTTAAAAAAGCAAGAAAAGCTCCACAATTCTCAAAACGTTAATTATCAAATCAGTCAAAAACACGACCCAAAAGGTCGTGTTTTTTTAAAATTTGAATGCGAGTTGATTTATTTCACAGTTGGAGTTGAAGAGGAACGCGAAGATGAACCAGTTTAACAAAAAGGTATTGATCGTCGCCGGGGGTCCAATTGAGACGGAAGTGCTGGAGGCGGAACTCTCTAAAAAACCTAATCTCATTATAGCGGTTGATTCAGGCGGAAAAATATTATTGAACCTGGAGAAGAAGCCCGATTATTTAATTGGGGATTTTGATTCATTACCCCAATCAACCCTGGAACAATTGATCAGTCAGGGGACGGAAGTGTTTAAATATCCTGCCAACAAAGATTATACTGATCTGGAATTGGCATTAGGACATGCGATTACTCTGGGGGCAAAAGAAGTTCGAATTGTTGGCGGGCTGGGAGCCAGATTGGACCATTGCCTGGCAAATATCGGGCTATTGGTTAACGCACTCGAAAAAGGAGTGCGGGCTACATTGATTGATTACCACCATGAGATGTTTGTTATTGACCAATCGGCGGCCATCGAACCGCGTCAGGGCTGGGCTGTGTCATTGGTCCCACTTACTCCTGAAGTTATGGGAGTTACTACTACCAATTTAGCCTTCCCATTAATCGGTGAAACCCTTTATTTCAAACATTCGCGGGGGATCCATAATCAATTTACCGGGAAACCGGCCAAGGTCAGCATTGATTCAGGAATATTACTGGTAATTTATTTTCGTGAGGACTACCAAATTTAATAGATTAAAATTTTTAGGCGCAATTACTGAAGTCTCATATCCCCATGATTTTTTGTAAAATAACTCTGAGGGGTTCCCATTTGACTGAAATTTAGAAAACTGTATATAATAAAGATAGAGATTTATTTCTCAAAGTTGTCCTGGAGGTGGATTGATGGCGCAGGCTAAAAGAATAATGGTCAGTTTGCCCGATAGTCTCCTCCAAGAGGTGGATGGAATTGTCCGCCGGGAAACGGGGAACCGCAGTGCTTTTGTTCGTGAAGCGATGCTGCGACTGATTGAAGAAAGGCGTCGTCAGGAACGATTGGAGCGATGTCGAGCCGGCTATCAAAGAATGGGAAGAATCAACCTCATGCTGGCCGAAGATGGATTAGAAGAGGATTCCCGAGACTTTGAAGACTATGAAAATTATCTGGTAAAGAGGGAATAAATTTTGATCCGTCGCGGAGACATTTATTATGCGAACTTAAACCCGGTTGTTGGCTCGGAACAAGGCGGTCAAAGACCGGTACTGATTATTCAAAATGATGTTGGAAACACTTATAGTCCTACTACAATTGTTGCAGCCATCACATCCAGGATTAAACGCGCCAAATTACCGACTCATATTGAGGTCAGTGCCGCACGTTACCGTTTGGAAAAGGACTCGGTAATCCTCTTGGAGCAGTTGCGTACTATCGATAAACAAAGGTTGAAAGAGAAAATTGACCATTTAGATGAAGAGATCATGGACAAAGTTAATCAGGCTTTAGAAATCAGCATCGGATTAAAAGATTTATAATTTAGGAAGGACTGCTCCAAGATGAGTTTTGGAGCAGTTCATTTTTTATTTAAAATTTGCTGTCCGGGCTTTTTAATTGGAATTTAAAGCTAAAAGTATTATGTTATAAGTCATTGTGGTCCCTCATAGTATGTTAAATAACTACAGGAGGGAAACTACTAATGAAGCCGGTTATCGGGATCAGTTGTAGCTTCAATCAGCAGCAAAAGATAATAACTTTGAAACAAGATTACAGTTTGGCGATCGTCAAAAACGGTGGTCTGCCGGTTTTAATACCAAGAATGGATGAAAAGTCGCTGTTAGAGCAATATAGCATTCAGCTCGACGGTTTATTACTGTCAGGTGGTGGGGATATTGATCCTGCACTGTATCAAGAGCAGCGGATCAAGTCCCACAGATTAACCAACGTTGATCCGGAGCAGGATCGGTTTGAGATCGCTCTGTTTCGGTATTTTTTAAAGGAGAAAAAACCAATTTTGGCAATCTGTCGTGGAATGCAAATTCTGAATGTAGGATTGGGGGGTACTTTATATCAAGATCTTAGTTTGATGATTTCCAAAGTAGGCTCTCATCAATCGAAGTATCTAAAGAAAGATCTTTTTCATCAAGTGAATTTTAAAGAAGGAACTAAAATTGCAAAAATTTTAGGGAAAACGCGAATTGTTAATAGCCATCATCATCAGGCGGTTAAGAAATTGGGTCAGGGTTTGATTGTAAGTGGTCATAGTACTGACGGAGTTGTCGAAGCGATCGAATTGGAAGGTGAACCTTGGGTTGTAGGAGTCCAATGGCATCCTGAACGCTTGACAACCAGCTACGCTATGTCAGAACTCTTTAGGGTGTTTCTCCAACAAGCGTTAATAAAGAGGGAGAGTTATTAATGGGGTTAGAGATGGAAGCGCCGGACTTGACCAACCAATTTATGCTGTGCTAAGCTTAGATCAAATATAAGCTGGGAAAGTATTAAATTAAAGGAAAAAAAGATGAAAACGATAATTGTAGATTCTGAAACAGCGATGATTGATCTGGGTAAAAAACTGGGAGCCAATTTGCTCCCTGGTGATCTGTTGTTTCTCTTTGGCGATTTGGGAGCTGGTAAAACAACACTTACTAAAGGAATTGCGCAAGGTCTGGGGATTGATGAGGTTGTAACCAGTCCGACTTTTCAATTGAAGAAGACCTATATCGGAGAGTATACACTCAATCATTTGGACCTTTACCGGTTACGGAGTTTGTTTGAGCTTGACATCATTGAACCTGATGAGTTGATTGAAGAAGGGATTACGATTGTTGAATGGGGAAAGATGTTGCTTGATAAATTGCAGACCGATTATTTAGAGGTCAAAATTGAGCTGTTGGAATCAGGTTCACGACAGGTGATCTTAATTCCAAGGGGCGCAAGATACCAGAAGTTAGTGGCTGAAATTGCTATTTAGAATGGACAAGTTGAACTGGAATTACTATCAAAACAGACTGGGAGTTTTTTTATGCTGATATTAGGGATCGAGACGGCAACACCTTGGGGGACCATGGCTCTCTGTGATAATGATGATATCATTTTTGAAGTTACAATCAAGATTGCTAAAGGCGGTGGCGAATATCTGCTGGCAACTTTAAACCAACTATTGCAGAAAGTTGGTAAGGATATTAAAGATATTGAGCTGATTGTTGTTGGGACCGGACCGGGTTCATATACCGGAGTCAGAGTAGGGATGGCAACAGCCCAGGGGTTGGCAACAAGTTTAAATGTGCCGATAAAAGGGATAAACACATTAAGGATAATTGCCGAAAATTATCGTAACAGTTCAAAATGGATCGCGGTTGCAATTGATGCCCGGCGGGAAGAAGTTTATGCCGCGTTGTATGAATCTACCGCGGAGGGATTGATCGAGGTGATCGTGCCGGCAGCGATGACGGTGCGTCAATTTGCGGAACAATGCCGGGCTTATGACCGGGTAATCATCTGTGGTGATGCAGGTAAAAACTATCAACAGATCTGGAATGAATATCCCAATTTTGCCATTGCTCCAGTGTACGGAGGTCGTCCTTCGGCAGTATTGGCAATACAAATTATCTATCAGAATCCGCATTATCAGGAAGGGGATCGTGTCTTGACTCCTTCATATCTTCGAAGGGTTGAGGCAGAGGTCCGGTTAGAGGAGAGATTAAATGCAGGTAACCGTGGAGCGAATGACCATTGAAGATTTGGAAGCAGTAATTGAGATTGAAGAGCAGTCGTTTCCGGCTCCATGGTCAAGAAACTCTTTTTTACATGAATTGTTTGAGAATGAAAGAGCGATATATTTGGTTGCCAAAGATTACTCGGGAAAAGTGGTTGGGTATATTGGAGTCTGGATTATTTTTGATGAGGGACATATTACCAATCTGGCAACACATCCACAGTATCGCCGTTTTGGGATTGGAGAGAAGTTGATCGATTGTTTAACTCAAGTTTGTAAAGAACAGGGGGTTAAACACCTGACGCTGGAGGTGCGGCGGTCAAATATTCCGGCCCAGAGTCTTTATCAAAAAGTAGGGTTTGTTCATATGGGAATCAGACGGAAGTATTACCTTGATAATAATGAAGATGCAATTATCATGTGGAAAGGGCCAATCTGAATATAAATAAAAAATATTTTTTCAAAAAGTAGGAATCGGGCGGTGATAGGAGAAATTATTATAATAATATAATTTAACAGAATGGGGCTGTTATCAGAGAGTAAAAGAAGTCACGGCATCGTTTGTTCGAGTTCAAATAATTACCGCGGGTGTGTTTTAATTAAGAAATACATAAGGGGAGTGGTAAGGATGATTGAAAACTCAGTTGCTAAAACGACAAGCATGATCCAGCAAGATTTGTTGCGAATGGGGACGTTAGTAGAAGAAACCATGCGAAATGCAATTAAAGCTTTACGGGATCAGGACACAGAATTAGCAAGGGTTGTAATTGAACGGGATGATCTGATCGACAATCTTCAAATTGTAATTGAGGAAGAGATTGAAAGAGTGGTATCGCAACAACCACAAGTCGGATTTGATCTGCGACGTGACTTTGCAATAGTAAAGATTGTTAATGATTTGGAACGGATTGGTGATTACGCGACTAATATCGCCGAAGTTGTTTTAGAATTGAAGAATGATAAATATGTAAAACCGTTGGTTCATATTCCGCAATTGGCATCGGTCGCCATGAATATGATCTCAACGGTTTTAAAAGCTTTTGTAGATAAAGATCCGGATCTGGCAGAGGCAGTTTGCCGTAAGGATGAAGAAGCAGACAATCTTTATGATGAGATTTGTGATGAACTGATTAAAATATTAGGAAAAAATGATATCTCACCCCAGATTGTCTACCAGGCGTCAAGATTTTTATTAGTGGCTGAGTGGCTGGAACGTACTGCCGACCATGCGACTAATATCGGTGAAGAGACGATCTATATTTTAACCGGTAAAAGAGTTAAATATTAGAATTATAATTAATTTAAACTGTTTAAAAGAGGTTGTTGCAATTTTGGTAATTGTAACACCTCTTTTTTGTTTTACTGTTTAGCAGCGGATTAATTGTTTGATACAAGAGGCTCCATCCAAGGGGCTATGAGACTACAACTCAAACGTTAACTAATGAATCATAAACCTTTTTGGACCAACATAAAAATATGCTAAGTAAGAGAGAGATACATAGCAACTGTGTTTAGAGTAAGTGCTGGGGAGGTTTCTGTTTGAAACAGGGAATGAAGCTAATATTATGTTTGGCTTTGATATTTCTATCAGTGTTGTTTGGTGGGACGCTTAGTTTTTCAATTGATTCCGACAGTGAACAAGAATTAAAAGTTGTCTGTGAAGATGCTGAGGACTATGTAATCTTTGAAAAAGCGGCACTCGAAACATCGCAGGTTCCAAAGGTCAACGGCGATCTGATCATCATTGACACCCGGCGGCTTTCCTTAACACTTTACCGGGATGGTCAACCGATCAAGAAATATCCGGTTGCGATTGGAACTCCTAAAACCCCAAGTCCAATCGGTGAATGGAAGATTATTAATAAGGGGGGTAACTGGGGTGGCGGTTTTGGAGTACGGTGGATGGGTTTAAATGTGCCGTGGGGAATCTATGGAATTCATGGTACTAATAAACCGGGGTCGATTGGCCATGCCAGTAGTCACGGCTGCATTAGGATGTTTAACCATAATGTTTTGGAGCTGTATAGTTTGGTAAAGGTAGGTACTCCGGTGCATATTGTCGGCGATTTGCCCCGGGTGACAATTCCTCAAGAAGTTAAACGGAAGCAAGTGGGTAAAGATGTTTTAATACTACAATTTGCGCTTCGTAAAGCAGGTTTTGATCCCGGACCGGCAGATGCCCGTTTTGGGCCGGGGATGGAGGAAGCGGTGCTTAAATTGCAACAATTTTATGGACTGGAGCCTTCAGGAATAATTGGACTAAATGAACAGTATTTGATTAAAGTGCGATAAACTGCTTTTGAAGAAAGGTAGGATCCCGGATGCTGATAATCAGGCGCAGAACTATCTTACTGGTAATCTTTGTCCTCTTGTTTGTGATAAGTGCAATCATGGTATATAACGAAAGGCGGACCCGGATTAAAATTGGTGATCGTTATCTTCGCTTAAATACTCAGGTTAAACTCGATCCCCAAAAACAGTATTTGCTGGAGTTGTGGGATTATGATTGGTCACTCGCTTTAAATGGACAGAACTACCAAGATTATCTGGAGGGTCTAATAGCTGAATTTCAAAGCCATTACCCCAATATCAAGGTTAAATTGAGACTGATTGATCCGATAACGGCTCCTAATTTATTGGAAGAGGCTTTAAAACGCAATGAGGCACCGGACGTCTATTGTTCGTCTTTTACAATCCCTCCATTCGATTACCGGCAGCAAATTCCGGTAGGCCCTTATTTAACTCCGGAAGAACTTAGGCTCTATCACCCCAAGTTATTGCAGAGTGTGGCGGTGGGTGAAATTGTAGGAAGCTTTCCGCGGTGGATTTTACCGAATTACTGGGTAGGAAATCGCAAACTATTAGAAGCGGCCGGTCTTTCAATTGAAAAGATCCAAAATGAGGGATGGGAGTGGGAAGATTTTCTTCAAATTAATGCGAAATTGGGTTCAGAAAACTACTTATTTGGCGGATATCTTGGTTCCAGGGGGTTACTTAATTACATATTGACGGAGATGAATGCATGGCAGTCCGGCGATCTTGCAGATTCAACGGGAATTCAATTTATTCGTGGACGCCGTAATTCTGATTTTATAAGAACGGCAGGAGACGAATTGGTAGAGGATCAGGTTGAAGTTTTGGTTACAAGATTGGAACAATTAAAAGCGACAAAATTTTCCAAATATTATGATTCGCATATGTTAGGCGATTTTTTAACCGGAAAAACAGCAGTATTGGCGGGGATCAGGCCGTTTTTATATAATTTTATCAAACAGGAGCTGTCAAACCGTAATCAAAACTGGAGTCCGGTTCTGTTACCGGCGCCGAAAATAGTAAACGATCGTGAACGGCAACTGGTTGAACATGGAGCGGTCAGTGTTTATCGCAATCGTAAAACTAAAGGAGACGACCATCTTTTAGCTGCGGTCAAATTAGGACAGTTTATCAGTAGTTACCGGAATAATAGCCTGATCGAACAATTGAGTTTCATTCCGGCAGTTGCTGAAGTAGGTGAAGTTAATTCTGATTTGAAAAACATGCATCAACTATTAAAGCGTTCAACCTTAATCCAGCTGGAGACCGGCACACATCAAAGCTCAATGTCAAAAGTGATTAAAGAATATATGCTTGGTAAAATCACGAAGGAAGAATTAAAAGGAGCCCTTTTAAATTTATAACTTATCCGGTTACAGTTGGTGTGATCAATTTTTATATTATTGGAGGTAGCCCTTATATTTTTGGAGGAAAGCGGTAATATTTGTCGAAAATATTAATATTAAAAATAAATGGAGTGGTTCTAATGGAAGGAGAAAAAATCCTAATTGCGGAAGCCGATCCAAAAGTTATAGAGTTAGCAACTATTAAGCTGTCAAACGCGGGCTACCTGGTTATAACGCTGCGTGATGGTACTTCAGTGCTGGAAAAGGCATCTAGTAGTCAACCGGACTTGTTTTTAATCAGTGCTGAGTTACCGGGGAAGTCCGGTTATGAAATCTGTTATGAGTTGAATCAAAAAACGGAGTTTAAATCAAAACCGATCGTCTTAATGATTGATCAAACATTTGATGAAGCCCAGTTTAAAGCAACCGGGATCAAAGTGGACGATTTTTTGGTCAAACCTTTTACCCCTAAAAACCTGTTGAGCAAAGTTAATCAAAATATTACTAAATACCGTTTGTTAAAGCAGATTAATCCCCATACATTACTTCCCGGAAAGACCCATTTAGTGGAGAAAGTTGATCAGTTAATTGCAGACAAAGCATCATTTGATTTAGCTTTTTGTGATTTGAAAGATTTTAAAATTTATAATAAAATTTACGGATATGGAAAAGGTAATAGTGTTATTAGTTATTTAGCAAAACTTTTACAGGAAGAATTGGACAAGTTTCGCGATGCCGACGGAGAACTGTATCATTTCGGAGGCGATGATTTCTGTGTTTTAATGAAGGCGGGATATGCTGAGGAATTTTGTCGCGAAACCATCAATCGTTTCGATATGGAGATATTGGAGTATTATGAAGAAGAAGATCGTAAGCGTCATGGGCTGGTGATCAATAATCGCCGCGGAATGCTGGAACAGTATCCGTTCATGACTTTGGATTTCGGGATCGTCAGCAACCAACACCGGGTAATCAATAACTGGTTTGAGGCTGAAGCGATCGGCAGTGAACTGTTACGGTTTGGTAAAACAATTCAGGGCAGCCATTTTATAAGAGATCGTCGTAAGTCTTAATTGTTTTAGGTTTTTGATTTTATAATTGCAAACTTCCAAAAAAAATTTACGGATGTGACTGGATGCCGGTTCAACCTGTTTCAATAAAAGCGATTAAACAAACTTTAACCGAGAGAAACCTTGCGCCAAGAAAAAGTTTAGGCCAAAATTTTCTGGTCGACCAAAACATTTTGGACAAAATTGTTCGTTGTGGTGAGGTGACTGGTGAAGATTTTGTATTAGAGATTGGACCGGGTCTGGGGGCTTTGACCTCAAGATTGGTTGCCAATGCGGGACATGTTGTTGCAGTTGAGTATGACCGGGGTTTAACCGAGATTTTAAAAGAATCTTTTAGTGAGGTAACCAATTTTACGCTGGTCAACGCTGATATTATGGAAGTTGACTTAGTTGCATTAATTGATTCGGCAAAAAACCGTTTTTCAAAATATAAAGTAATTGCTAATTTACCATACTATATAACGACCCCGATTATTTTTAAGTTGCTGGAATCGGGAATTAACTGGGACCTGATGTTGTTTTTGGTCCAGAAAGAAGTAGCGCAACGAATCTGCTCGAAACCAGGCGGTAAGGAATATGGGTCATTAACAGTAATGCTCAATTATTTTGGGCGTTCGGAGTTAGTCAGTAATGTCCCTAATTCGGTATTTTTTCCGGCGCCAAAGGTTGATTCGGCAATTGTTAAGATTACGCCGCATTCCCATAAAGAAAGCCCGGAGATCTATCCCTATTTACAGATGGTGGTACAAGCAGCATTTGCCCAACGGCGGAAAACAGTCTTAAATGCATTTAAAGGGTTAGAAGGTTATTTTGGGAGTAGGGCGGAATTGGAGGGTTACTTACGGCAGATCGGAGTCGATCCGGCTTGCAGGGGTGAAACGCTCGGTTTTGACGTTTTTCTGCAAATTGCCAAAGAGCTCAAATCCAGAAGAACATAGAGGGAATCGTAATGATTTTTAACAGTCCGACCCGGGGACAACTTACTTTGGAACAGGTGATTGCTGATTTGTCAGAATTTGTTCAAAGTTGTCCGGATTCACATTTTAAGATCATTGTTGGAACTGATTCTCATCATTCAAGGGAAGAGGTATGTTATGTTACGGCCATTATTGTCCTGCGTGCGGGCAAAGGTGGTCGTTTTTATTATTCAAAAGAGCGTGAGCCTGCCAAAATCAATCTTAAACAGAGAATTTTTTACGAAACATCAAAGAGTCTAAGGGTTGCAGCGACAGTAACCGAGAGTTTGGCTGCGGCGGGATTGGATGATTTAAATGTGGAGATTCATTTGGATGTTGGAGAACAGGGTAAAACCAAAGAGATAATCCGCGAAGTAGTCGGAATGGTTACCGGAAGTGGTTTTGATGCCAAAATAAAACCAGATTCTTATGGGGCGTCAAAGGTAGCAGATAAATATACAAAATAATTATTGACAAAACCCCAGGTAATCCTGTATAATAATTGGCTTGACATTTTCGGACAAGTATGCTATAATTTGAAACATGTGATGTGAAGGAAGGTGAATCGGATGAACGAGTTGGGGGCTTTAGAACGAATTCGTGAAGATTTAGACTTGTTCGTAGGAAAGACTATCAAAATAAAAGCCAATCGTGGCAGAAAGAAGGTCTTTGAAGTAGAGGGCATCTTGGAACAAACCTACCCTAAAGTTTTTGTAGTCCGTTTTCAAGAACGTCAGGTTGAACGCCGAATATCTTACAGTTATGCAGACTTATTAACAAAGGCTGTTGAGCTAACAGTAAACAATAACCAGATTAGATTCAATAAGGAGATTGCAACCGGTTAAAAATCCCGTCTAAGATTGACGGGATTTTTTATGTAAAATATTCGACCTTCGAATTGGGGAAAAACCGTTCCAACAACTCGAAGATTGTCTCTTTTAACTCGATATAGTCCGGTTCCTGATAAATATATTTTACCAATCCATACTTACCAAATTTCCGGCGCCGCTGTTGTTCGTTTAAATCTAATTTAGTAGCTGGAAATCTTTCTAAGATAACATTTTTAGCTTTGGTGGTAAAACGGTGGGTGATCAGTTCGAATGTCAAGTCAGGCGGTATGGGTTGTAAGCTTTCGGCCAGTTTCCGAAAGAGTTGGGCATAATCAGCTTGATAATTGGTATAAATAAAGAGAGGAGCAATTATAAAACCAAGCGGGTATCCGGCTTTGGTAATTTTATTAGCGGCGGTGATCCGCTCTTCCATACTGGCAGTATTATGTTCGAACATTTTGATTATCGTTGCGGAATTTAAGCTGAACCGAAACCTGGTCTGTTGCCGATGGTCGATATTTAAAAGAGAATCGACATTGGCGAATTTAGTTACCAGTCTTAATCGGGCAAAAGGTTGCTTGCTGAAAAAACGGATCGTTTTCCCTAAAGAACCGGTAATATGTTCAACGGCTAAGGGGTCCGAAGTGCTTGCTGCTTCAAATGTGGTGATTTTAGGAGCATTAGTTTCAGCGATCGTCTTCACTTTTTCGAGAATTTCATCAATGTTAACGTATACTCTGATGTAAGGTTTTTTACCTAAATGAGTTTGCAGATAGCAATATTGACAACCGCCAGGACAGCTTGTCCCTAGAGAAAATTCATAGTCAGCCGAGGGTTTGCAGGTGTCCAGCCGTAAGTCACGTTTTACTCCCACAACCAAGGTTAATTTAGCTTCATGGTAACTCTCCTGCGGAGTGGTCCCCGGGATTCCGGTAACCCGGTTATGGGAACCGATATTTTTAAGCTCAACATTTGTGGTTGAATAATAATCATAAATCTTTTGACCAAGAGGGTATTGGAGCGCCTCTTCTTCAAAGAGGACCCTTTTTGGTTGAAAAAGTTTCATCATTAACCTCCGAAAAACAGAAAAAATTACTTTAAGACTGCTCGATTGTTTGATATTATAGTTTCCGTAAACCTTTTTAATATCCAAAAAAGAAAGTTGAAAGAAGGTAATGGTGTTGTCTGATTGGCGTAAGAAGGCTTTGTCTGCGTTGCAAGGTATTAAGATGACTTCTGATTTTCCAATGTCTGAGCTGACCACCTTTAAAATTGGCGGGCCGGTTGATTTGCTGATTGAGCCGGAGAATATCGAACAACTGAGCCAAACGATCCGGTTTTGTAAAGCCGAACAAGTTAATTGGATGGTCGTTGGGCTGGGTTCTAATCTTTTAGTGCGCGACAAAGGGATCAGGGGTATTGCTATAAAGTTAAGTGGTGCATTTGCCGAATGGAAGATTGAAGGGGCTAAGGTTTCATCGGGTGCGGCAGTATCATTGTCTGATTTGGCGAAAGCTACTGCTTGCGCGGGATTGACCGGCTTAGAGTTTGCCTGTGGAATTCCCGGTACCGTTGGTGGTGCGGTCTATATGAATGCGGGAGCCTATGATGGCGAAATTTCGCAGGTATTAACCAAAGCAACGGTGTTTGATCTAAAGGATGGGCTTGTTGAGTACCATATACCGGATTTTGATTTTGGCTACCGGCATAGCAGGTTTCAGGCAGCAGAGCAGATCATTTTAACAGCAGAATTTGAACTGGAGACGGTTGCCCCCGAAAGTGCTCAGGGAAGAGTCGCTGAATTGACCTGTAAAAGAGAGAGTAAACAACCGTTGGAGTTGCCCAGTGCCGGGAGTGTTTTTCGTAGACCCGAGGGTTATTACGTCGGGCCATTAATTGAACAGGCCGGATTAAAAGGTTATACCATTGGCGGAGCACAGGTTTCGAATAAACATGCCGGATTTATCGTTAATATTGGAGGAGCGAAAGCGCAGGATGTTTTGGACTTGATCTCCCATATTCAAAGAACAATCAAAAGCCAGTATGGTGTTGATTTAGTTCCGGAAGTGAAAGTTGTGGGTGAGGAGTAATTTCCAGCCTTAATTGGAAAGGTGAATCTTTGCTTGCGTCGAATAATATATTTACAATTTATCGTCAAAAAGGAAGCGTTTAATGAAGATTAAAACAAAGGTTCAAACGCCAAAATTAATTGTAATATTAGTCTTGTTTTTGATTGCTTCGGGGAGTCTCTGGGCTGATGGCGATGAGAGGTCCAATCCTTATGCTCATCTTGCAGGGACCGAAACCCGGTTACTGTCTGGCAATATTGATATTTGGTCTTGTGACTGGGCTCCTAGTGGCAAAGCAATCGTTTATTCAGGAAAGATGCAGGGTGAACCGGCGTCCAAGATGCATATCTGGTATTGGTCATTAGATCCTGCGGCGCAGCCGACTTTATTAACAGGTACCAGTGGTATAATTGATTTCTCGCCACGTTGGTCGCCAGATGGTAAACGGATTGCAATGACGCGCCGAGCATTTGGGACCAATACCAAAGACTTAAATTCAGCTATCTGGATCAAGGAGTATCCTGGCGGAGCCGGAAAACAATTGACAAATGGCGGGCAGGATCGGGAACCGTCGTGGGCGCCTGATGGTCAAAGGATCGTGTTTAGTAGGGGGAAAGGCCCATATAATGCACAACTGATGATTGTTGATTTAAAATCCAGTAGTGTAACAATGTTAACCGGAACCGACGCTGATTTGCTAAATTCACCCTGTTGGGGTGTTGATAATAAGATCTACTATACAAAGATGAATCCTGTACCGAAGATTGTTGCTGTAGCCGGGACAACAGCTCAGGTTATGGATTTTGGCAGAGGGAGTATTTGGGCGATTGATCCTGACACTAACGAGAATGAACCGGTAATTGTTGATGAATTTGATAATCGTTTGCCGGCTTTATCACCAGATGGGACTAAGTTGGCTTTCGTTTCCAGCCGTAATAATTCTAAAGACGGCAATGGAAAATATGATCGTGGCAGTCTGTATATTAAAGACCTGGCGACCGGTGAAATTCACTATGTAACCAATAAAGTGAGTTTAAATGGCGGTTCGGTTTCGTGGAGTCCTGATGGGAAAAGATTGGCTTTTTTTACTTTCAGAAGCATTCGCCCGGCGGTCTGGGTGATCAACATTCCTTAATGGGATATAGTTTTTTATTGTACTTAGGACCCTAAAGGGTCTTTTTTAAATGAAATGCTAAATTTACGTTAAAATACTGAAGGGTTTAGCAGGAGAAATATCTTTAATTACGGAACTATAAATAAAGAATGATTGATTATTGAAATGAGCTAAAAATGTTTGAGGTGATCGATTGTTTCAGCCGATTCAGTCTAATACAATAGTACAACAGATTATTGATAAAATTACCCAATCATTGATCAAAGGCGAGTTGAAACCTGGAGATCGACTTCCACCTGAACCAGAGCTGGCGCAGCAATTAGGGGTTAGCAGGACCTCATTGCGGGAAGCTCTTAAAACCTTAGGAGGATTGGGAGTATTAATCGCTAAAAAACGGGGTGGTACTGTTATTGCGACCTCCAGTTCGCAGGCGATGCTAGATCCGTTGATATTCAGTCTGATTATTGAGAAAGGGTCCAAAGAAGAACTCTTTGAATTACGGGTACTTTTAGAAGTAGATGCGATTGAATTGACCATTAAGAAAGCAACTGCCGATGATTTAGTGGTCTTGGAAGAGGATTTAAACCAATTTGAAACCAGTATTCAGGATGGTAACCTTGAGCGGTTGTCACAGCTTGATCTGCAATTTCATATGCATCTGTTGGAGTTTTCGAAAAATCCTTCATTTGCAAGGATCTGCAAAACTGTAATGCAATTATTTGCTTATCCAATGAGGAATGCCTTAGAGCAGATCGGGGCAGAACGGGTTTTGAAAAATCACCGGGCGCTTTATCAGGCAATAGTTGATCGGGATCTGTTACGGGCTAAAGAACATCTGATCAAAGCATACGAGAGTTTTAGAGAATATTTGTAAGAGTATGAGCTGTTTGAAAAGTTAATTTTTTAAATAGCTCTTTTTTATTAAAAATTCAACCCCTGTAAAGGGGTTGAATGGAATTAAGTAAACGGTGATATCTGATTTTAGCTGAATTTGCACTTAATTTGCTTTATTATACTTACCGGTATCATAGCGACAGCTTGGATTCCAGAAGAGCCATTCTTTGATTCCTAAATCATTTAAGGCTTTTATTTGGGCCTGGATTTGTTCTCGGCCATATCTGCTGCCAAGGCTGAAATCCTGAAGCCATGGTCGGATAGTGGTATTGGTATTGCCTGTTTCTTCTAAGCGTTTCATCGCATCACCGACACTCCGGAAGACCGTTTCATACGGAGCCAGATTGGGATTTTTTAAGCCGAAATTTCCGGGAATATAATGTGAAGGATAAACCATCGGACAGACAATGTCAACATTGGCGGCGATTTTTTCAAAGCGTTGTCCGATACCGAGGTCGGCATCAGCGCTGGTAGTCAGGCCAAAGATATCAGCAGAAATCGGAATATCATATGCTTTTAACTCTGTCCGGGCATATTGGAGAAATTCCATAATTACATCTTCTTTAGCATTGCCATTGTTAAATGGGTAGATGCAACGTTTGACATCGCCGTCACTGGTAAAACGTACATAATCAAATTGGATCTCTTGGAAGCCCATTTCGATCGCTTCTTTGCAGATAGCAATGATATAATCCCAATATTGTTTGTTATAGGGATCAACCCAATTTAAGCCATGGCGATCTTTCCAGAGGCCACCGTTAATGTCTTTAACAGCCCACTCCGGTTTTGCTTTGGCCATGAACGGGTCTTTAAAAACAACGACGCGGGCAATTGGATAAATATTATTTTCTTTAAGTATTTCAAACATCTTTTGCGGGTCATTGATCTTGCGTTGTCTTGATTTTACTTCGTCAACCAGAGGGACCTGTGAGATATAACTTAAAGTACCAGTATCGTCTTTGACATCGATTACCAGCGAATTGACTTCTGTTTCATTAATAAATTGAACGATTCGCGGAAACCATTTTTCAGAACCGGCCATCCAGCCGGTTGCATATACTCCTTTAATGACTTCCGGTTTAATCCATTCAACTTTTTTAACGGAAGGTTCTTCCGGTGCAGGTTCTGAATCAGAAGTTGATTCAGTTTCCAATTCGTCAGCAGGGGTAGCTGCCAGTGAAGCTTGCGAATCTTGCAACGGCAGATTGTTCTTAAAACAGAACCAACCAATTAGTGAGATTACAACCAAAGAAACAATTACAATAATTAGTCTTTTTTTTGTCATGTTTGTTCCTTTACCACCTGTTTGTAGAAATTTATCCTAATTTTCGTTGTTAATGTGTATATTTCCTTTGTATAATTATAGGAAAAACAACAGTGTTTCTTAATAGTTTTTTTATTAAATATACGATATTGGCGGCCATAAAATGCTAAAATAAAGCATTATCGCTGGCGAATGTTATTTGACGATTGATCATCAGATGAATTATAATTAATTATCATTGTTTCAAATAAACAACAGAGAGGGATGGATTTCCTGAAAAAAGTATTAATTGTATATGCTAACAGCGGCGCCGGTCATCGGCGTGCTGCAGAGGCATTGTATAAAGTTGCAGTTGAACATCATCCTGCTGAAGAAATACAGCTGTTAGATATTTTGGATTACTCGACACCGATCTTTAAAAAGTCATATCCGGATACGTACATGTTTATGATAAACAAGTGCCCCTGGTTTTGGGCCTTCAGTTACCATTTTTTAGATCTTCCGTTGATTGATCGGATCGGGCGTCTGTTTCGTCGGGCAACCAATTCGAAACATTGTAAGCCGTTTGAACAGTTAGTGATGTCAGAGCAGCCTGAAGTAATTGTAACTACCCATTTTCTGCCTAATGAAGTGGTTGGACGCCTCAAGCGAAAACATGGATTAACAACAACGTTAATTACCTGTATTACTGATTATTACCCCCATGCGTTTTGGCGCAATCAGGGAATTGATCTTTATGTTACTCCGCACGAAAGTCTGGCACCACGTTTGCAGAAATTGGGAGTGAAAAAGGATCAGATTTACCCATTGGGAATTCCAATTGATCCCATATTCAGTGTAAATCAAGATCAAGCCCAGGTCCGGAAGAAGCTCGGACTGGATCTTAACCAGTTTACAATTCTAATTGCCAGTGGTGGTTTTGGTATCGGTTCTTTTGAAGAGTTATTATTTGAGCTGGATAAGATAGAAGGACAACTTCAAATCCTGGTCGTTTGCGGCAAAAACCAGAAACTGGAGGATGAACTGAAAGAAGCCGTTAAGCGCCTGAAAAAAAATATCAAAGTCTATGGATATGTTCAAAACATGCACGAATTGATGGAAGCCAGCGATATTCTGATCTCCAAATCCGGGGGGTTAACAGTTACCGAAGCGATGGCGAAGGGGTTACCATTGATTGTAACCAATCCGATTCCGGGGCAGGAGTCAAGCAACTGTAACTTTGTAGTTCAAAATAATGCCGGTAAAAAAGCGGATAATCCTCAACAAGCCCGGAGTTGGATTACGGAGTTGCAAAAAAACCACAGCGGGCTTAATACCTTAAAATCAAATATTAAACAACTGGGAAGACCAAATTCGGCACATAATATCTGGGAAGTAGTCGAAAAATATTTGGGTAAGGAGGATTAATTGTATAGATGGAGTTAAAGCAGGTAATTACCCGATTGAATCAATTGTATCATCAATCCAAGGTTGCTCCGCTGTCAGAAGCAGAACTGAAAGAACGAGATCAACTGCGACAAGTTTATTTAAGTGCAATTCGGGGACAGGTGATTGCTACTTTAGAACGAATTGAAATCGTTGATCAAGATACTGAAATTAATACCGGACATTCGTCAACATGCAGTTGTTGCAAGCATTAAAAAGGAAATTATTATTTTTTGGAACTTACTCAGAGGAAGACCGTTATAATAGATATCAAACTTCCTCCCTTTAATAAATTTAGCGAAATTTGTCTGAAAACCGTCCTTAAGTAGCGGTTTTTTTTTTAATTATTTGAATTTCATGACTTTGTAATGTGGTATTGTCAGAATTATAAATAAAGGTAGCAGTGAGCGAATGTCCCTTAAGAATGTGAGGCAGCCAGTGAATACTATCGGCCCACATCTGGTTGTAAGGGATATTAACCGCGTCAAACCATTCAGGTTTCATCTCTGTAGACTCTTGTGGTTCTCCTGCCCACTTAGAAGCAACAAAGATAGTTATTTTGAGGTTGAGTTCAGGATTATCCGGAAAGAAGTAGGTTAATTCTCCGGCTCTTTTTAAAGCTTCTTTTGTAACGACTATGAATGCTTCTTCGTTGAGTTCTCTGATTGCTGCGGCTTCAGCTGTTTCGCCGGCTTCAATCTTTCCCCCAAAACCACAGTATTTACCGGCACCGAATCCGGTCTTTTTTAAGCCTAAGAGGACTCGTTGAGATTGAAATTGTTGATCGATGATAATTGTTACAGTTGTTTGTTTCATGGGTTGGTTCCAAATAAAGCTTTATATAACAATGTAGGAGGTTCGTCATGAACTACGCGGTGAGTCAAGGAGTATTTTGCAGTGATTGCTTGTAACTCCGCTTCCAAGCTTCGGACAAGTTTATAGTCACTGGTTGATTTTTCGATCTCTACTAACAAAGGATATTGCAGGCTGTCGCAGGACATCAATTTCAATGACAGTTGTAACGGTTCATAGAAGCCGAGCCTGTTTTCACCGGAAAATTGCATAAACTCTGAATGATTCAGGTGTATTAATTCGTTGATAACGTCGTCTTTAGATTGGTGGGTTGATTTTCCTCCCAACATCGCTAAGATTGCACTATTAGTAATACCGTTGGTGATCTCTTCATCGATCTCTGCGCGGATATTGGCAAAACTGCCGGTATCTACCCCTTTCCAACCCAGAAAAAATTGCGTTGGATTATTATTTTTAACCAGTTCGCCAACTCTTAACACCTGGTCCTGGTGGTAGAGGCTTAAACCATAGTGATAGGTCTGCCACTTGGAATGGGCAGTTAATGATGACTCCAAAAAAGGAAGTGCGGCAAAGGCTTCTTCGACAGAGTTGAAAAAGAAGCGGGTTTCTACTTCGTATTGTTTTGGCGATTGCATGGGTTGTTCTCCTCGGTTTAATTAACATTGATTTAGTTTGTTTCTACATCTTAGTTAATTTTTCCTGTAATCACTGTTTTATAACTATTCAAGCCTGTTGGTACATGATAAAATAACTGTAAATGAATGTCTGTTCGTTAGGAGCATAATTTGGCCGGTAAATATGAAGTTAAAGTAGGAGTCCGCGAGTTACTCGAGTTATTTTTTACTCCCAAAGATTTAAATACCACTTTTATTTCTCCAACCCGGGGGCAAGAAGGAACCGTCGGTCATCAGTTGATCGCAAAGCAACGCCCTCCCGATTATCAACGTGAAGTATATATTGAACATGTTTACGAAAATGAAGAATATCGACTGGTTGTCCAAGGCCGGATTGACGGTGTTTTAAAACATAATTCCGGGGTAATTGTTGAGGAGATTAAGACAACCTACTTTCCGGTTGCCAATTTAAGCTATGGTCAGTTTCCGGTCCATGAAGCCCAACTAAAGCTCTATTTATACTTCTATATGTCGCAATATCCGGAGTTAAACGTCAAAGGTCAGCTGACCTATCTTAATCTTGAAGATTTATCAGAAAAGTCGTTTTCAATTACGCTCTCCCTTGATGAAGGAGAGCAGTTTTTTAACGGATTAGCAGTTAAATACCTGGAGGTTATCGCGGATGGTAATTGTTGGCGGCACCTCCGTAATCAGTCGATTCAGGCCTTAGACTTTCCGTTTCCTGATGTCCGGGCAGGGCAGACGGAGTTGATGGAGGTAGTTACCCAAGCGATTGAACAGGAGCGAGATCTGTTAGTAGAGGCGGCAACCGGGATCGGCAAAACGATCGGAGTGCTTTTTCCGGCTTTAAAAAGATTGGCATTGAGCAATCGTTATAATCAGATCTTCTTTCTGACTGCCAAAAATGCCGGTAAAGAAGTTTTGAAGAAGACGTTACTTACCTTGAAGGAACAGGGATTGCGGTTGCGTACAGTGTTTATTGAGGCCAAAGAGCGGGTTTGCTTCGTCCCTGGGTCGAAGTGTCAGCCGCAGGATTGTCTCTATGCCGCAGATTATTATCTGAAAGCAAGGTCGGTACTCTCCATTTTGCTGAAGAAGGAATATATTACTCCGGAGGATGTTCTGGAGGCTGCCAGGGCCTATACGGTCTGCCCTTTTGAATTATCTTTGGACCTTTCATTGAAAGTTGATCTGATTGTTTGCGATTACAATTATCTCTTTGATCCTGGGGTATATTTGCGGCGGTTTTTTGCGCAAAACCGGAAAGACTTTCTCTTTTTAGTAGATGAAGCCCACAACTTGGTAACCCGGGGGCGGGAGATGTATTCGGCAACCTTCTCGGAGCATCGGATTAATGAGTTTTGCCGGATGATCCAAGGCTATAACCGCAACATCTTTAATGCTGTTGAGGCTATAATTGCGTTTTTCAATAGCTGGCGCCGGGAGATGGTGTCAGAGCATTCGCAAGTTTCAGGTTTTTTACTCGAACATTTGCCGGAATTCTTTATTCCGTCCCTGGAAAAATTAATCGCTTTACTGGAGTTTCAAATAAAAGAAGATCTGTTTTCTGAACTGCGTGAGATTATCTTAACTTTCTATTTTGAGGTGACGGCGTTTACCCGTCTGGCACAATTGGCGGGCGGTAAATATTCCAAGGAGTATGCGTTGTATGTAAAGCATGAATTTGAAGCCGGAGAAGAACTTCTGTTACGGATTTATTGTTTAAATCCCGGATTGTTATTGCGGGAACGGTTGGAACATGGCCGATCAGCAATCTTTTTTTCGGCAACTTTGACTCCGTTTTCATACTTTTTGGAGTTGTTGGGGGCAAGGCCGGATACGTTAACAGTCCAGTTAACTTCACCTTTTCCCCAGGAAACCCGGTTGTATCTCCATCAAGCAGGGATCGATACCCGCTACCGGGCACGTAATCAGACAGCAGCGGAATTGGCAAAATGTATTCTGAAGATGGTGACGGCGCATAAGGGAAATTATCTGGTTTTTTTTCCATCGTATTCATATTTGCAGACGGTATTGCCACTGGTGAAGGTGCTTTTGATGGGGAAAGCCAATCTCTTTGTCCAGATTCCGGCGATGAATGAATCGCAGCGACGGGAGTTTCTGCGAAAGATCACTGATACCGGTGCTGAAAACTCCAATGTTGGTTTGGCGGTTTTAGGCGGCAGTTTCGGAGAAGGGATCGATCTGCCGGGAGAGCAACTGGAAGGAGTAATGATTGTTGGTCCTGGGTTGCCAGCGGTCTCTGAGGAACAGGAGTTAATCAAAGTCTATTTCGATGAGCGCGGTGGGCATGGTTTTCTCTATGCTTACTTGATCCCGGGGTTGATCAAAGTGATCCAGGCTGCCGGCCGGGTGTTCCGGACCCCGGATGATCGGGGAGTGGTGATTCTGGTGGATGACCGGTTTTTGGGGGAACACTATCGGGAGTTGCTGCCCCCGGATTGGTTTAAGCCGGGGAGGGAGTTTTCGGTAGCTGACCTTGATGAAGTGCTACAGGAATTTTGGAAGGAATAGTCCGTAATTAGAGTTTAAATCGTTTCTTTAATTCCAGGGCTAAATGCTGTAAGTCAGGATAAACGCTTGATTTGTTGATTCCCAGGATGTTCAGTTCTTCTAAGAGTCTTTCGGCATGTTTGCCAGGAATGACGAATTTAAAGAGATAACCTTCTTTGATTAAACCGGTATTGTGATAGATTGTGCCGAAGTCTTCTTCCCGGGTTCCGTGGATGGTAAAACAGCTGCGTTGGGAGAGGATCCGGAGATCCAGGTAATTGGTGTGAATTGCAACCGGAAGGGTTGCTTGTTCAAGATTAGCAATCTGCGACCAATACTCTTTGGGAGTGAACGCCAGCCGGAAATGTGGCAGTTGGGGTTGGGTTGCCGCAGGCTGGGTATCTGTGTTAATGGCAGACTGATTGGGGAAGCCGGAGATTGAAGCCTGTGCGTTTAATTTAAAAGGATGTAAAACCCAGACAGTCGGATTAAGCCGTGCTTTTTTACAACTGCATTTCTCATTGTAGGAGTCTAAAGCAAAAAACAACGCCAAGAGGAGGCTTTCAGTCCAATCCAGTAACCTGGTAGGTACACCGTAGTGCTGCATCAGGAACAGCCATTTATCTAATTGATCAGTATTCGGAACGTCTTTAAGTGCGGTGGCGCGGTTGCGAAAGGTTATATTTAATTGGTATTCGTCATATTTGGCTCGGAAAAGCGAGGGTAGCGGAGGATCCTCACGGTCTTGGCCGCGAAACCAGGCGCAACCGGAAGCGTTGTCAAACTTCCATTGGCTGGTATGATCGGTAATTGCTTTGATTATTGCAGTGATAGAATAATTGGAGATTGTAGCTTGAGCAAATATTAACTTCGCCACCTTTGGTTGTTATAGCAGACTTAAAAAGAAATTTTTGCATTAAATAACCGATCGCCAATCCGCCAAGGATTGCTCCTAATGCATGGACCAATGTTTCACCGACGCTATCTTGAATCAGTAATGGATTTCTGCCCAGCACTCCAAAGATCTGGACAATTAATGAGCGACAGGTAACTAAGATTAAGGCGGCTTTAATGGGTAAATAATCTGAACTCCAGAGGTTGGTGCTATAGTAAATGATCAGGCCAAGCCAGGCTCCTAGACCCAATTCACTTAGAATACCCAACACCTGACTGGGATTGGTTAGCAGCCACATCAAGCTGGAAGATTCCATTGTTGTCAATTTAGCTAAACCAAAATATTTTGCAAGCAGAGTAAGACCTTCAGCAATCGGCCAGCCTGCCCAACCGATTGCCATCGCCAGTAATGGTTTGTCCGTCTTCAATGATTTTCCCATCCAATTTTTAAAGAGATATTTTTGGTACAAAAAACCGACCCATAGTCCTGCCAGTGCGGCTGCCGAGGCATGGATGTAATTGCCGATTACAGTTTGTGCCACTACTTCGTTCTTTCCAAGTACTCCAAAAGTAAGAAAAAAGATCGATTCGCCGGTCATTGCCAAGAACATCGTCTTGATTGGGAAAAATGCTGTTCCCCAAATATTAGCGCTGTAATATGCTAATAAGAAATACCAATTGACTACTGTGAATAAACCAATGATTCCCATTGTAAAATGAGGCTCGCCGTTACTTGAAAGAAAACTGAAGGTTTCAAAAGCGGTTAAATTCGTTAAGCTCAAGTATTTCATCAGCATGGTATAGCCTTCAAGAATTGGCCCGGCTGTCAATGAAAGTAAAAGTGCCAGTAAAGGTTTGTCGGTTTTCAATTTTGTTCCTTCATCCTGATTTTTTATTGGTTATTTTATTGTTTGTTAACGTTTGGAAGATTATACTCGGATACGAGATAGAATAGTTTGAGATTTTTACTTGAGCTGTCAACCTTTGTTCCCTGTGACTGTCTGCTTCGACTCTAACAGAAATTTTTGCATTAAATAACCAATCACCAATCCGCCCAGGAGCGCTCCTAATGCGTGAGCGAATATTCCACTGACGCTTTGAATCATTAATGGGTTTTTGCCCAGCAATCCGAAGATCTGGAAGATCAATATCCTACAGGTTAATAAGATTATAGCAGCTTTAATGGGGAAATAATCTGATCCCCAGAGATTGGCGCTGTAGTAAATTATCAAGCCAAACCAGGCTCCCAGTCCTAATTCACTGAGGACTCCCAAAGCGAAACTTTGGAAGATTATACGCAGGGGATAAGAATGAGATTATTATTTGTTTTTTGGCGGGAAAGTCAATGTGAAAGTGGTACCAATACCTGAAGTGTTGGGGGTAACGTTTATTTGGCCACCCATCTCTCTCATATAGTTGGCGCAAGTATGCAAAGTAAAACCATGACCACCGGGTTTGGTGGTAAACCCGTAGTTGAAAATTTGAGTAAAATTCTCCGGGTTAATGCCTTCGCCGGTATCGATAATTTGAAGCACTACATTGTCTTCGGGATCTGAAAATACTTTAACAGTAAGGTAACGGCTATCTACTGGGGTATTGTACATCGCTTCAACGGCGTTTTTGATCAGATTGACCAAGATATAGTACAACTTATTTTTGGAGAAGACAACAGGCTGAACTTGGAGATAATCTTTGATAACAATTATTTGATTATTATTTAGTAAACTTTCCAGAAAACGCAAGGAATCATCAATTAAGACAGCAGGATCCAGCGCTTCAGTCAGGGTGACTGCTGTAGTGAAATCTTGGAGTGAACGCATACTTTCATGGATCAATGCGATTTTTTCCGTCAACAGTTTGTATTCGCTGATAATCTGGCTGTGCTCTTTTTGGATTTCCTTCCCGAGTATTTCATAATAATCAATCAGTTTTGGGAATTCGTTGTTGCCATTTAAATTATTAAATTCGTTGCGATATGTAGTCAACAATTGATTAGCTTTAATAAGACCGTTAACTTTTGATTGGGCAAGAATACTGCCAATTGTTTCTGAGGCAACACAGGCGCTGTTGAGCAGATTGCCAATATTGTGCATTACATTGACAGAGATTTCGGCCATTCCGGCACGATGAGCGTTTTCAACCATTTGTTGTTGAGTTTCGACCAGTTGTTTGGTTCGTTCAGCAACTTTTTTCTCCAGTTCACTGGTGTAGTTAAGGATTTCACTCATCAGGGACAATTGCCGGATGCTTAAGGTGAGTTGGGGAAAGAGTGTTGCATCGACATAGAATTCTGAGATATTAATATCAAAAAAAATGTAACCAATATTAAAAATGGGAATAATAATCGCTGAGTTACTGTCGGGATTATCAAACCATCCTGGGATCAGCAATTTTGTTGAGAAAACATTAGGTATTTCAATTTGTTTCTTACTAAAATAAAAAGTGACTTGTGCTTGGTTAAGTTCGGTATTCTCATAACGACAGAGAAAAAAATTTTGAATATTGAGGCGGTTCAAAGCTTTTTTATAATAGTTCAGATGTTCGGCACCCATGGTCCAAGAATTGTTCAACTCAAGGATTAATGTAGTGAGAACATTAATCTGCTCTTCAAAAAGCGAGTCAGTGGCAGTCTTGTTATGTTTGATAATATTTCCTAAAATCTCATTTGCGTCAGCCCGTAATTCGGATAAACGTTCCTTTTGATTGTCTTTCGAAACATTTTTTAATAGAAGGCTCAACAATCTGATTACCTGATACCATTTTGGAATCTCCACATCATTTTTAATACCTTGTTTAACAGTTTGAGATAAAAAGTTTAAAAAAGGAGCGGTCGATCCACTGATTGCGGTGTAATAGTGGTAAGTCAAATCAAAAGCCCAATTAGAATCTTTCATTTTAGCGTTGATTTCCGGAAATTGTGCTAATACATGAGAAGCAATTTGCTCAACAATCTCTTGCGGATTATCCGCTTTGATTGTTGTAAAAGGCAAATTGTTGGCGAGATTATCAACAATATAATTATCGGTATTACAACCACAGGAATTACGAATAATCATATGTGCCGGCACAGTTAGGGACGAGATCTCTTTATTCTGAATTAATGCCAAAATGTTTTTTAAAGATTCACAACCCATTTTATAAAATGGTTGTGAGACCGTTGTTAGAGAAGGTTCGGAACTTTTTGCTTTATGAATATCATCAAATCCACCGAGCCCAATATCATCCGGGATAATAAAACCACGATTCTGCAACTCCTGCATCGCTCCTAATGCCATAAAATCGTTAGCAGCGATCAGTGCATCAAATTTAATTTTTTTCTCGTCCAAAAAATATTGAACCGCCGCAGGACCCGAGCTCCAGAAATCACCATAATAGACGAAGTCGGGATTATAATCTAGGCCGTGAGCCTCCAATGCTTCTTTGTATCCTTCCAAACGGTGTTCAGCCTCGACATTGTTGGCCGGGCCGCTGATATAAGCAATCTGACGGTAATTGTGAACGCTGATAAAGTGCTCAACTAATTCGCGCATCCCAGTTTTGTTATCGACTACCATGCTTAGATACCCTGAAAGCGGAGGACCAATATTAATGATCGGTATGGGCTCAAACAAACGGAGAAAATCGATCATATTCTGTTCACTGGTAAAACTGCCAATACATTCGGTAATACAGATAATTCCGTCAATATGTTCTTTGTCAATAAGGTTGTATGCTTTATTCCGCGTCCAACTGCGATATTGACCACCTGCGAGAGTGATCAAATTAACATCTAACAACTTAGCAGTCTGTGCAACTCCATCCCAGATTGGAGTTTCAGTTGCTTGAAAGTCATTGATTAAAAGCGCGATAGTTGGACGATTACTCTTCATTGCTGTTTCCTCATCTTGTATTTTAGAAAAAATGTTAGTATTAAATATATCGGTTGATTTTAATTTCTTATAAACTTAAAAGATTAAAATCATCAGTTATTTGGATTGCCAATTTTTAGAAGACTATTTGACGATTATTTCCATATCCATTATTTTAGCTGATTCGGTAAGTCAAAGGAAGTGAATTCTTTCAAATTGATAATTAATCTTTGGGTGGCTGGTTGAATGGTTTGTTTGAAGAGAATGAAAAAATGATATAATTAGCATGGATATTCTATGGTGATACAATAATATTCCAATTAAGGAGTAATACATAAAATGCAAAAAAAGAAGTTAATGCATGTAGCACAATCAGCAGGTGGTGTTAAGAATTATATATCTATGCTTTTGAAAAACATGGATCGATCAAAATATGAACAAGTATTGGTTTGTTCTTTGGATTATGATTACAATGATTTTGCTGATCTAGTTGATTGCTTTGAGTACGTTGACATGATCCGGGAAATAAGTATATGGAAAGATATATGTTGTTTAATAAAGCTAAGAAGAATAATTAAAAAATATAAACCGGATGTAATATATCTACATAGTAGTAAGGCAGGGGCATTAGGAAGATTGGCCAATATTGGAATCAGGAATACGGTTCTATATAATCCGCATGGCTGGCCCTTTAATATGCATTGTTCTTCTGGAAAACAAACTTTATATAGATTGGTTGAGAAAGCTTTAGCATTATTGACCGACCATATAGTTGTAATTTCTGATGCTGAAAAAAAATCAGCCCTAATTAATGGCATTTGTCGACAATCAAAAATGAGGGTTGTTTACAATGGAATTGATATTGATGAATATAATAATTTAAGTAAATCATTTTTACTGACACGGTCTCTATTAGGAATACCTGAAGAGGCGTACGTTATTGGAGCTGTTGGACGTTTAAGTAAACAGAAGGCACCGGACACGTTTGTTAAAGCTGCAGCTTTAATAAAGAAAGAAATTCCATCAGCATATTTTATATTAGTGGGTGATGGAGAGGATCGGAAACAAATTGAGAAAATTATAAAGGAGAATAATTTAGACAATTGTCTCTTAATAACCGGATGGGTAAAAAACTCATACGAATATATCAATCTTTTTGATCAGGCGTTGTTGTTATCAAGATGGGAAGGATTTGGCTTAGCACTTGCTGAGTATATGATTTCAAGAAAACCAATAATTGCAACACGAGTTGATGCAATACCGGACATAATTAGTGACGGAGAGAATGGGCTGCTGGTTGAAGTCGATAATATAGATCACATTTGTAATACGGTGGTCAAGTTATATCATGATGAAGCTCTAAAAAAAGAATTGGTTGAGAATGGATATAGAACGGTTTGTGGAAGATTTGACATCAAAAGAGTTGCAAAGGAACATGATTTGTTGATTAATGACTGATTTGTCTTCTCAGAGAATTACTATTATGACTTGGCTAAACAATGGAAACGATTGTGATCGAATTAATATTATTAATTGTGGAGGGCGGACAGCCCTCCTTTAATATTTTTATTATTTATTAGTTATAATTTTTTGATAGAGATTGAGCAAGTTATCAAGTTCGATGCTGGTGACCTTTGCTGGTATTCTAAGATTTATTCTCTTCCTTTACCTAGTTAAATTAGCTCCTAAATTCCCGAATCCGTTCGTGTTGAAAACCTTAACAGGTTCCAGGAGAGTTTTGGTAGTACTACCTGCTGTTGAGCAGCCGGTTGGGAATTGACCGGTTGATTGTGTGGTTTTACTGTTTCAGGAGCCTCGAAACTATTGACCGCACTGAGATCAGGTCCGTTCAACACTACATGCTCTAAAAGGGTTACTTTTCCAAACGAACGAAAATCAAATGTTACCTCAACATCATCCCCTTGGTCACAGTTCAAAATGAAGATGTTAATCGCTTCTTTTTCTTCCTGGTAAACGGTGGTTGATTGTAAGACCGGAACATCGCCGTATTTCTTGGATTCAAATTTAGGAGCGGTGATGATCGGTTTTAAAACCTGACCTCGTCCGTATTGGGAAACTTGTTGGAAGGGGTAAAAGATTGTCTGTTTCAGAACTGAACCACCCGGTTGGGTTACAATCGGGGCAATAGCATTGATCAGTTGGGCCAAACAGGCAATTTTGATTCGGTCAGCATGGTTAACGAGCGAACAGATTAAACCACCAAAGACCAGAGCGTCTAGGAGGTTATAAACCTGTTCCAAACGGGGTTGGGCATAGTCCCAGGTTTTAAAGGTTTCATTGCGGTGCGCCCAAACATTCCATTCGTCAAACGATAAGTAAACGTTCTTTTTACTTCGGGTTTTGGCTTTGACATAATCGACGGTTGCCGCAATGGTATGAATGAAATTATCCATATCAACGAAGGAAGCTAAAAAATCACCGTGATTATCAGAGTCATCATAGCCGTAATAACTATGTAACGAGATAAAATCAACCTGTTCGTAGAGAAACTCCAAAATAATACGGTCCCATTCGGGGAAAGTCGGCATTCCTGTTCCGGAACTGCCACAAGCCACCAATTGAATGGAAGGGTCCACCCAGCGCATCATTTTTGCCGTTTCCAAGGCCTTTTTACCATATTCGGCAGCAGTTAAAGTACAGATCTGCCAGGGACCGTCCATTTCATTTCCCAGACACCATACTTTGATGTTATGGGGGGCTTCATGTCCGTATTTACGGCGCAAATCGCTCCAATAACTACCGGCGGGATGATTACAATATTCTACTAATTGGGAGGCGTCTGCCGGAGTACCGGTGCCCAGATTGACTGCGGCCATCACTTCAGAGTTGGCTTTTTTACACCAGTCGACAAACTCATCAATGCCGATTTCATTGGTTTCAATCGATTTCCAGGCTAAGTCCAGCCGTTTGGGCCGATCCTTAACCGGTCCGATTCCATCAGTCCAGCGGTAACCTGAGACAAAGTTACCGCCGGGATAGCGTATAATGGGGACATTAAGTTGTCGTACCAGCTCCAAGGTATCTGTCCGGAACCCTTGTTCGTCAGCAGTTGGATGGCCTGGTTCATAAATACCTGTATAAACTGCCCGTCCTAAATGTTCAATGAATGATCCAAACAGCCGTGGCTCTGTTTGTGCAATAATATAGTTTTTTTCAATAATCCATTGCGATTTTTTCATTAAAATTCTCCTCGTTATCCTTTGATTGCTCCTTCGACCATACCGCGAATTACTTGTTGATTGAATTTAGTATAAATCAGGATCATCGGCAGGCTGACCAGAATCATTGCTGCAGCTTGGGCCGGGTAATTAGTTGAAAATTGGGTGCCGATGGTTGCCAATCCGACTGGTAAAGTGTAGTCCGGAGTATTTTGAAGCATGACCAGAGGGAATAAATAAGCATTCCAAGAGCTTAAGAATGTAAAAATTCCTACTGTTGCTGCGGCAGGTTTAGCCATTGGTAACATTATTCTTAAAAAAACATCTAATTCGCTTGCTCCGTCAATTCGTGCGGCTTCAGCCAGGGAGTTCGGAATATTCATAAAAAAGCCTCTGAAGATGAAGACTGCTAATGGAATACCAAAAGCGACAGTTGGACCAATTACGGACCATGGAGTATTAATGATTCCGATTTGCCGTGAAAAAATAAATACGGGCATCAATACCATATGGACCGGAATCATGATAGCGCCTAAGATTATCATCGACAGAAACCGGATCGGTTTTGACGGGAACTTAGCCACAACATAGCCGGCCATCGAACCGAAGAGCAATACGGCTCCTAAAGTAATAATCGCAATGAGTGCGGAATTAAAACCCCATCTCCAGAAATGTTCAGCGGTGACAATAAGTTTGTAATTGTCAAAACGTAATACTTGCGGCCAAAGCCCTTTATAATACTCGTCTAAATTTTGAAAAGACAGAAATACGAGGTAAAATAAGGGCACCAAAATAACTAAATTTAAAAATAGTAAAAAAAGATTGATCAAAATATTTTTAGGTTTTTTGGTTTCAGTAAGCTGTTTATCCGGTGGATAATAATATTTGGGTTTCATTTTAGATGTCATCGATTCCATCTCCTTTAGCGTTTTCACGTTGCCAAAGATTTTGAAGCAGTGTGGCACCGAGCGCGCAGATCAAAATAATTACGGCTATTGCTCCGCCATAGCCAAACTCTCTTGCCTGAAAAGCGCGATTATACATATATGTTGCTAAAACATCAGTCCGGTGGAACGGGCCGCCACTGGTCATAATCCAGATCAAGTCAAAAAATTGGAAGGAGCCGATTAAGCTAATTATGAGTGAAACACGGAGAACCTCGGACATCATTGGTATAATTACTTGCCCAATTAATAACCATCCGGTAGCCCCGTCAATTCTTGCCGCTTCAATGATTTCATTTGGTAAGGAATTTAACCCTGCCGAATGAATCAGACAATGATATCCAAAATATACCCAAACGACAACTACTAATATTGCCCCCATTGCTGTATTGGGATCCGTTAACCAAACCTTTGCCAATCCCGGAAGATGGATTGAACGTAAGATTGTGTTCAATGTACCTTGTTGGTAATCATAAATATAGCGCCATAGTAATCCAATCATAACCATTGTTGAAATGCAAGGAAGATAGTAAATAACTTTCGAGAATTCGCCCCATTTATTTTTGATTTTGTAAATCATATATGCGGTCATGAAAGATAACGGGAGCTGGATCAATAAAGAAACTCCGATGATCAGCAAGTTATTCTTGAGTGAACTGAAAAAATAAGGATCTTTGAATAAACGGATATAGTTGTCAAAGCCTACCCACGTCATGTCTTTAGATATTCCGTTCCAAGAGTGCAATGAAAAATTAATTGTTGCGAAAATAGGCCAATAAGCATACACAATAATCAGTAATAAAGCAGGAGCGATAAAACAACCGATAAATAGCTTTCGTTGCAAAGTAGTCGCTGTTTTCCAGTTGTTTTCAATCTTTGCTGGCATTACATGATCTCCTTCCTTATATAAACGTTATTCGGAACACTAGGATGAATTTTGAGAAAAACCCTCGGCTTTAGCTGAGAACTAAGCTTCAAAAGCTTTAGCCTGATATTTAGCCGAGGGTTAACCAATTGTTTTTCGTTAAATCTTTAATCTACAAGTAAGTTAGTTAAATTACTTAATTTTACGGGCCTCTTCAATTGCGGTTGCCACTTGTTTCGGTGTTTTAACACCGGCCAGGATCTCTTGTAATCCTTGTAGTAAGGCTTGAGTCATCGGAGCTGGCAGGTCCTGATCCCACCATAAGGTTAATGAAGATGCGTTAGCTAATACGTCAGCCAGTTTTTTCATTTGCGGCAGTGCTGAATCATCCATGTAAGGAGCGGCTACTGCAGAAAATGCACCTGCTTTTTTGAACCGTTCTGCACCATTTTCCTTACTGGACATAAACTTTAAGAATTTAATGGCAGCTTCAGGATTTTTACATGCTTTATTGATCGAAAATCCGTCAGCAGCACCTAAAATTGAGTTTGGATCGCCTTTTCCGCCTGCAACTAAAGGATAAGTGAAGAAATCCCATTTATCAAGGTCAGTCTTCATTTCACTGGTAATAACGGTGTAGTGCCAGTTGCCCATCGGCATCATTGCTGCTTTGTCTTGCATCATCAATTGTGAAGCATCACCGTAAGTAAGATTTAAAGCATCAGGAGGGAAATACCCTTTTTTAACTAGTGTCTCTAACATGCCAAAAGCTTTCACGAAGTCGGGATGGTCAAAGCGGGCTTTGCCGGCTTTGGCGTCTTGGTATAATTTAGCACCGGCAGTACGGTCTGCCATATACATAAAGGCATGGAGAATTGTCCATGAATCTTTACCACCTACGGTAAAAGGAATGATTCCTTTACTCTTCAGTGTTTCACAGATCTTTAACATTTCATCCCAGGTTTTGGGAGGGGTCAAACCATATTTGGCAAACATTTTTTTGTTATACCATACGGTATTAACTGTTGGGAAGAACGGAACACCATAGATTTTTCCATTATAAGTATGGTTCGAGAATAAACCTTTTGATAATCCCCAGTAATCTTTACCTAATGCGCTGGTAAGATCATAAAGCAGGCCTTCGCGGGAATAAATTGCTTGAGTTTCACCGCCCCAGTTGAAGAAGATATCAGGACCCGCTCCGCCAAGCATTGCGACTTGGAGTTTGGTTTTGTAAGCTTCATTTTCAGTATAGTTATATTCTATTTTAATTCCTGGATTGGCCTTTTCAAAGGCTTTAATCTGGTTAGCTAAAGTCATACCAACAGCATCAGTCTCATTAGGTCGTTGAATAGTCCAAAAATTTAGCTTAATTGGTTTTGCTGCTCCGAAAACACATGTCCCCAGCATTAAAACAATTAATAGCAGGACTCCCATAAGACGTAGACTTTTTCTCATTTCATAACCTCCTAATTTGTGTTATTTTTTTTAAAAGAGATAATCTTCCTGGTCTTTATCAAAGTATGTTTGACCCCAGAAATAAATAACTTTGCCACGGGTTTTCACTCTTTTATGAATGTCAACCGGGGAAGTTATCTCTTACAAAACATTGAAAAAAGTGGTCTTTTTAAATGGAAAGTAATACGGTAAAATACATGTAAAATGGTTACATAAATAGAATTTTGCTTAAGTAGTATCGGATGATTTGATGAATTAATCAAGAGCATATTGGTAATAAAATGTTTTGGTATTTTTAACAAAAAATTAATCTCTTATAATTGTAACAATAAGGTTAATAACATCCTAGTGCTCAAAAATTGTCCTAATATGCATAATTGTTTACCTGTTGGCCGGTAAAATTCGCCGGTAATCTGCCGGAGTCATACCTACTAATTCGTGAAAGACTTTACTAAAATAACGGCTGTTCCAAAAGCCTACTTTTGATGCGATTTCATAGATATGGTCATTGGTAAATCTTAATAACTCTTTGGCCCTCTCAATCCGAAGCCGTTGTAAATAAGTGCTGAAATGTTCACCAATGTGTTCGGGAAAAATACGGCAGAGATAACTTTTGCTGACACCGACATGTTCCGCTACTTCTTCTAATGAAAGATTCCGGGTGAAGTTAGCCTGAATGTAGACCAGGGCTTTTCGGATTGTTGCCGAGCTTTGGGGGAGTGTGTATTGTTTTACAGAATTGATGAATTGGACAACTGTTTTTTCCAGAAGGCGTTTCCAATCGGAGAGCGATTCTGCTTCATCCAAGATTTCGATTAAATTTGGTTCTAAATGGTTGCTGTCAGCACCTGACTGGGAATGAATTTGATATTCATATGAAACCCGGCGTAAAATGGTGATCAAGTCCAATAACAGTTGTCTTGCTTCATGAGGACTCATGTTTTCAGGCATAATATTTTGAAATATGTTATCAATAAAACGGCTTAATTCATCTGAAACTGCATTACGGAGCAGTTTTTCCCAGGTATGTAATAACTCGGAAATGTGCTGATGTTCCAACTTATTTTGGAGTTTTAATAGTTGGACAGTTTCAAAGTATTTTGTTTCATGATGATATAAGCGTAATAAATTAATTTCCTGCACTTCACGAAAACAACATGGTAATTCTGCAACTGAACTAAACTTTCCTGATGCGCTGACGGTAATTTTTCCAGGAAAGTCATCCGCTAATTTTCGGGCAAGATTGTGGAGTTTTTTTACCATTTCCAGTTCCGCTCTTTGATTGAGACTACAGATTATAATAAAATCATTTTTTTTGAAATCGACAATATTCCAATTCCCGTGCCATTGAGCCTGAAGCTGTGTTTCAAGGTTTTGTCGTAGCTGCTGTTGGACATCAGCGGGAAAGGTTTGATAATTAGTAATATGGACGAAGATCAGACCAAACCAAATATTTTCAATGTCGATCTCCAGTTCAGCCGCGCGTTGCTTGATTGCTGCGTCATTGGAAGCCCTTGTCAACACATCCCGCCAAAATGATTTGACAGCCAATTGATGATATTTAGCCAGATTGCTGGTTGTCTCTTCCTGTTCAAATAAAACAGAATAATAACGTTCTAACATGGCATCAATCCGGCTTAAAAAAGTACCGGCAGTCTCAGCAGTGGCTTCAGCTTTAATAAAGTAATCAACCGCACCAAGGCGCAGTGCTTCCCGGACAGAGGGGAAGTCATTATAGGCACTGACAACTGCCGCCATTATTTCAGGATGATGTTGTTTGATCCAGGAAATTAACTCCAAACCATCCATTTCCGGCATTCTGATATCAGTAATTACCAGATCAGGCTGGGTTTTTTCGATTAGTTCAATAGCTGTTCGGGCATTTTCAGCTTCGCCGATTAATTCAAAGCGGTATTGTTGCCACGGAAATAATGAAGCCAATTCTGTCCTTACATATTCTTCGTCGTCCACTAATATTGCTCGCCACATGAAACTTGCTCCTTTGTTTCTTCATAGTTTAAATCAGCGTACTTTTGGCAAGGAATACGTAAAGAAACAGTGGTCCCCTGTTCAGGAACACTGACAACAGTCAGTCCATAGTTGATCCCATAGCTTAATTTCAAACGTTCATCAACGTTGCGGATGCCGATCCCGGTTCGGTTTTGATCCTGTTGCCAGAGATCGGAGATTTGTTCCGGAGTCATTCCAGCGCTATTCTCATACCAAGCTTATTTAAGGATTTTGGAAGAGAATGTCCGTTCCTATACAAGTGAAGTTATTGACCGGGTTGATCGCAATCTCCAACTCTATCTGAGTGATCTGGAGAGAATCTTACAACTCCATAATGACTATTACAATCTTCAATTTATCAAAATCAATCTGGCCGGGGATATTGAAGGGAATCGGAAATACACCTTTCGTCTTTGGGAAAACTTAAATAATATTCGTCAATATAAAACCGACCTTCGGGATGTAGCGATCATTACATTGAATGGGACTAAAATTAGTTGTTATGGCCAGACGAAGGTGGACCTCTCCCGGGAGCAGTTGTTTCAGAAACTGGCCAATAATCCTGATCCCAATACGATCGCTTTGTGGGGTTCGCATCCTGATTGGTTGGGAGGCGAAGTTTTTTCAGTGGGCAGGGCGATTCACGGAGACTATGATAATTTTTTAGGGATCATGTCGCTTGATGTCGAGATGGAGCTCCTTGACCGGATCTGCCGTAATATTAAGCTTGGAAAAACCGGATATGTGATGATTATTGATGATCAAAAAAAGATTATCTATCATCCAATCCATAAATACATCGGCCAACCCGCCAGTATCCTTTTGGGAAACCCTTCTGAGGAACAATGGGAATCGGGGTTTTTTATGGCTCCGATAAAAAACGCCAATCAGGTCATTGCCGTCAAGACATTCATGCCGGTGAACTGGAAGATTATCGGGGTTTCCAACAAAACCGAACTGGCTCAAGAAATGAATAAGGTTGCCAGCCTGTCGATCATTTTAATTATTGGCCTGATTCCGGCAATTATTTTGGTAGCTGTTTTTCTTGCTAATTTACTGACTCATCCGATCAAAGACCTGCAACATTCGATGCGCAAGGCTGCTGAAGACTTAAATACCAATGCGGCCATTAAAACTAACGATGAGATTGGCGAACTGGCTGATTCATTTAACCAGATGTTAGCCAAGATCCGGCAATTGATCGCGCAAAGCGTTGAAGAGCAAAAGAAATTGAGACGGACCGAGATGGTAGCCCTCCAAGAACAGATTAAACCGCACTTTATTTACAATACGTTGGATTTGATTATTGGCTTGTTGGAAAATAACAAAAATGAAGATGTTATCAATATGGTTGAAGCTTTAGGTACTTTTTTCAGGATCAGTTTAAACCAGGGCAAAGAACTGATTACCATTCGCGAAGAGGTTGAACATATTCGTAATTACCTGTATATTCAAAGGTTTCGTCATGGAGACAAATATAACTACGAGATCAATCTTGATGAACGCTTATTGCAGCAAAAAACGATTAAACTGATTTTGCAACCGTTGGTGGAAAATGCTATTTACCATGGAGTCCGGGAATTAGAAGAACCCATTGGAATGATCTTCGTACGGGGTTACTATAAAGACGATCATATCTTTTTGGAAGTCGAAGATAATGGTGTCGGCATGGACCCGCAAAAGATGGAACGTATTAATCAATGCTTCCAAGAACCCGATCCTGAAGAACACCACTTTTTTGGTCTACGCAATGTGAATGAACGGATCAGGCTTGCTTTCGGTAAAGAATACGGGTTACATTTAGCACCCGGCAAAGAAGGCGGGGTATTGGTTACCATTAAATTACCATTAATTTGAGCAAAGTCAGAAAAAGATTGCGTTCTAAAGAAGGAGCTGGCAAAGACAATGGCTGCCATTTTACTGGTTGAAGACGAAGAAGCGATTCGGTATAAATTGACGAACAACACCAATTGGAAAGAGAATGGTTTTGACCACGTTTTTGAAGCGGCAAATGGCTTGGAAGCACTCGCGATATTGGAGAAAAACGCCATTGATATTATGGTTACTGATGTTCAAATGCCGAAAATGAATGGGATCGAGTTGGTTAAAGAATGCCGCAACCGCAACTATAGCTTAAAAATCATCATGATTTCCGGTTTTGCGGAGTTTGAATATGCGCAGGAATTAATGAAATATAATGTTTCGGAATATTTGCTTAAACCATTTGCCAGCAAAAAACTGTTAGCCATTGCGCAAAAATTAAAGGGCGAGCTTGAGGAGGAGCGGGCGGAAAAGTTAGAGTTATATAATCTCCGGATGCAACTCCAAGAAAAGATCCCGGTATTGCAAGATAAATTCTTTTTGGACTTAATTTATGGCAATCTGGTTGCCAGTAATCCGTATGCTGATTTGGCGTTTTTGGGGTTGGAACATTTACGGGGAAAAAGCTGTCAGGCAGTGGTCGTCGAGATCCCCGCCAGCCGTTTGAAAGAAGTCAGCGAAGAAGAAAAATACCTTTTAAATCTGCAATTATACTCTCAAATCAAACGGTTACTTGAAGAATGGGCGCAGCAGTATTGGTTGATCAACAGTAAAATTAATCAGATGACGATTATCATTTTTGACCCAAATCCGGAAGACGCTTTGAATCTGGAAGAATTTTTAGAACAGATCAATACCGGCTTAAAGCAACCGGTAACCATCGGGGTTGGCCATCAGTACGCTGAACTTAAAGATTTGGCCGTATCTTACCGGGAAGCTTGCCTGGCGTTGAAATACCGTTATCTTTACGGGGTTAACCGGGTTTTTTCCATAACGGATCTTAATTCGGAGAATACTTTTTATCATAAATATTTTTATTCGCTCAATCAGAACCGGATCTTTGATGATATCCGGGTGGGTTCCTTTGAAATGGTCAATAAGGATTTGCATAAATTATTTGCTGAGTTTCGGCAAGCCGGAATAGTCCCCGAATCACTACAGATTATCGCCAGTAATATCATTCTGATGACTTGTACAATCTTAAACGAATTGGGCCATAACGCGCAAGATATTTTAGGACCCGACGCTTCGCCCTTAACGGATGTAAGAAAAGCAGAAAGCCTCGATGAGCTGGAACAACAATTGTTGGATTTCTTTGAACACGTGAATGCTTATATTAGCAAAAAGCGGGCCACATTTAATGATAAAGTGATCGATCAGGTCCGGCAATACATTGATGAACATTATGCATCCGAGATTACACTCTCGGCAATTGCCAACCAGTATTCATTAAGCCCCAGCTATTTGAGTCTGTTATTCACGGAGGAACCGACGTCCTTGCTTTTGCTAACTCTAAAAATTGCATTCAAATCCCCCTAAGATTAAATAAATAATGTATTTTTGAATTCTACTAAATCATTAGATTAGTAGGCTGAAAAAGGAAGAGCTGTTCAAAGGGTTAATCTTTGCAAACAGCTCTCATAATATTTATTATGTTCTTGGGAAGAAATTCCTTCACGAACTTTTATTTTTTTGCGCCGTAATGAAATCGCGGTACCAGTATGCACTTTGTTTCCAATAGCGCTGTTGCGTTTCATAATCAACATAGATGATTCCAAAGCGTTTACTATATCCAAAGGACCATTCAAAGTTATCCAGCAATGACCAGACATAGTAACCGCGGACATCAACGCCCTCGGCAATTGCCTGAGCAGTTGCTGCAAAATGTTTTTCAAGGTAATCAATACGGCGATCATCTTGAACAGTATTATTCACCAAAACATCATCAAAGGCAGCACCATTTTCGGTAATATAGATTGGAATATTGGCATATTCGGATTTGATTCGGGTCAGAAAATGATACAGTCCGTAAGGATTGATCTCCCAACCCATTGCCGTAAACGGGCCAACAACCGCTCTGGCATAGGTTTTTAACAGTCCGTCGTTTTCTTTGTGGCTTACTGCAAAACGGAAGTAGTAGTTGATCCCTAAGAAATCAAGTGAATTCTTGATCCGTGCCAGATCGTCCGCCATGACGTCAGGAGCAATGTTATGGCTTTCATAGAGTGCTAAAATATCTGCTGGGTAAGCCCCTTTAAACAAAGGATCAAGAAACCAACGGTTACCAAATCCATCTTGCCTGATTGTTGCAGCTTGATCGGCGGGAGTATCACTTGCCGGTTCAAAATAGGTTAGGTTAAGAGTAATTCCAATATCACCGGGTTTACCACTCTGCCGGAATGCTTCAACTGCTAAAGCATGGGATAATAGCAGATGGTGCGAGACTTGGATCCCGGTCTTCCAATCGGCGATCCCCGGAGCATGATTTCCCCAAATATGTCCATTATGAGAATAGACTGCGGGCTCGTTATGAGTGATCCAGAGGTTAACCCGATCACCCAGTTTTTCAAACATTAGTTGTGCGTAGTCCCGGAAATAATAGATTAGATCCCGGTTGTTAAAGCCACCAAGGTCCTGAAGCTTTTGCGGGAGATCCCAGTGGAATAAGGTATAAACTGGCTTGATCGAAGCCTCCAATAATTTGTCAGTGAGCCGGTCATAAAAATCAAGACCTGCTTGGTTAACCTGCCCTTTACCTTCTGGGAAAATTCGGGACCAGGCGATTGAAGTGCGATAACTTTGCAGCCCCAATGCTTTCATATGCTCAATATCCGAGATGTAGCGGTTGTAGTGATCGCAAGCAACATCGCCGGTATCATTGTTGTCAATTTTGCCAGGGGTATTGCTGAAGGTATCCCAGATGCTTGCTCCGCGCCCGCCGGAATTAACTGCTCCTTCGATTTGATAGGCAGCGGTTGCTGCTCCCCAGAGAAAGTTTGATGGAAAGATGATGTTTGCCATTAGCGTTACTCCTTTATGTGTAGTTAATTAAGTATAATAAAAAATCACCGCATATTTTGCTCATAAATAAAAGTCACTTATGGCTTTGTTAATAATGTTAACTCTATTATAGCCAAAGTTAATTGACATATCTATGTCAAGAATTGCTAAAAAATCCTCAAAAATTGCTTTTACTTGGTTGACAGATTGCTCATGGAGTTCCGGTACTGCCTTGGGGAGCACGCCTTTATCTGTTTAAAGACCCGGTTGAAGGTTTTGATGCTTTCAAACCCGGTTTTAAAAGCAATCTCTGTTATTGGGTCAGTGGTAGATGCCAGTAACCGTAGTGCTTTAGAGATTCGATAATTGTTGAGATAATTGATAAAGGTCATACCGGTAGCATCCTTAAAAAACCGGGTGAAATAGTACAGGCTGAAGTTGGCTGCAGTAGCTGCCTCTTCAAGGGTGATTGGTCTGGAGTAATTGTTCTTCACAAATTTAAAAACCTGTTCCAGACGTTCCAGCTTTTTAAGATGATTGCTTTTTTCCTGTGGATTATACTCTTCCAAAAGGTTAAGCCGGATTAAGAGTGCCAGGAGGTCATATAATCTGGCTTTAGTCACTAATTGATATCCATTTTTGCTATGGACAAATTCTTTGATGATTGCTAAGATCTGCTCCTCAATCAGATGGTGTTGATTAACCGAATTGGTTTTGCTTAATTCTGATTTTGGTTCAGGATATTTAATCAGAGGTAAAGCCAGTTTTTTTTCAGTAAGTTCCTCCGCGAATGCTTCGAAGATTGCTGGATTAAACATTAAGATGATGCGGCGACATTGATTTGAATTATTGAGATAGTAATGGATATCTCCCATCCCAATAATGAGAATGTCACGCGGTTCCATGGTGTAAACTTCATTATTGATTCCGACTTGGAGCGTTTCTTCTAAGAGGTAGACAATCTCGATCTCTTCATGCCAATGAGGTGGAAACTCGGTTACATCAGTAATATAAAATTTAAAGGGAAATTTTTCATCCAGCATCTTGCGTTCATGCCAAGCGTCCATAACAAGCCTCCAAATAGGACCTAATTAATTTATCGACAAATTGCTCCAACATTTTACCATTATTTATAACCAGTCTACAATATGGTTATCAAATGAGCAATAAAATACAATACATTAAACGTCGGAGTTGGTATTATTTGATTAAATTAATCCAGAAGGAGTGAATGATATGGGACAATTATTAGCTAATCAATTTGAATCGGGTAATGTTAATCTTGAGAATCAAACAGTCAAGATTGGGTCATTAGCGTGGCAGGAACATCCTAAATTTAAAGGAGTTAGTCTGAAAACCCTGGTAAAAGGTGAAGCTACCAATGGGCTTGTAAGTTGTCATTTAGTCCGGATCCTGCCTGGTCATGAAATCGGTGAACATCTTCATGAAGGCCGAATTGAGCTCCATGAAATCGTCGCTGGGGCTGGAAACTGTATTTTAGGTGGACAGACGATCAGATATCAACCGGGAGAAGTGACTGTAATCCCGGCAGACCTGATTCATCGTGTCGTTGCCGGTGAACCGGGTCTGATAATCTTGGCAAAATTTTTACCGGCGCTTGAATAAGAAACTAACGGTTACAGTTGATGTATTCGCCTGGATTGATACCAACATGTTTTCGGAAAAACCGGGTAAAATGGCTCTGATCCGTAAATCCTGTTTCTAAAGCAACCTCAGCAATTGAATAATTTTGTTGCAGTAAAGATTGGGCCACTTTAATCCGCAACTGTAATTGATATTGGTAGGGGGAGACCCCTACTTCTTTTTTGAATTGTCGTAAAAAATGATAAGGACTCAAGTTGGCAATCTTAGCAAGCTCAGTCAGTGATAAGTTTAATTGAGGATTTTGTTCTATAAACAGTTGCGCTTTATTTTTAATAACTTCCGGGAAGAAAGTAACGTTACAATGCTTGATAAGTTCGTCAAGCGCGGTATTTATAGAAGTTTGTTTTGCTTCAGGCGTTGACTTTTTCTGTAATAGTCTGTAGGTTTGTAATAAAGTATCAAATAATTGGGCATCTTTTAATTTGATATCAATAAAATATAATGAAAGTGGTGATTGGTTAACTTCGGATTTAGGAGCAAATATATTTGTCAGCAGCCGTTTTGAACAACAAAAGGTTAGATAATCATAGACGCCGGAGTTTGGATTTTGAAATGAGTGAGGCTCACGCGCGTTTATCAAATAGATATCACCTGCAGTCAATAAGGCAGTCCCACGTAATGTATAACAGTATGTTGCTCCGCTGGTAAGAAGTCCAATAATGTAAGATTCATGGGTGTGGACCGGAAAGTTATTGGAGATATTTTTTCCAACAATAGTTTTTAAGCCAATTTCGGTATAATCAGCACTGCGAATAACTTTATTACTTTTAATTCTCAAACCAAATCCCCTCAATTTAAAATATTCAAGTTAAAAGGTGAAGTCCCTGTCGTAAAGTGATAAAAATTTGATTTATTAACCCGTATTGGAGGGTATATTGGTTAATAATGGATATACTATTATTGTTAAGCTGTTTTAAATTGAGAATTATTCATTTTAATTTTGGAGAAAAGAAAGAGATTAGAGGTGGTTAAGCGTGAAGTTAAAAGGGATCATTTATGTCAGTATTATTGCAACCGTTTTTTTGTTTTTGCCATCACTGGCGCTGATTGTCTGGGAGAGTATCAGTTCATTATCATGGGAATATAAACAATGGTCATTTTATTTAGCGTTCGCCTTGATTATCCTGGGTATTGCCAGGTATAAATTGCGGAGAGCGAAGCTGAAACAAAACACTGGTCTGCAAGTGGATGAAGCTTCACTGCTGCTCGCCAAACAACGTTTAGTACAGGGTGAAATCAGCATCGATGAATTTCGGCAAATCAAAGAAGAGCTTCAATAAATTATGTTAAAATCTTGGAAAAGTTTAAGCAATTAAGAGGAAAGATCCTAATGGGTCGAGAATAGCATGGTATAAAAAGTACCATTACGAAACGGGGAATTAACGTGTCAAAGATCAGAGTCGGATTGATTTTTGGGGGGCGTTCCGGAGAGCATGAAGTGTCGGTTTTGTCAGCCAATTCGGTAATGAGCGCGATCAATAGAGACAAATATGAAGTGTATCCGATTGGAATAACTAAAGAAGGTAAGTGGTTACCCGGTGTAGTGCCGGAAAAGTTAATTGCCAGTGGTGAATTGCAAGTCCGGCAGCTTAATGATGGCCAGGACCATTCAATAGTCCCGATCAGTAACGAGCAGGGGCAACTGTTATCCAGTTTGCAAGAGCAAGTCGATATTTTCTTCCCGGTAATGCATGGACCATATGGTGAAGATGGGACTATCCAAGGATTACTCGAAATTGCCGGGTTTCCTTATGTTGGCGGTGGTGTTCTGGCTTCAGCGGTGGGCATGGATAAGGTGGTTATGAAAGCCGTATTTCAACAAGCCGGTTTGCCGGTGGGAGCATATCTGGGATATTTGCGCAAAGAGTGGGAGAGCAACCCGGACTTGGTACTGGACCAGATTGAGCAACAATTAGGGTTTCCTTGCTTTGTAAAACCGGCCAATCTTGGTTCCAGTGTCGGAATTTCAAAAGCCCATAACCGGGAGGAACTGGTCCGGTCATTAAATTTGGCAGCTGAGTATGATCGGAAACTGATTATTGAAAAAATGCTGATTGGGAGAGAGATTGAGTGTGCCGTGCTTGGTAATGATGACCCACAAGCTTCGGTAGTTGGTGAAATTGTTCCCTGCGCCGAATTTTATGATTATGAAGCCAAGTATGTCTTGAATGACTCCAAGTTGATCATCCCGGCGGAACTGCCGGAACATTTGGTCAAAGAAGTGCAGCAACTGGCAGTAAAGGCGTTTAAGGCAGTCGATGCTTCGGGGTTGGGCAGAGTTGATTTCTTTGTGAATACTGAAACCAACGAAGTAATTATCAATGAAATTAATACAATGCCTGGTTTTACAAGGATCAGTATGTATCCAAAGTTATGGGAAGCCAGTGGGATCAATTATGAAGATTTGATTGATCGACTGATTCAGCTGGGTTTGGAACGTTATCGTGATAAACAGCGTAACCGGGTGTGTTAAAAGGGCGAAGAGCCCTTTTGTTTTTTTCTACGACTGACAGGATAAACTACCTTTAAAATTTTATTGAGGTGGTTTTGATGTGGAAAGTCTTTGCGGACTATCATACCCATACCAAATATTCCCATGGAGCCGGGGCGATAATTGACAACGTGATCGCTGCTAAGCAAAGAGGCCTGGAGGAGATCGGGATTGCCGATCACGGTCCTGCCAATTGGGGGCATGTCGCTACAAGTGGTTTGGAAGCCTTCGAGCAAATTATCGCCGAAACTGAAAAAATCCGGCAGGAGATCTCGGGGATTAAGATCCTGGCCGGAACAGAAGCAAATATTATCAGCTATAAGGGTGAACTTGATATTCCCCTGGAGTTACAGCGGAAATTAGATCAGGTTTTAGCAGGGTTTCATGTAACAGTCCATCCGAAAACCTTTAATGATGGATTTCGCTATGTTTCAGAATGGGCTTTAAGTAAGTTAAGCCCGAGTATCCGACGAAAGGCGCGTAACAATAATACCAAAGCAATTGTCGAGGCGGTTTATAATAACGAAATTGATATTATAACCCATCCCGGTTTGAATATCAGCATCGATACGGTTGAATTGGCCAGAGCATGTGTTCAAAATAATACTGTACTTGAAATCAACAGTAAACATGGGATTAAGTCGATTGAATTTATTAAAACTGCCGCCCGGGAAGGGGTGAAGTTTGCGATTGGCAGTGATGCTCATACCCCGGAAAAGGTCGGACACCTGGAGGAGGGGCTTAAGGCGGCGCAAGTGGCGGGATTAACGTTGGAACAACTGATCAATGTCCGGGAAGAGGGTTAATTTTTCCTCTGGATTACTTAAAAAATTAAAGTTACAATTGAAATGATTATGGTCATGGCAGGAAAAGTTATCTAAAAGGCGAATTGCCTTAATACAGCTAGAAATGAGGTGATTTGTCATGTCTGAATCAATTCGGTTTGTAATCATTACAGGATTGTCAGGAGCAGGCAAGTCTGAAGTCATCAAATGTTTTGAAGACTTTGGTTATTTTTGTGTTGATAATCTACCACCGGCTTTGATCCCCAAATTTGCGGAGCTTTGCGCTCAATCAGACGGAAGTATTAATAAAATTGCCCTTGTTGTCGATTTACGCAGTGGCAATTTTTTTGATGATATTTATGAAGCTTTGGAGAGTCTGGAACAGACCGGATTTAGTTATGAGATCTTATTCTTAGAAGCGCGTGAAGAGATCTTGATTCGACGTTTTAAAGAAAGCCGTCGGCCACATCCTTTATCTGTGAACGGAGGAATCTCGGAAGGAATTCGGGCGGAACAGACTCGTTTAGAACAGATTCGAGGTAAAGCGACAATGATTGTTGATACCTCGGAACTTACAGCTAAAGGTCTCCGGGAATTAATCAGTAAGAATTATGACCAATCTTCGCCACAAGAGAAGATGTTGGTCGATGTTGTTTCGTTCGGGTTTAAAAATGGAGTTCCACTGGATGCGGATTTAATCTTTGATGTACGTTTTTTACCAAACCCGCATTATGTAGATTCATTACGGGAACTTAACGGTAACAATGCTGAAGTAGCGGAATATGTGATGAAATGGCCGTTGGCAACCCGTTTTTTAACTAAATTATATGATTTTGTTGACTTTCTGATGCCCCAGTATGTCAAGGAGGGTAAAGCCAACCTGATTATCGGGATTGGGTGTACCGGCGGGCAACACCGTTCGGTCACGATAGCCAATAAATTAGGTGATTTTCTGAAAACAAAAGGTTACCGTGTTGTTGTTGATCACCGTGATGTGCGGGTCAAAAAGTAAATAATGGTTGATTTAATAAGAGCGAATTGCATATAAATAGATATATTCCAAGAAAGGAGACGGACCAAAATACGATGACCAAAAGTCTGAAAGTACAGCTAGTAGTATTTGCCTGGATGGTTTGGGTAGTGGTCTGTCTGTTTTCGGTTATCAGCGGCTTTTTTATTATAACCAATTGGTTGAAATTGCCGTTAAATTCTGACAGTAGAGTGTTATTAGGCTTGATCCTGGTTATTAGTGGAACATTGGTTGGCTATTATGGAACATTACGTTTCTTTTGGTACATCATCCACTGGTGGTCGAAGAGCAGGCAAAAGAATGGCAAGCAAAACAGAGGACCAAAAGTGGTGGTTGTTGGCGGCGGTACAGGTTTAGGTACTATTTTACGAGGTTTGAAAGAGATCACTTCAAATTTGACCGCAATTGTAACTGTTGCTGATGATGGCGGAAGTTCCGGACGATTAAGACGGGAATTTGGAATCCTGCCACCGGGTGACATTCGGAACTGCTTAGTAGCAATGGCCGATATTGAACCGCTGATGGAAAAATTGATGCAATACCGTTTTCAAGGCGATTCGGAGTTGGCCGGTCATAATTTTGGTAATTTGCTGTTGGCAGCTTTGGTAGGGATAACCGGTGATTTTGAAGAGGCAATCAAAGAATCCAGTAAGGTTTTGGCGGTTCGTGGCCAGGTTTTACCGGCAACATTAGCGCATATTAATTTAAAAGCCAGATTGAAGGATGGCCAGATTGTTTCCGGTGAGTCAAAGATTGGTAAAGTAAAGAGTAGCCCAATCGAGGAGGTTTATCTTGAACCGGCTGACAGCAAACCGGTCCCGGAAGCGCTCGAAGCAATTGAAGAAGCCGATGTGATTGTTCTGGGTCCCGGTAGTCTTTATACCAGTGTAATCCCTAACTTGTTGGTGAAAGGGATTACAACCGCAATCCAAAATTCAAATGCTGTCAAATTGTATATCTGTAATGCGATGACACAGCAGGGCGAGACTGACAATTATACTGCCAGTGATCATGTGAAGGCGATTTTAAAGCATACGAATGATAAATTCATTGACATCGCTGTTATCAACGTTGAACCAATTCCGGAACATATCCTGGAACGCTACGCTGAAGAAGGAGCCAAACCGGTGATTGCGGATTTGGAAAAGATCCGGGAGCTGGGAGTCACACCATTAGGGATCAAGGTAATTGTAAAGTCAAATGTGATCCGGCATGATGCTGCCAAGTTGGCGGCATTGATTGAGAATATAACAAAAACCAAGAAATTGGAGAAAGCTTTTGGAAGGTACATCGTCAGACAAATTTATAAGTTTTTTAAAGGTGTCTCCAGGATATGATCTGAATAACACCACGGCTGACCTGTTACACTTTGGTGACGACGATTCTTACCCCTTCAACTTTGATGATTTGGATCTCAGTATCAATGGGCAGATACTCGCCATTAGTGACGACATCGATACGATTGCCGTCAACCAAAGCAATACCGGACGGGCGTAGCGGAGTAACTGTTTTCCCGGTTTTCCCGATCAAGTCATTATTCTCGGAGATACTGACATAACCGGATTCGGTGGTCTCGGCTTCGTTTAAAACCAAGCGGTTGAACAATCCCGCTTTTTCAAAGTACATCAATAAGACCGGTACAATTATTACGCAAGCAACAAAAGCAATCCCTAAGGAAAACATCCCTTGTTGAGGTTCCGGTGCTGCGAAGATAATACTGGCAACAATCGCAGTAATGCCTCCAATCCCTAAGATCCCAAAACCGGGAACGAACATCTCACCAACTAATAATCCCAGCCCTAAAAGGAACAGGAAAAAAGACCACCATTCGGTATTCCCCGCGATAATATTACCGCCAAAATAAAGCCCAAATGAGCAAATTGCAATAATTCCGGCCAATCCAAAACCCTGAGTAAATAATTCAATCGCCAGAGCAATAAATCCCAGTGTGAGTAAGATAGAGGTTAACGCACTGCTGGTTAAAAACTGAGCAATCCGAAATTTAAAATTGGGAGTGCTCTCAATTATGTCTGCATTCGACCAGCCCATAAAGTCTAAGACTGCATTGCGATCGGGAAGAATTGTTTCTGCATAGCCGTATTTAAGCGCATCAGCCGCCTTCAACGAGAGAATAGCGCCCTTTTCGACTAGGCCTTCAATTTCAATCTCCTTGTCAACCATGGCTTCGGCAATTTGGGGATTACGATTGCGGGCTTGCGCGGTAGAGCCAAACTCACCTCGGACAAAAGCAACTGCCTTTTCGCTGAACGGTCTTGGTTCGGCTGCGCCCATCTGACTGCCTGGGGCCATAATGATTGTTTCGGCGGCGATCGTAATCAATGCTCCGGCAGATATTGCCCGTTCCTGGACAAAAACGACAGTAGGTATTTTGGAGTTCATGATCGCTTGTTTCATTTCAAGTGTCGCATCGACCCTGCCACCTAGCGTAGCGATCTCGAAGATTATTCCCTGAGCGTTAATTTGATGAGCATTTTTAATCTCGCTGGTTACAAAGGCAGCCATCGCCGGGGTAATCTCATCTTTAATTGGTATTATATAGACGGTTGGAGCAGTTGCAGCAAGACTGTGATTCAGAAACGCTCCCAGAAAACAGAAGGAAATAATGATCTTAATTAAAAGGCGTTTGAGATTCATATCATACCTCTATGATTCTAAGGTTTATTAAAATAATTATAAATAATTCTACATAAATATCAAAACTCTTTTTATAATTGGCAACAATGTTTGAATTTATGAACTTATTGGAAGGAGCACAAATTAAAATTGTGCTAATTAAGTCGGATAAAATTCCGATAATTAAAATACTGGGATGTAAAAAAATCAACATAGGGAGGTGACAAGGTGATTAGAGGAATTTACACTGCTGCTTCAGGGATGGTTGTCGAGATTGACCGCCAAAATGTAATTGCCAACAACTTGGCCAACACCGATACGATTGGGTTTAAAAATGATAATGTAGTGGCAACTTCGTTCGGGCAGATGCTGATGAAAGCATATAACCGTCAGGGAGCAACTCCGATTGGAACAATGGGTTTGGGTGTTAAAACAGTGATGGAATTTCCGGACTTTAGTGATGGTATTATCACCAACACTAATAACCAATGTGACTTAGCAATAACAGGAAATGCGCTGTTTGCGGTTTTAACCCCGAATGGTGAGCGGTATCAACGCGCAGGTAATTTCGAAGTTGATCGTGATGGTTATCTGGTCACCAAGAATGGACACCGGGTGTTGGGAGAGCAAGGGGAGATCCGGGTAGAAGGCCCGTTCCAGGTAGGAGCAGATGGAACGATTTATCAAGACGGCGAAGAAATTAACCGGTTAATGTTAGTTGACAGCCGCAATATGATTAAAGATGGCGAATATCTTTACAATGCACCTCATGGGGTGAGGCCGGCAACAAACTTTGAGATCATTCAAGGTGCGCTGGAACGCTCCAATGTGAATGCAATTCAACAAATGATTGAGATGATTGCTGTTTCACGCAGCTATGAGAGCAGTCAGAAAGCATTGATTGCTCATGATGAGACTTTAGGAAAAGCGGTCAATGAGTTGGCCAAGTAATTGATGGAAACAGTAAAACAGTGGCAGTTAAAGTGAGAGCGAAGGGAAAACCGGACCATTAACGGAGGTTTTCGGAAGATTGACCGACAGAGATCTTCCATTATTGTAATAGCTGTAATTCACTGTGGCTGCCTGGATTGAGGTTGTTTTTGGGCAGTTTTGTTATTTTTAAGGAGGTAATAGTATGATTAGAGCGCTATGGACGGCAGGTACCGGGATGATGGCCCAACAGCTTAATATTGATACTACAGCAAACAATTTAGCCAATGCCAATACAGTTGGTTATAAAAAGATGCGATTAGAATTTCAAGATCTGTTATATCAGACAGTACGCAGTGCCGGCAGTGCGTCGGCTCAGGGACAAGTCTTGCCAACCGGATTGCAGGTTGGTTATGGGGTCCGTCCGGTGGCTTCGACTAAAATTTTTACTCAAGGTGATTTTTTAGCAAGTGATAATCCGCTGGATATCGCGATCGAAGGCGAAGGTTTTCTGCAGATGCAGCTTTCGGATGGAACGATTGCTTATACCCGCAATGGTTCATTGAAGTTAAGCGTGGATGGACGGATTGTTTCTTCCGAAGGCTATGTGTTGCAACCGGAAATAACGATTCCGACAGGGACGACCAGTATTAATATTGGCAGTGATGGGACAGTGAGTGTATTGGTCTCAGGTGAGACCGACGTCCAGCAGATTGGCCAATTGGAACTGGCAACTTTTATAAATCCGGCCGGTCTTGAAAATATCGGTAAAGGCCTGTATCGACAGACGGCTGCTTCCGGTGCTCCGACAATTTCAACGCCGGGAACTGATGGAGCAGGGACGATTATCCAAAATTATTTAGAGATGTCAAATGTTAAAGTAGTCGATGAGATGATCAATATTATTGTTGCCCAGCGCGCTTATGAAATCAGCTCCAAGTCAATTCAGGCAGCGGATGAAATGCTCCAAACAGCCAATAATTTGAGGCGGTAAGAATGAACAGTAGGTTAAAGGTATTGGCGATGTTGATTGCGGTCGGCTTATTAACTGCAACATTGCCAATTTTGGCCAGTCCGGCATTGAAAATTGAAATACCCGAAGTGGTCGAGATTGTCAGTGACAAGATCTACTTAGGTGAGTTAGGAAGGGTGTCCGGAGGGACCGAGCAGGAACGCGAACGTCTGAAGAAGGTTCAACTGGGAGCGGCGCCATTACCCGGAATTGAGCGGCGATTAAGCAGAAGCTACATAATGTCAATCTTAAGGCAATACTACTTTGATATTAAAGTACAGCCGGTATTGCAAATGGCGGATCAGGTAATAGTCAGGGTGGCTTCTTCGAAGATTAGTGCAGCAGAGATTAGAACTAAAATTGAACAATTGTTTCCGGCCGTTGATCCGCAATATTATCTTGAGCGGAAGATCGAGTTACGCAATTTACCGGACGAGATCTGGCTCCGCAAGGCTGACTGGGATATTAAAGCAGAAGTGATTGGCAGTTTACCGGAGATCGGTACGGCGCTTTTTAAAGTAACAATCCAGAGTAGTACTGAACCGCCTAAAATTATCAATGTCAGCGCGAACATCAAAGTAATCGCCAAAGTTTATCAGGCAAAACGCTTAATCAATTTAAAGAGTGTTTTAACGGAGGAAGATTTTGAAGCAGTAACGCTTGAATTGAAGACCGGAAAAGAATACATTGGCCAATTTCCTCTCCAAATGCGGAATAAAACCGTTTTACTGGAAAAACAAATCTTATCGCGGCACCAAATCGAACCGGTGCCGTTGGTTTGGCGTGGTAATGAGGTTAATGTGAGGCTGGTGGCTGAAAACTTTGAGATTAAAATTACCGGGATCGCGGATGAAGATGGTTGGTTGGACGATCGGATTGTAATCATCAACCCGGTAAGTAAAAAAACATTTAAAGCTCGGGTGATCGGGGTCAATACAGTGGAGGTGACCTTGCAATGAAAAGATTACGGATTATTACCTTTTTAATTGGAATATTGTTAGCAGGAACATTATCTGCGAACACCGTTTTGGCTACTTCGCTCTGGGATGATGACAGTACTTCGCTTTATACCAGACAACCGTCAACCTATAAGGTTGGCGATTTGATTACGATTATCATCGTGGAGCAAGCTACGGCAAGTCAAAAAGCAGAGTCCTCCAGTGATAAAAGCGGGTCAATTAACGCTCGTGAAGGAACTGGAGTTTTAGACTTTTTACCCAGCTTGGGAGCGAGTTGGGATACGGAGTATAAAGGTAAAGGGACGACGACCAGAGGGGGCAGTTTAAGCGCCCGATTAACTGTTTCGGTGGTCGAGATCACTCCGGAGGGAATTCTGGTTATTGAAGGACGTCAGGTGATTCGGGTTAATAAAGAAGATCAGGTTTTAACGATCAGAGGGAAGATCCGTCCGGAAGATATTTCCGGAAATATGGTGTATTCAACCTATGTGGCGGATGCTGTGATTGAGTATGAGGGTAAAGGAGTTATCGGAAGAACTCAAAACCCAGGGCTCCTCACTAAATTCTTCCAATGGCTGTTTTAGCGGAGGTGTTGATGATGAGGCCAAAAAAATCGGTAATCCTTATCATTCTGGTTCTGGTTGGAGTAATCAGTGCCCAATCTGTAACATTGGCAGCGCAGCCGATGTTAACAACCAGAATTAAAGATATTGCCAGATTGCAAGGGGTCCGTAATAACCAACTGAATGGGGTTGGTTTGGTGGTCGGACTTAATGGTACTGGCGATTCCTCAAAAGCCAATGCCCAGCTGGTAGCGAATACTTTGGCTAAATGGGGAATTCAGGTTAATGTGGGTGATCTCAAAGTTAAAAATGTGGCAGCAGTTATTTTAACAGCAACTTTACCACCTTACATGCAGCCTGGTGAGACGATTGATATTCAAGTGGCATCAATGGGAGATGCCAAGAGTTTACAAGGTGGTATTCTATTGCAGAGTCCTTTAACCGGGGCAGATGGAAAAGTTTATGCCGTGGCTCAGGGCTCCGTATTTTTAGGTGGTAACACTGCCGGTGGGAGCGGGGCCGCGGGGCAAAAAAATATTACAACCGTAGGGATTGTCCCTGCGGGCGCAATTGTTGAGCGTGCCGTCCCAATGCAGTTTGAGACTGACGGTAAAATAAGATGGATCTTAAATAAACCTGATTTTACAACTGTTTCCCGTTTGGCCCGGACGATTAATGAGAATATTGCAATGGGTGTTGCCCGGGCGGTGGATATGAGTATGGTTGAAGTGGTAATACCCTATAGTTACCGTGAAGATCCGGTTTCATTTGTTGCAGAAGTGGAGACTCTTCCGATTACCCCTGATGGAATTGCCAAAGTTTTAGTTAATGAACGGACCGGAACAATAGTGATTGGTGAAAAAGTGAAGATTGCAACGGTCGCTGTAACTCACCGCAATATAACCGTCAGTATCAGTAATGAATCAGAAGTGACGCAACCCCAGCCATTTACTGATGGCCGAAGTGAACAAACCGGTAATCTCATTGTACTACCGCCGGGAACAAATATTGGTACAATTGTACGGGCTTTAAATATGGTTGGGAGTACGCCACAGGATATCATTGCAATTTTGGTAGCGATCAGAGATGCCGGAGCATTATACGGAGTTTTGGAATTCAATTGATCCGGATTGATCTTAAAGCAGGGAGTGTTAAAAATGATTGATAAGGTTTACAATAGTGACATAATTAATTATAATAGTTCCAAGAAAGGACTTCCCCCTGCAGCTGCCCAAACACCTGAAGAACAAAAGTTACTCCAGGCTTGCAGGGAATTTGAAACGGTCCTGATCAAACAGATGCTGTCAGTTGTTCAAACTTCCAGTTTTTTTGGCGAAGGGTTTGGCGGCGAATTTTTTAAGGATATGTTTCAAGAGGAGATTGCTAAAAGTATTTCAGCTAAAGGACTGGGTTTGGCTGATACTCTCTATTCACAGCTAGTGAAGACGGAATTGCTGAAACCTAAAGAGACCAAATGAAAATATTGATGTTAAATTTAGGATGATTATTCATTTTGCTGGGATGAGGAGGGAATTTTTGATTCTTGCCGAATAACTAGTTTTGTTCAATAATTGAGAGCTTTATTTAGAAATAAAATAATTTTAGAGATAACTTTTTTTTAATTTTTACGTTAATTAAATGTAATTATATTTTTAAAGGGGGAAAAATTTTGAAGTCAGTGGAGAAGAATGGGGTTCAACCAACCAAAGCAAAGAATATTCCATGGCATATAATCAGTGGGATAATTGGGTTGATTTTAGGTGTAACTTTAAGTATTATCACTGCATGTTATTCAAATGGTGTAATTGGCTATCTGTTTGCAGTAGTTTTAATTGTATTGCCACCGATCTTTGGCTACTGGGTCGGAAAAAATGGTGGTATTAAATTGTTATTTCATGAAGATGTCTATTATAGATTAGGCGGATATGTAGCATTTGGATTGATCCTGTTTCTGCTTACCTGGGCACTCTTCTTCTTTGTTATCAAACAGAATAATTTATTATTTGATTCGATGATTGTTCAAAAAGTCTTCAAGACAGAAATTTCAGAGACAATTGGCAACTGGGGGACCAAATCGTTTGGTGAGAAGGTTTGGAAGGTATTTGGGAAAGAACATAAAGTAGCAGATCTGGTCAATACTTGGGGTAATGTCCTTTGGTTGACAGTTAAATACTTTATTAATCATCTGATCTTTGTAATTCCGTTTGTTTTCTGTCTGAACTTCTTTAGAGTGGGTAAAATTAATCTAAGCCTAATCTACTTTATACTCTATACAATAATGTGGGGAATCGCGATTGGAACAGAGTCAGTGGTATTCCCGTACGGCGATGATAAAATGGCTGGATCGTTGGTCTTGTTTGGCCGTTATGGTCTGTGGATCTGGTTCTCGTATTTATTGTTAATTGCCTCCACAACCCACTTCACCTGGATCTCTTCTTCGGGTTGGTTGAGTGGCGATTGGAAAAAAGAACGTAAGTTTTGGCCAATTCAATTTACTACCGACCAAAAAGAAGTATTTTTATATGGATTACTGTTTTTGTTAGCATCATGTTTTGCTGAAGCCAGACTGTTTGTCCATTATAATTTATTCTAAATAAACTTTAGTTTAGTGATTTTATTTTGTAAAAAAGACAAACTAAATATTCTGGAATGATTAAAGCTCGGAACATTTAAGACAAATGTTCCGATTTTTTTGGGAGAGTGATCGAATGGCGGAGCATTATTACTCGTCAACCCCTACTTCAGCCCACAATTTTAAAGAAATTCAAACTATTCTGCGTGGGGTGGAACTTACTTTTAAGACTGATGCCGGAGTCTTTTCAAAATCGCGGATTGATACCGGGACCAAATTATTGATTGAATCAATTAAAATAGACCCCCAATGGCAGCTGGTATTTGACTTGGGGTGTGGTTATGGACCGATCGGTTTGACGCTGGCAAAAGTTTTACCCGGGGCTACCGTTTATATGAGTGACGTTAATGAACGGGCGGTGGAGCTGGCGAAGGAAAATGCCCAAAGAAACGGGATCAAAAATGTTGTTATTAAGTCGGGTGAAGGTTATTCCGCAGTGGCGGGAATCTCATTTGACTTTATTGTTACCAATCCGCCAATTCGAGCCGGGAAGCAGGTTATTTATCCGATGGTCGATTATGCGTATCAGTTTCTCAAACCCAATGGTTGGTTTAGCGCGGTGATAGCCACAAAACAAGGTGCGAAAAGTTTTGAACGGAAGCTTGCCGAGGTCTTTGGCAATGTGCTGGAATGGGAGAAAGGAAGCGGATTTCGGGTTGTTGCCAGTCAAAAATTGGGTGAATGACAATTTATACTATAATTTAGCTACTTGAAAAAAGAATAGAACTATGGTATTATCTTTAGTGCTGTAGCAATATTTTATTTAAAATGCCGACATGGCTCAGTTGGTAGAGCAGCGCACTTGTAATGCGCAGGTCATCGGTTCGAATCCGATTGTCGGCTCCATATCTGAGAAACCAAGCCTATTAGAGAAAACTTCTGATAGGCTTTTCTTATTCTTTTTAAATTCTGTTGTATCTAATTGTTAATTAAGTTAAGAGTCCTGGCTTAATCACTGTAGTTAAGTGGTGACTGTATATGTTACAGACAGAATGAAAGCTTTGATGTGGTATATGAAAAGGCTTGATATATTTTATTAACTTAATAAAAAAATTGCAGTCAGGATAATCCCTGTGAAGTTGCCCAAGCAGTGAACTATTATTCCGATCTGCAAATTTTGTTTGTGCCAGACTGTATATACATATGGTAATGTACCTAAAATACGTGTGATGTTTTCCCATGGTGTAAAGAAATGATACAGGGAAAACAATACTACATTAATTAAGGGAGCCAATTTTCCTAACTTATTCATGCGTGGTAAGAGGAAACCTCTAAAATAGATCTCTTCAACAATTGGTCCCAAAAGTCCGTTTAAGGTCAAAGCAAGTGCAACTGTAGGCCAAACTAACGATGGTTGCTGCTTTATTATATCTACATTGATACGAAACCAGTCAGGCACCCAATCGAACATAGTCCACAGGGGTTTTTCAATTTCAGGCACAGTAGAAAAAGCGATTCCAAGAATGGTGAATAGAGGAATTACCCATAGTAAAGTATTGAAAACGGATATTTTATTTGTATAAAAAATCATTTCTTTTATCTTTCTACCATTTTGTCTTGCCATAACAAATAAAATTAGAAGTTCTGTGGGGATAAGGCCAAAAGCAATTGCCAAATGGATTGATACCATAAAAGGGAGACCTGGGCCCCAATAAGGATTTGACAACACAAGAGCAACAAGCAGTATAGGAAGGCCAGGAAATAAATGCATTAATACCAGTTGTAGCATATTAGGTTGCTTAATATCATTGCTCATCGGAATTCCTCCGGGATTCTTTTCTTTTTTTAACAAAGGTTTGTAGTGTTTTGATTTGTATTTCTTGCACAGTTTTATCAATTGAAATATCACTATTGGGGTCATGCTCAAAACCATCATGTTCCTTGCCATCGAAACGGTACATCTTTTTGAGCAAATACCATAATAGTTGCAATTCTTCACTTGAAAATTCATTAAATAGATCTGCTAAAAACATAATACCAATTTCACCAGCCTTTAGCATCTCATTCATACCAGCCGGTGTTACCTCTAAGTTAGTCGCCCGTCGATCCCTATTGCTTGATTGGATTTCGATCAATTGCTTTTTTTCCAGAGTAGTAATCAGTTGTCTAATATTTTGCTTTGTTGTACCTAATTTTTTTGCGACATTATTCATTGTTCTTTCATTTTCGGGCAGATGAAGAATGGCTAATATAGTCATATATTGTCTGGAAGAAAGTGTCGAAAAACGCTTTGAACTTTCGGTTTGCATTTTGTTATAAACCGAAAATAAAGTTGAGTAAACCTGTTGCATTAGAAATAATTCTTTTAGCTCGAGTTCAGAATCCATAGAGATCACCTTAGATAGACAATATATTGTCTAAATTAATATACCACGAACTGAAATAATGGTCAATATAGTCTAGGTTTTCATTTATTAATTGAATAATAACTCTAATGTATGTTATAGTATTGAGAAGTAAAATTGTTAACTAGCATGGACGGGAACCAACCGGGATAAAATTCGTTATAATCATTAAGAAGTTGCCAAAGACTAAATAATTAAGTGGAGATTGCTAATGATTTGTAAGTTTTGTAATAACAGTTTTAATAATGATGAATCTGCCTGCTGTCCCCATTGTGGAAATTCCGGGTCAGACAATATTAAGATTTTAACCCCGGAAGAACGAGATAACTTTGATGGTATTACGATTGATAACGGAGAGAATCAGAACCGGGACGATTGGTATCAGTCTACCAGAGATGGTTTTGGCAGGCGGATCTATGTAAGAAGATTTAAAACTAGTCTTTCGTCATTTGGTCTGCTTCAAAGGCTTTTATGGGGGTTAGTCATTGCTTGGTTGATTATTTTAGCGTTGCCGGTTGTAACATCTGTACTTGGATTGTTAATAGTAGGATGGTTGCTTACCGGGTTTTTGAGGAGATGGCGGAGGAGACGGTTACAAAACCGTTTTTATAGATTTTCCAGTAGGTTCTCTAAAATTTTTTAAATCGCCTAAAAGAAAGAGTTTCTTTTTATTGTACTTTTTTAGTTTAAAGGATTAGAGAATCGTTCATCTATTGGTCTAAATATTTGGGCAAGTAAAAAACGGGCGTTGCAATTTTAGCAACGCCCTTCTTTTTTAACGAGATTTAGAAAATCATTATTTAGTAGCGGTTTCTTCTTGGAGGAGCTTCGATAGTCTTAACGTCTACGCGATAAGTAACCTGCCATTTTGAGCTTCCAGGGTTGGAGTAGTCATTGTTTTTATTCATTTTTGACCAGTCAGAGTAGTGTAAGCCTACTACAAATCCATCCCG